>JAZUKR010000196.1:0-1992 GCA_045643385.1 Christensenellaceae bacterium | reverse complement strand
TCTACGTCCTTATACCACATATAATCTGTTGAATTGCTACTCGAAATATAATACTTATAACTAATCCAACCGTTATTGTTGCCGTTACTAGGTTTAGTTGCTACGTAAGTCGATAACGTTGAACCCATACTACTTGTTACGTCGCTTTGCGGATAAGAGCCAAACAACACGTAATTCCCCGTACTGCTTTCATTTCCGCTATTGTCTATTCTTGTATACGTTTTTGTTTCAGAGATAGGATTTTCTCTATATCCGCAAACCGAACATACTCCGTTTACAAAGCTATGCTCCGCCATATCGGTTACGTTACTGCAACACGTTGCTTTATGATAGTGATATGTTTTTGTATAAGACCACTCCGTACTGTAAGTATGGCTTACCGGAATTGAAGTTCTGTAAGAATAATGGCAAAATTCACATCTGTATTCTATTATTCCCTCTTCCGTGCAGGTGGCAGGTTTTACAACCCTTCCGTTACCAAAAGTATGTTTTGCCATATCTTTTGTTAAGCCCACAAGCCTATTTTGAACTTCTTCTATTAAGTTAAGCAAAGATGTACCCATATTATAAACCGTCAACATCTCTTTGTTATAACCCTTTGTCGCTAAAAGTGTGGTTAAGCCGGTTATATCGTTATTTATTGCCATGCAATATCCCTTAATAACATCATAATTGTCATAACCGTATTGAGATGCTTGCGTAACGGAAACAGAAGTTAAATCTATACTAAACAGACTATATAACGCACTTGCGTTTTTATCTATATTTTCTACTAACTTCTTTACTCCGCTATCGGAAATAGCCGATAAGCCGAACATAGTATTTCTAAGCTCTTGTATTTTTTCTAAGCCGACTTTTTGAATATCTAATACTTCGGCTTTTGCACATTCGCAAATTTGCTCTCTAAAATGATATTCCCCTAAATAGTACCAGTTAGTAGTATAATCGTGCGGAGCAATTCTCTCGTGATTACAGTTATCACAAACTGAGTCGCAACAATCTTCATAATTGTGGGCTGTTTCTTCTTGATATTCACAACCGTCTCTTAAACACGTTACCGTATGCGTTTCTCCGTTATCCGTATAACTTAATTCATGCCCTAACGCATCTACAAAATTGTCTTTATACGTCTTTCCGCACTTACTACACGTGTGTAAAGTATATCCCCTTTCAATACACGTAGAAGAAACTATCTCTCCTATATCATATTCGTGTTCGCACGGATCGGCTTTACTCATAGCATAAACTATCAAGTCGTCAAATACGTTGTCAGCAAAACTTACGTTACGGTTTTCATAATTGTTATAATAATAGTTATGCTCCCACGTTAAACCGGATAATATAATTCTTCCGCTATTTTCTCCGTATTCGTATTCTACTAACGTCGGCGCTCCCTTTGCGTCTTGTAATATTATTGTCGCTCCGTCCGGTAAATTAGTGAAATAGGTATGACTACAATAATTATGATATAATAATTCGTTAGTTATTTGCTTTCCGTCCGTCAATGCACCTGTTACTATAGGGTGCTCACCGTTTACTATATAATTATGATATGAATAATAATTGCCTTTAGCTACACTACCTATCAATTTATTTATCGAACCTGCCGACCATCCATGATCACACGCTCCATACACCAATACTCCTCCGTTATTTACAAATTCCGTTAATTTGCTTTCGCAGTTACCTAGATTATTATACGTAGAAGTCGTTTGGTCATTTGCTATATAAATTACGTCATATTCGCTTAAATTCGTTGCCGAAATCAAACTTCTCGACGTTATCGCCGTCCAACCGGAAATATATCCTTTGTCCATTAAATAATTCAACGTAATCGTATTAGTGTTTGTCGACCACGGATTATTGTCTTGAACTAACAATACAAGTCCTTCGCCGTCAGGCAACATCGGTATCTCTTCTGTATATTTGTTGCTACAACGGGTACAAGTATACGTAATTTCCCCCTTCTCCTTCTTTGTTGCCTGTTTGGTT
>JAZUKR010000195.1:0-2217 GCA_045643385.1 Christensenellaceae bacterium | reverse complement strand
GAGTGGTGCAGGTGGTCAGCATATTAATAAAACGGAATCTTGTATAAGGCTTACTCATATTCCTACGGGGATTGTCGTTTTGTGTCAAGACGAACGTTCACAGACAAAAAACCGTGAAAAGGCGATGAAAGTTCTAAAAAGCAGACTATACGATTATTATCAATCTCAGTACGACAAAGAATATTCTGAAAATAGAAAAAGTCAGGTTGGTACAGGTGATAGATCGGAAAGAATAAGGACGTATAACTTTCCGCAAGGCAGAGTTACTGATCACAGAATAGGATTAACTTTACACAGTATAGATAATTTTATGCTCGGCTATTTAGACGAAATGGTTGACGCATTAAATATAGCAGACAGAGAAGCAAAACTTGCTCAAGACGTTACAGAAGAATAATTAATACTTAGGAGATTATATGGTTATATCGAAAAAGGTTGGAGATATTTCTCCGTCGCTTACTTTAGAAATAACTGCTAAAGCAAAAAAAATGAAAAAAGACGGTATTTCGGTTGTTGGTTTTGGTGCGGGTGAACCTGACTTTAATACTCCCGAATACATAATAGAAGGAGCAAAAAAGGCGCTTGATATAGGTTTTACTAAATATACGCCCGCATCCGGCACGTTAGAACTTAAAAAAGCCGTTGTTGAAAAATTTAAAAAAGATAATAATTTAGATTATTCAGAAGATCAAATCATTATTTCAACAGGGGCAAAAAGTTCTTTGTTTCATGCTATATCGTCAATTATAGACGACGGTGACGAAGTAATTATTCCTTCACCTTTTTGGCTTACGTATCCTGAACTTGTGAAACTTGCGGGTGGAAAATGCGTTTACGTTAAAACTTCTTCTAAAAACGGTTATAAAATAACTGCAAAAGAACTTGAAAACGCAATCACTTCCAAAACTAAATGCTTAATATTAAATTCTCCAAATAACCCTACCGGTGCAGTTTATTCGGAAAACGAAATTAAGGATTTGGCGAAAGTTATTGAGAGTAAGGGTATTTATGTAATTTCAGACGAAATATACGAAAAATTACGTTATGATGGCAAAAAACACTATTCTATAGCGCAATATAGTGAATTTGTTAAAGAACATACAATCGTTATCAACGGTATGAGTAAAACTTATTCTATGACAGGTTGGAGAATAGGTTATCTTGCAGCTCCTAAAGAAATTGCAAAGGCAATTTCCAGTATGCAAAGCCATACTACAAGTAACGCTTGTTCTATATCTCAGTATGCTTCTACTGTTGCATTAACTGATAAACGTGGAGAAGAATTTATTTCGTCTATGCAAAAAACATTCGACGAAAGAAGAAAATTAATGTTAAAATTGCTTGACGGAATTAAGGATATTAAATATTTTGAACCGCTTGGTGCTTTTTATGTTTTTATTGATATTTCTAAAACGTTTGGTAAAAAATTTCAAGGTGAAACTATAGACAGTTCGTTAAAGTTTGCAGATTTAGCACTTAAAAAAGGTGTCGCCGTAATTCCCGGAATTGCGTTTGGCGACGATAATTCAATAAGACTTTCTTACGCAATATCAAATGAAGATATAGTTGAAGGATTAAATAGATTAAAATCATTTATAGAGGAGTTAAGTATATGATTTCTCAAAACAAAAAAAATAATTTATTAGAAGAAGATTCTTATAATTACAGTTTGCAAGACGTTAAAGAACCGCAATTATACAGAGACATATTTGATTACGAGCACGTTCCTAAAATCGTGTTCAATAACCGTGTTGTTCCTATGGGAATGCCTGATAATATTTGGATAACGGATACGTCGTTTAGAGACGGTCAACAGGCGACCTCTCCTTATACGGTTAAACAAATAGTCGACTTGTTTAAGTTAATGTCAAGACTTGGCGGTAAAAACGGTTTAATAAGGCAATCCGAATTCTTTTTATATTCCGAAAAAGATAAAAAAGCCGCTAGGGCATGTATGGATTTAGGTTTAGAATTTCCCGAAGTTACAAGTTGGATTAGGGCTAATAAAAACGATTTCCAACTTGTTAAAGATATGGGGATTAAAGAAACGGGGATTTTAGTAAGTTGTTCCGACTATCATATTTTTAAAAAAATGAATTTAACAAGGTCTCAGGCTTTAGATAAATATTTAGGAATTGTTAAAGACGCATTAAATGCGGGTGTTAGACCTAGATGTCATTTTGAAGATATAACGAGAGCGGATTTTTACGGATTTGT
>JAZUKR010000194.1:0-7920 GCA_045643385.1 Christensenellaceae bacterium | reverse complement strand
CGAGTGTTTTATTTGATGAAGAATTAATTATATTAATAATATTTTTCATATGTGAAGAAAAAGTAGATATACTCTGTTCAATTCTTTGTTCATCACCTATGTCGGAAAAAATATCATCAAAAACGGAAATTTCACTATTATCAAAGCAAGGAAGAAAAAGCCCACTCATTGCCATAAGAGAAAATAGTCCCGTAAGTTTTAACGTAACGGTTTTCCCGCCCGTATTTGGCCCTGAAATCAATAAAAATCTATAATCTTTACCAAGACTAACCGATATGGGAATAACAGTTTTAGCGTCTATTAAGGGATGTCTACCGCCCTTTATATCTATAATGCCCTTATCGTTTATTAATGGAATCGTGCATTTATTATTAAAAGAATAATAAGCACGAGAAAATGCGTTATCTATCTCGACAAGATTTTCGTAATTAAAACGTAAGTAGCCTGAAATTGCACTTACCTTTCTCGATAAATCCATTAATATTTTATGAATTTCGTTGGATTCTTCTAAATAAGCGGTTTTTAGGTCGTTATTTAAGTCCATAACTTGTTCGGGTTCAATAAAAAGAGTTGCACCCGATTGCGACTGGTCGTGTATAAAACCTTTAATAAAACTTCTATATTCACTTTTTACGGGAATTACGTACCTACTTTGCCTTACCGTTACGACACTATCTTGCAAATATTTATTAAGCGAACCCCTAATATAAGAATTAAGTCTATCTCGAATTTTTGCATTAATATCACGAATAGATTTTCTAATCCTTGCTAAATTTATTGATGCGTTATCTGCAATTTGGTCTTCTGAAATAATTTTAGAGTTAATTTCGTCTTCAAAATCTTGATTTATATATAACCTGTTTGCCGTTTCTCTTAAAATAATTATACAATCGTCTTTAACCGTATTAATTCCGTTTTTAATAAGCCTTGCACTTTTAAGATTAGACGCTACTTTAAGCAATTCGCTATTAATTAGCATTCCGCCTAAATCAACACGTTGCAATTCTTCTTTAATATCGTCGCAATAAAAGATACCGTTTACACTGTATTTATACAATAAGTTAAACGCTTCCGTAGTTTTATTTTGTAAAAACAATACTTCTTTAATATCGGAACAAGGCAAAAAAGACGAAATTTCTTCTTTCGTCTTTTCTAAAACTGCGTAATCACTTACCGTTTTTAAAACCTTATCGAATTCTAAAGATTTTATTGTTTTTTCACTTATCATTATCTTAAATTTGCACCTAATTTTTCTTTTAAGTTCGTTAAAATGTTATTAATAGATTCATCAATCTCTTCTACTGTTAAAGTCTTATCATTTGAAATATATATTAAATTAAAAGCCATACTTTTTTTATCTTTGCCGAGTTGTTCGCTTCTATAAATATCGAATAAACTTACACTGTCTAAATATTCGCCGGCAGAGTCTTTAATACAATCTATAATATCTTTATAGAAAATATTATCATCTAAAACTATCGCTAAATCTCTTTCTATAGGAGGGAATTTAGAGATTTGTTTATAAATAATTTTGTCGTCGAATAATTCTTTTAATATGTCAAAATAAATTTCTCCGCAATATAAAGGTTTATCTATATCTAATTTTTCCGATAAAACAGGATTTAATTGACCGAAATACCCCAAGCAAACGTCGTTAATATAAACGTAAGCAGATCTTTTTGGGTGCATACACTTTTTATCGCAAGACTTATATAATACAGTTTTTCCAATAGCAAAAGAATTAATAATTCCTTCAATAATCCCTTTAATCGAGAAAAAGTCTTCGTCTTCTCCAAAAACTGAAAGCGACAAAACAGTTTTTTCGTCCGCAAGTTTTTCCAGCGGTAATTTGTCTGTATAATATACTTTAGCAAGTTCAAATAAACGACCTTCAAAATTCTTGCGCTTAAAGTTTTCGGCAGATATTTTTACTATAGAAGGAAGTAAAGAAGTTCTCATAACAGACATATCTTCCCCTATAGGATTAATAATTTTTATAATATTATTTTTATCTATATCGAATAGATCGTATTCTTTTTCGGAAACGAATGAGTAAGTTATTATTTCGTTAAAACCGAACCCTACAAGTAAATTTTTAAGACTTTCTGTTTTAGATTGTAAATAATTTCTACCGCCGTTTGTTATAGAAGAAGTTTTAAGTAAAGTGGGAACTAAATTATCGTAATCGTATTCTCTAATTACTTCTTCAGCAAGATCTGGATAACTCTCTATATCTTCTCTAAACAAAGGAACTTTTACTTTAATTTCATCACCTTTTTCCGTTATTTCAAAGTTTAATCTCTTTAAAATATCGTTTACAGTATTTTTTGGAACATCTATTCCTAATACGCCATTAATTTTTGAATAAGTCGTTTCAATTACTTTATTAACGAGTTCTTTATCTTTAATATCATATTCGTCGCAAGCAATTTTACCACATTTTAACTCATAAATTAAATGTAAAGCCCTTTTCATACCTATTTCGGTTGTATATGCGTCTATACCCTTTTCGTATCTTGAAGAAGAATCTGAACGTTGTCCTAAACTTCTTGACGTTTTTCTTATATTATCTCTTGCAAATTTTGCAGACTCAAACAAAACGTCCTTAGTAGATTCTTTAATCTCGCTGTTTAATCCACCCATAACGCCTGCTAAAGCAACGGGTTTATTCTTATCACATATAACTAAGTTATTACTGTTTAATTCAAATACTTTTTCGTCTAGCGTAGTAATTTTTTCTTTTTCGTAGGCACGACGGATATTAATTTCACTACCATCTAAATTAGAAAAATCAAATGCATGCATAGGTTGACCGATTTCAAGTAAAACATAATTAGTTATGTCGACGATATTATTTATAGAACGAAGTCCCATAGAAAAAAGTCTTCTTTTAAGCCAAAGTGGAGATTCTTCAATTTTAATATCTTTAACCAAATGAGAAATATACCTAGGACATAAATCTAAAGCGTCGTTTTTAACAGAAACAGTTTTAATCGTAGATACACTCTTATCAGTTTCAAAGTCTAAACAAGGCATTTTACAAGGCTTATTAAGAACAGCCGATACTTCTCTTGCTATACCTAAAATAGATTGGCAGTCAGGACGGTTTGCAGTTACGTTTATATCAAAAACAACGTCTTCAATATCTAATAATTTTTTAACTTCTTCGCCAAGCGGAAAACTATTATCTAAAATCAATATACCATTAAAAGACGCTCCTTTATACCAGTCGTCGTTTATCCCTAATTCCTCTCCGCTACAAAACATACCGTCAGACGGAATACCTCTTAATTCGCCTTTAAATATTCTTTCTCCATTATTTAAGGTTGCGCCGTCAACGGCAACCGGTACTACGTCGTTAACGTTTATATTTTTAGCGTTAGTTATAATTTGTAATATTCCGTATTTTCCGGCGTCGACTTTTGTGACGGATAATTTATCGGCATTTGGGTGTTTATTTATTTCTAATATCTTACAAGTAACTATTTTATCAATGTTTTTACCGACATAAATCATTTCTTCAACTTCAAAACCGCAAGAAAACAATTTTGCTTGCAATTCTAAAGGAGAACAATCTATATCTACGTATTCTTTTAACCAAGATAATGGTGCTTTCATATTAATTATCTCCTATTAAACTGTTTAAGGAATTTTACGTTATTTTCAAATAAAGTTCTAATATCTGAAATACCGTATTTAATCATCGTAATACGTTCTATCCCAAGTCCGAATGCTAAACCGGAATAGACGTTAGAATCAATTCCACTCATTTCTAAAACGTTTTTATTAACAACGCCTGCGCCAAGAATTTCTATCCAACCTGTTCCCTTACAAAGGTTACAGCCTTTACCGTGACATTTACAGCACGTAACATCAACTTCTACGCTTGGTTCTGTAAACGGAAAATACGAAGGACGGAAACGTGTTTTAGTTTCCTTATCGAAAATTAAAGAAACAAATTCGTTAAGAAGCCCTTGCAAGTCACAAAGCGAAACGCCTTTATCAACTACTAAGCCTTCTATTTGGTGAAACATCGGCGAGTGAGAGGCGTCGTCATCTGCTCTATAAACTCTACCTGGACTTAAAATTTTAATAGGCGGTTTCTTATTTTCCATAGTTCTAACTTGTCCGGGTGACGTGTGCGGTCTTAATAAAATATTATCGTTAAAATAGAAAGTGTCTTGCATATCACGTGCGGGGTGATCTTTCGGAATATTAAGGGCTTGGAAACAATAATAGTCGTTATCTATTTCCGGACCTTCGAAAATTTCAAAACCCATACCCGTAAATGCGTCAAGTATTTGATTTTTAACAATATTTAACGGGTGCAAACTACCGAGTTTAACAGATTTCCCTGGAAGAGTTATATCAACCTTTTCCTTTTCAAATTTTTCTTGAAGTTTCTTTTCTTTTTCTTTAATTTCAACTTCGTTAAAAAGATTATCGATTTCAAGCTTTAAATCGTTTACTTTTTTCCCATAAGACGCCTTTTCTTCGTTAGGGATATCTTTCATACCACGAAGAAGTGCCGTAACTTCACCGTTTTTACCTGTATACTTTGCACGTAACTCAGATAAATTTTCAATTTCATTAGGATTTTCTAACGCCAACTTGACGTCATTTAAAATTTGTTCAAATTGATTCATATTTTCTCCTTATTAAAAATAAAAAACGCCCTAAATATATAGGGCGTTTTAACGCTGTACCACCTAAATTTATTACCTCTATTAAAAAAGTAACCTTTAAATTCTATAACGGGAATTAACCGTTGCATACTACTTAAAATTCAATGCAAAACTCAAGAGTGAATACCACAACAAAAATATATAAACCTTTCAGCGTATCGGTTTATTCTCTGTAATATTTTTTTAAGCCGTGTTTGTCTCTATCACAGTCTTTAATATTTAAGTTTATTATAATGTATATATAAAGTTTTGTCAAGAATTTTATATTATTTGTCAAATATATTGCCATTTAAATAAGCGTCGGGAATTTTACCCAAAATAACGGATTCACATAACAATATTTTAGATTCAAATTCTTCGCTTTCAACGTTAAACGGCATATTCAGATTAATTTTAACTATAATTTTTATATAAATCGAGTGAAGAGTTTGATTAATACCTACGCTAAAAAAATTACTTAAAATATCCGATTCTATTGAACTAATATTAAATGAATTATAATTAATTTTTGTTCCGTAACCGGATATTAAACTAATTCCGCTAAAAGCAAAAAAAGGGATAGGTACGCCTTTATCGATTTTTTCGTTCAATTTTCTCTCGGTTTTTGAACAAATTTCTCTACTTATTAGATTAATTTTATACGAATCAGCAGAAATTAATATTATATCACCGTTAGAATTTTTTTCTATATTTACTATTTCGTTATAACTTGTTTGATTTTTTAAAGATTCTAAAACCGTTTCGTTAACGGAATTAACGGAATATTTATAAAGAGTTTCTTTTGAAACATCTAGAACGGTTTTTGTTACGTTAAATTTATAGTTTAAAAATAGTAATATAAAAATTACAATAACTAAAAGTATAATAAAAAAACGTCTTAGTTTTTTAGGACGTTTTTTACATAAATTATTATTTACAATTTCTATCATATTAAAAAATATGATAAATTAATTCTTTTTAGACTTTGATTTAAAAAATACGGCAAATATATATCCAAAAATAATCGCTGCTGTAATTCCCATGCCGGCAGACGTTATTCCTCCGGTTATAGCTTTAAATAAACTGATTTTTGCACCTTCCATGGCACCTTTAGCAAGCAAATATCCGAATCCGCAAATGGGAACAGTTGCTCCAGCGTTTCCAAAATCAACAACGTATTGATATAATCCTACCGCTTGTAATAATACGCCTGAAAGTAAAAAATATACTAAAATTTTTCCTGAAGTTATTTTTGTGTAATTAATTAATAGTTGCGCTATTACACAAATACTTCCACCTACAACAAAAACTTTTAAAAAAGTTAATAAAATTACTAATATATCCATAATTTTATGATTCTATCGAAACTGCATGTGCAATTCCAGGTATACTTTCCCCCTGTTGAGTTGTTAATGACGATAAAAGTGCGCCCGTTGCTACAAGTAAAACTTTGTTAAGTTTTTTTCTTAGTAATAAATTATAAAAATATGAAGAAAAAACCAAAGAACTACAACCTGCACCGCTTCCGCCCTGATACTCAGATTCGTCTAATTTATATATTAATTCTCCACAATCTACGTGTTGTTTTTCTATATCAATTCCTTTTTCCCAAAGCAAATCTTTCATAATTCTTGACCCAAAAGTTCCTAAATCTCCCGTTATTATTAAGTCAAAATCTTTAGGAGATTTATTTAAATCTTTTAAATGGTTAAAAATAGTATTTGCGGCAGCCCCAGCCATCGCAGCGCCCATATTATTTGCGTCCGTGACCCCGTAATCAATTATTTTGCCTATTGTTGCTCCAACAATTTTAGGTCCAAATCCTTTTTTTGAAATTACGCATGCTCCACCACCGGTTACTGTCCATTGTGATAAGGGCGGACGTGTTGATCCTAATTCTAACGGATATCTATACTGTCTTTCGGCTGAAGAAAAATGGCTACTTGTTGCCGATACAGCGTTATCAATTAATCCCCCGTTAATTAAAGAAGACGCTAAAAGCAAACTTTCCGTAAAAGTAGAACAAGCATTATAAACGCCCAAATATCCACAAGAAAAATTTCTGGCAGAAAACGTCGACGCAACAATCTGGTTTAACAAATCCCCTGATATTATTACATCTATATCTTCTTCTATCTTGTTACTGTTTGATATGGCTTTATTTATAACGGTGTAAAGCATTTTTGTTTCTGCTTTTTCAAAAGTTTTTTCGCAAAACATATCGTCTTTAAGTTTAATTTCGATATTTTTCCCGATAGGACCTAAGCATTCTTTAGGTCCGCCTATTGAAGACGTTGCCACAATTACCGGCTTATTTTTAAAAATAAAAGTTTTCATTAAAAATAATATAGGCAATATCAAATTAATTATACAAAAAAGCGAAAAAAAAACGGCTTTCGCCGTTTTTTATTTTTCTAAACTATTTGATAAATCATCTAAATAAACGCCTTCAAAAAGTTCAACTAAACCTTTATCACACACTTTTGCAAGATCGTAATTAATAGGAATTTTTGCAATATTTTTAATATTGTATTCCTTAGCAATTTCATTAATTTTACTTTCTCCGAATATTTGATATTTTTTATGGCAATCCGGACATTCGAAATAAGACATATTTTCTACTATTCCTAATATAGGAACATTCATCATTTTTGCCATATTGACAGCTTTACCTACAATCATAGAAACTAAATCTTGCGGTGATGTAACAACTATAATCCCGTCAACGGGAAATGATTGAAAAACAGTTAGCGGAACATCGCCCGTTCCCGGTGGCATATCAACGAACATGTAATCTACTTCGTTCCACGCAACATCCGTCCAAAATTGTTTAACAGCACCTGCAATAACAGGTCCACGCCAAACGACAGGGTCAGACTCCTTTTCTAACAATAAATTGATAGACATTACTTTTATCCCTGTTTTAGTTAAAACCGGAAGAATATATTTACCGTCTAAAGATTCGGCTTTTTCTGTCAAATTAAAAGCTTTTGGAATAGATGGTCCTGTTATGTCGGCATCTAGTATTGCAGTATTGTAACCTTTTCTTCTAGATAATACAGCAAGCATAGAAGTAACTAAAGATTTGCCTACTCCACCCTTACCGCTTACTATTCCGATAACTTTTTTAATTTTAGAAAGTTCATTTTGTTTCACTTTAAAATCAGTCCTGCTTTCGCAATCTTTACCGCAAGACGAACAGTCATGATTACAATTTTCGCTCATAACATCTCCTTGTAAATATAAATATAAATAT
>JAZUKR010000193.1:0-14236 GCA_045643385.1 Christensenellaceae bacterium | reverse complement strand
AACTTTTGATTACGACGGAACGGAAAAAGAAATTTTAGTTTCAGGAAGCGTTATTGACGGCGCAACGGTTGTTTACACTAATAATAAAGGAACTAACGCAGGCATATACAACGCAAGCGTTACAGTTTCTAAATCGGGTTACAACACCTTAACGCTTAACGCTTTGCTTACGATTAACAAAATTAATTTTACGGGTATAACCTTTAACGACCAAACTTTTGATTACGACGGAACGGAAAAAGAAATTTTAATTTCAGGTAGCGTTATTGACGGCGCAACGGTTGTTTACACTAATAATAAAGGAACTAACGCAGGCATATACAACGCAAGCGTTACAGTTTCTAAAGCAAATTATAACGATTTAACGCTTAACGCTTTGCTTACGATTAACAAAATAGAAATTACGGGCGTTTTTATAGAAGAAAAACAAAGTTCTGTTCATAACGGTTCTTACGTTAAACCGACTATTGTGGGAGATATCCCAAACGGCGTTACTTGTACGTACTATTTAAATGAAGTAAAAAATACAACGGGCGTTAAAGACATTGGAAAATACAATTTCGAAATAAAATTAGAAGGCAGTAATTATAATACTAAAACATTTAATTGTTTATATCAAATTAAAGTAAACGTCAGTGAAATTATTAACGGTTTAACTACCGTTTTCGGCAATATTCCCGATCCTTGGGAATTTTTACCTTCCGTTTTTGACGTTGAAAACAGAAGTATACAGTCTATAGTTGACTATTCGGACTTTGTAAACGTTTCGTCTATCCCCAAAAACGGAATCGGTAAACAAATGAACGTTGTTTATGGAGTGCTTAACAATACTACAAAAGCGACTAACCTAGTAAGTTCTGTTTACAAATACATAAACACAATTAAAGAATTATATACTACCTTTTTAAACGATTTGGAAAACGAAGAATATCAACATTTCGAACATAATGGCACTTTCTCATTTACAATTGATATAAGTGAAAAAGAATATAAGATTTCCGCTTCAATCGGTAGCGCTTTTATAGAACTTTTTGCAAATAAAGAATCTAATTCTTACGGCGCAAACGTTAAGATTTCAGAAAGTAACAGATTAAAGTATGAAATAGACGACGATTCCTTAATCATAGCAATGGATTTATTAAACGTTTCGGTTACACAAATACAGTTCGTTAGAGAAGACGATAAAGTATTCGGTTATATAAACGAATGGACAGGCGTTTCTCCATTAATTGTAGAAACAAGCGCACTTTTACAAGTAGATAAAGACTACACCACCGTTATAGGAACTAAAGGCGATTTTATTTTAACGGCTGTTTCGAGAAACTGCGAAGTATACGATAACAAAACGGGCTATCTCGTCGGCACGGAAGTCAGAGAAGAAGTTACAATTAAACTTTTAACTGCAACTTACAACACGTTATGGTATAACCTTTATAACGTATCGGGAATTAATTCCATTAAAAAAGTCGACAAAGAAAACGGACTTAATAGCGATACCATTTACATAAACGGTTTTAATGATTCTATACATACAAAACTCGTTGGCGGACTAAATAAAAAATCTTTATCTAGAAAATTTGATATAGAATTTAAGACGATGTATTTTTATACGTATAACGAACAAAAAGAAGAATTTGAAGAAGTAAAATGTGAAATTCCTATGTTGTTCGTTCAAGAAGAAAACTTTAACGAATTAATAGACGATTTTAGCGACGTAAACTCTGCATACTTATCCGGCAACATCGCCTTAACCGTTAAAAACAGCGAAAAGCAAGCGGTAAATTACGGTTATACAACCTTATTAAACACTTACGACCAACTAAAAGAAACAATAACAAGAGAAAGTGTTTTAGATTACTTAACAAAATAAAATCTTAATTTTATTATTAAAAGATACGTTACGATTAACGTGTCTTTTATTTTTTTAAAAAACTATTGACAATATATATAATGTGTAGTATATTTATCGTGTAAAAAATAAATAGAGGCGCAATTTTTATGATAAATAAGGCGTTGGGGAATTCGCTTTATGGGAAAGGAAAAATTGCCGAAGAAAAAAGTTTTACCCTAAAATTCTTTTTTCTGGACGTAAGTGAAACACGCTTACGGCTGTCGCAAATTTTATTTTGCGTTGTGCTATTATTAATTCGTAAACTTTCACGATACGTAATAGTATCGTGATTTTTATTTTATAAATCAAAAAGGAGAAATTATGTTAAAAAAGCAAAAGAAGTTTTTTACAAAAAACAGTATAACGCTTATAGTTGCTTCTATAATTATTTTAGCGTTATTAATAGTTTTAACTTCAACAGGCGCTTTACATCACACTGAAACGTGTTCGCTTTGTAACGGCAATAAGTACAGTGAAGAAATATGTAAAGAGTGCGGTGGCGACGGAATTGCAAGAGTTACTTGTGAGGCTTGCGAAGGCGAAGGTTGTGAACTTTGTGATGAAGGCAAAGTTTTAGCAACTTGTGAAGTATGCGGAGGAACAGAATGTACTCACGAAACGACAATTTGTGAAAATTGTGACGGAACGGGTAAAGAAAAATGTCAACTCTGCGGTGGCGAAGGTGAAGGCATGGGCTCTATTTGGGCATTACTTCCGCCGATTATAGCAATAGGTCTTGCGTTAATAACGAAAGAAGTTTTCTCTTCGTTATTTATAGGTATTTTATCAGGCGCTATACTCGCTGCGGATTTTAGTCCGTTAGGCAGTTTAGATAACGTAATTAATACCGGCTTAATAAGTGCTGTTGAAGGAACGGCAGGTATTTTTATTTTCTTAATCGAACTCGGAATTTTAGTAGCGCTCGTTAACAAAGCAGGCGGAAGCAAGGCTTTCGGCGAGTGGGCGGAAAAACACGTTAAAACAAGAGTCGGCGCATGTATTATGACTTTTATTTTAGGTGTATTAATTTTTATCGACGACTACTTTAACTGTTTAACGGTCGGCTCGGTTATGCGTCCTATTACCGATAAACACAAAGTTAGTAGATCTAAACTCGCTTATCTAATAGACGCAACGGCAGCCCCTATCTGTATGATAGCGCCTATCTCTTCTTGGGCGGCGGCAGTTTCTCAATACGCTGCAGACGGTCAAGGTTTTAAACTTTTCATTATGGCAATACCTATGAACTTCTACTCTATTTTAACACTCGTTTTCGTTATTGCTATTTCTCTTATGAAAATAGATTTCGGTCCTATGCGTCAACACGAAATAAATGCTCAACACGGCGATTTGTTTTCGGGAAAACAAGTAAAACAAGAAGAATTAGTCACTTCCGAACGTGGCAAAGTATTAGACTTAATATTGCCTATTATAATTTTAATAGTTTCATGTGTATTCGCATTAATATACGTCGGTGGAATTTTTGACGGTAGCTCGTTTATAGACGCTTTCGCCGATACGGACGCAACGGTCGCTCTTCCTTGGGGCGGACTTATCGCTTTAATATTTACCATTATTTATATGGCCATAAGAAAAACCGTTTCTTTTAAAGAATCAATGGACTCTATACCTAAAGGATTTATCGCAATGGTTCCTGCAATTTTAATATTGACTTTTGCAACCGCCTTAAAGAATATGACCAGTGAACTTGGCGCCGCTTTCTACGTAGGTAACCTTGTAAACGGTGCCGCTTCTACTTTAATGAGTTTACTACCTGCAATCATTTTCTTAGTCGCTTGCGTTTTGGCTTTTGCAACGGGTACTTCTTGGGGTACTTTCGGTATTTTAATTCCTATTGTCGTTGCAATCTTCCCAACAACGAACGGAATAGTTCCGGAACTTCAAGTCGTAGGAATTTCTGCTTGTCTTGCAGGTGCTGTTTGCGGTGACCATTGTTCGCCTATTTCCGATACGACTATTATGTCTTCTGCCGGGGCTGAATGTGAACATATTAATCACGTTTCTACTCAACTGCCTTATGCGATTTACGTTGCGGTTATATCGTTCGTCTGCTTTATTGTGGCAGGATTCGTTCCAAATTGGTACGTTATGTTACCGCTTTCCATCGCTATTATGATCGGCTCGTTATTTGCTGTTAAATATTTTGTTAAAAAGAGTTCAACGGGCGTTAAGGGTGTTAAAGATATTCCAACTAAATAATAAACTTTTAAATAAATTAAAGGCTTGGAAAAATTTTTCCAAGCCTTTTTATTTTATGCTAATTGACCTTTAACTTTAGAAAATTTATTCTTTTCTTGTGACAGCATAGTTTGTTCTGCCGATTGAACTTTAACGTAGCCTTTATCGGTCATCTGCAAAAAAATATTTATTTGGTCTTCTGCCGTTTCCGAAACGAATTTATCTATCGTTTGTCTAAACCCTTTGCTCGTGCCTTCGGTTAAAGACGTGGCGTAAACTTTTACTAAAGTTTTTTCTAAATTTAACATATCTTGCATTGTATCTTTTTCGTTAAGCGTTACTTCTGCTTTATAACTTGTCATATTAATTCTCCTTATAACATTGATAAAAGCGTGTTAAAACGCCTTTCGTGATTGTCGGCGATTTTATTAAAAAATCCTGCTAATTCCTTGTCTGTTAATGTCCTTGAGTAAAGTCTTGCTTTTTTACACGCTTGTTCTTCGTAAATAAGTAAGTCGGATACAAGCGTTAATTCTTTTGTCGTTAACATATTTCCCATAATTAATCTCCTTTTTTTAATGAAATTTTACCCGAAATTTATTTTTTTATACAAAAAAAAGAACTTAAAACTAACTTTTAAGTCCTTTTTGTATTAAATATATTTTTTATAAATACCACTTAGGAATAAACGATAAGTTAACACCTAAAAAAACAATTCCGATAAGCCCCAAAATAATACCGACTACCTGACGGCGTGTAAGTCTTTCTTTTAAGAAAATGAACGAAATAAATAACGTGCCGATTAAAGGAACACCGTTAATTATCGGGAAGAAAATCGCAGTATCTATAACGCCGACTAAGTATAAATTAAGTAAATGTGCGTCTGCCATGCAAAGTCCTAAAACAAAACTTGCAAAAAATAAATACTTAATTGAAAATGGTTTTTCACCGTTTGCTCTCTTTATTCCGCCGTCTTTTTTACTGAATATTGCGTACATAATAAAAGAATAAATAGCGCCTATCAAAAAAGAAGTAATAAGCATTACGTAAATATTACCACAAAATTCTTCTATATTGGTTTGGTGAATTTTTTGCGTTAAACCGACGCCTGCACACGTGATTGACGCAAGTAGGCAAAATATGGTCCATTTTAAGTTGGCTTTTTCTTTATCTCCAAATTTATCTACGGATAAAACAAAGCAAATAATTAGTAAAATCATGCCCGATATTTTTAATATGTCGATACTTTCACTAAAAAAGAAAAATCCGGAAAAAGCAGTAATTATTGTAGATAAATTTATAATAATAGTCGTATAAGATAACGGCCCCGTTTTATACGACAAAGAACTAAATATGTTGTTAAGTGCCGTTATGATTCCAAAAAACACACCGACAACAACCGAAAACCACGATATATTAAAATTAAAGAGCGAAACAATTAACAAAATAGTAAACGTAAAACAGTTCATAATGCCGTTTAACAAATAATGTTCGCTTGCGTGCATTATATTTTTTCTTACGTAAACTTTTGTAAACGGTCCGTTAATAATAGAACCTGTAACTGAAATAATTATTAATAAAATCGTAGAAATTTTACTTAAATCCATTTTTTATACCAACCGATAAAATACTTATAAATTATATAAGTTCATTATCAAAAAGTAAAGTAAAAATCGTTAAATTTTAATAAATTCAAAAATTTTGGCTTTCCTTTTTTCTAAAATTTCCACTTTGAAATTTTTAAGTTCTTTCCCTTTAATTTTAACAAATTTATTATCGTCTAAATCTCTAATTTTATAGGTTGCTTTTTCGCCGTTTTTTACGTTTTCGTCAATTATCGAATTAACTGAAGTCGTAAGCCCGTAAGCGCTTCTTATTCTGTATTCATCGTTTAAAAGACCTATTGCAGAACCCGAATAACGTTATAATCTTTATAATAGATTAATTCGTTAGTAACTTTAAGTCCGCTATCGAATAAATATTCGGTTATAACTTTACCATCTTGTTACTTTTGATTAAAAGAGTACTTCTTATTTTTAAAAATTTAGCCGTTTAGTAAAAACGACATTTTTTCGCAAGTTAGTAAATCCATTTTTTTATCTCTTTATTTATTTTCTTTATCTTTTTTTCGTTTTATATTAAGTTTTGGGAAGGCTTTAACTATACGGGTTTTAGAAATTTTTTCGCCTAAAACTTTAAGTTTTTCTGAAAGCGCCACCGTTGCGTCGCTTATTTTTTCGCCTATCTTATCGGAGCCTTCTTTATAAAGTTCAGCTATTCTATCGTATTCGTTCATATCTTTTTTAAGTTTATTAATAAGGAAAACGTCCGATATTATATCTATAATTAAAACTATCCATAACAATATTAAAAGAATCATGCCGAAATAATTAAAAGGAATTAAATCAATTAACTTATTAGTTACGGGAACAAAGATTTCGAAAACAAGTACTACGGCAACACCCCAAATTAAAGAAAATTTTAAGCAAACGTAACCCAAAAGATTAAAATGTTCGTCGTGATAATCCCACCATTTTGCCTTAAAAATTTTATCTAAAATAAATCCCGTTAAAAATTCCAAAACCGTGGCAAACAACGAACCCACTATAAATAAAAGCCACCATTTATCGCTAATAGGGTTTAACAATAATACTAAAACTGCAATTCCTACACCGTAAATAGGGCAAACAGGACCGTTTAAAAAACCCCTATTGACAAATTTACCCGTTTTTAACGTTGCATAAATTACTTCTAAAACCCAACCTAAAAACGCATAAATAAAAAAATACATATTCATATCGTAAAAAGATACGTTGCCTATTAACGGCGTTGTCATTTTTTTGCCCCCTATTTATTTATAGTATATTTATAAATTTCCGATTTACTTACTCCTCTGTCTTTTGCAACCGATTTTAACGCTTCTTTTTTATCGAGTCCTTGTTTTATGTAATAATCTAAATGTTCTTCTACCGTTAAATTGTTTAATTCGTTACCGTCTTCGCATTTATCGACTATTAAAACGTATTCGCCTTTTACCTCTTCGGGTAAACCGTCTTTTAAATTAAATCTAATTGCTTTTTCGTGTATTTTAGAAATTTCTTTAACTAAAACGGCATTTCTATCGCCTAAAACGGAATATATATCGAAAACGTCTTTTTTAATATCATATGGGCTTGAATAGAATATTAGCGTCATATCGAGATTTTTGTATTTATTTAAAAGTTCGCTTCTTTCTTTTTTCTTTTCGGGTAAAAATCCTATAAAGGCAAATCTTGAAGCATCAAGCCCCGATAAAATTAAAGCAGAAAGCCCAGCGTTTGCACCCGGAATAACCGTGTACTCTATATTGTTTTCCCTTAATACAGAAGTTAAAACGTTACCGGGATCAGAAATAACGGGCATACCCGCATCGGAAATAACCGCAATATTTTTACCGCTTTTTAATTTTTCTATAATTTCGTTTACACGTTCTTTTTCGTTAAACTTATGATAAGAAAAAAGCGGTTTTTTTATTTCGTATTTATTTAATAAAATTAAAGAGTGGCGTGTGTCTTCACACGCAATTTCGTCTACGCTTTTTAATACGCTTAAGGCTCTTAAACTAATATCTTCTAAATTTCCGATAGGGGTTGCAACAAAATATAACATATTTACCTTTTTATTAATTTAATTATTTATTTCGGGCAAAACTTTTAACCCCGATTTACCACCTTTAACGCCTTCTATTAACACTAAATAAGGGGGTTTATTTTTTGGCGAAACAAATTGAATTTTTTTAGGCTCTATATTATTATTTCTCATTTCAAAAATAATATCAATAAGCCTATCTGCCCTATTAGTCATACAAAATCTTCCGCCATATTTTAAGTTTTTATTAACGCTTTTAAGTAACTCTTGTAGCGTTAGCGTAACCTCTTGTTTACAAGGCGCAATATCGTTTACTTTTGGCTTAAAACCCCTATTGTTTTCCATGTAAGGAGGATTACAAACGATTAAAGAAAAAAGACCGTTATATTTAGCGTCTATATCTTGAACTTTTACATTTTCTGCGTTAAATACTTTTTCTAAACGGTTATATTCTATACTCTTTTTAGATAGTGAATATAGTGGTTTTTGCATTTCAAAGAGAGTAACGCTTTTAATATTAGGATTTAGCGCAAATAAATGCAGTCCCACTATTCCGCTACCCGAGCAAAAATCGGCAACGATATCTCCCTTTTTAACCGTCGCAAATTTAGAAAGTAAAATTGCGTCTGAAGTAAAACAATAAAGTTCGTCGTCTTGATAAATTTTATAGCCGTTTATTAATAAATCTTCTAATCTTTCCATAATCTAAATTTAAAATTTAAGGCACGAAAAAATCGTGCCGTAAATTTAGTTTTTTATTAATTATTCTTCAGATATTGCTCCGACAGGGCATCCTGCAGCGCAAGCACCACAACTCATGCATTGTTCGGGGTCTATATTGTACTGTGTGTCGCCTTGAGAGATTGCGCTTGCAGGACAAGTGTCTGCACAAGAACCGCACATAATACATTCTTCACCAATTTTGTATGCCATAACTATTGTTCCTCCTAAATGTTCTATTTTTATTTTATCACATTAAGTTTTTTTTGTAAATACTTAATCTAATATTTTTTTAATATCGTCGTTTTCTAAAGAAGACAAATCATCGTTTTCAGTTTCTTCAGATACTTGTTTAGAACGTTTAAACTCTAACCTGTCCACTGGGAAATCTTTATAAACTTCGCTTCCGTCCGAATTAATGATTTTTATTTTAGAAATCATTTTAAACATATCGTTAGAAATAACCGTACCTTCGCCGTCCGGAGATTTAACCGTTCCGCCGACTTTGGGCATTTTAGGATATACTTCCGAATAATATTCGTTCTCGTATTCAAGACAGCACATAAGTCTTCCGCAAAGTCCGCTTATTTTAGCAGGATTAAGGTGTAATCCTTGCGTTTTTGCCATTTTTATAGAAACCTTGCCGAATTCACTCATACAAGAAGAACAACAACACTCTCTTCCGCACGGAGCAATTCCGCCTAAAAGTTTTGTTTCGTCTCTAATACCTATTTGTCTTAATTCTATACGAAGATGGAAAACGCTCGCCAAGTCTTTAACTAATTCTCTGAAATCTATTCTCCCGTCTGCTGTAAAATAGATAACTACCTTTTTGCCGTCGAAAGAAAATTCCACGCCCGAAACTTTCATCTCAAGTTTTCTTTCGGCTATTTTTTCTTCGGTTATTCTAATTGCTTCGGGAATTTTTTCTTTATTTTCTTTAACTATTTTTTCGTCTTTAAAAGTTGCCTTTCTTAAAATAGGTTTAAGCGGGTGAGTAATAGAAGCGTCGTCTATTTTTTTACGCCCGAAAACAACGGTAGCGTATTCTAAACCTTTTGCCGTTTCTACTATTACTCCCGATTTTTCTTCGTAAACGTCCGTATCGTTAGCAGGCGAAAAGTAATAAACTTTTGCCGTGTTTTGAAATTTTACTCCTATGACTTCTGCCATTTATACTTCCCCTCCAAAATCTGAAAAAGTAACCACTCTATTAGCATTGTGGGATTTGCATTCGATTTTTTTCTCTTTCTCGCTTGCGTAATTTTTTCTATAATATAAACTAATGCCCCGCTATTAAATCCTTTGGAATTTTCAAAAATTTCGCTCGCCAAATTATCAAAATTTAATTTACTTTCACCTAAACTTAATTTTAGCATGTCCGATAAAACAAGTTCTAAAACGGAAAGAAATTCGTTAAAATCTATATTTTTACCCGACAATCTGTTTGAATACGTTAAGACTTCTCTGCTCGTTTTCATATTGATTAAAAGGTCTTTAACCAAATCTATATAAAAAGATAAATTTTTGTCGTTATATAAATTTACACAACTTTCTACTGTTTTAACACTTAAAGATATAGCCCTTTTTAACTTTTCTAAATCTCTTAGCTCGTCCTTTAAGGCATTATACAATAACTCATAAGAAAAAGTTGAAATTTCTAATTTCTTTACCCTTGATTTAAGAGTTTCTATAAGCGTACTTTGATTTTTAACGCCTATTATTATGTGAACGTTTTTGGGCGGTTCTTCTAAAGTTTTTAACAATTTATTTTGCGCTCTTTCGTTCATCGTATCCGCATTTTTTATAACGAAAACTTTTTTATTGCCTTCAATGGGTTTGATATAACTTTCTTCTATTAAGTCTATTACGTCTTCCGTTAAAACGCTTTCATTATTTTTAGGATAAAACAAAACGTCTGCACTTTTTTTATCGCTTACTAATTTACATAATCTACACTCGTTGCAAGGCGAATCGTTTTCGCAAACGATAGTTTTTGCGATTAAAGATAAATATTCGTCTTGAAACTGTAAATCGGAATTTATTATTAAGTATGCGTGCGAAAGTTTATCTTCTTCTTTTTCTGCCTTAATAATTTTATAAACGTTCGTCGATTTATATAGCGATAAAAAATCTATCATACTATAAAACGCCCTTGTCTTTTAACGCATTTATAATTTTTGCGTGAGTTTGCAATTTTTCTCCGCTTGCGTCTATTACTATATATCGTTCGGGATATTTTTTTGCTAATTCTAAATATCCTTCGTAAACTTTATTATGAAATTCTAATCCCAAAAGTTCAACTCTGTCGTGTTCGTCTATTCCGCCTTTTCTTTTAAATGCTTCAATCGGCGGAAGATTTAAAAATATCGTATAATCGGGCATACAGTTTTTTAATGCAAAGTCGTTTATTTTTTCTATAAAAGAAAATCCTAATCCCCTTGCATACGCTTGATAAGCAAAAGAAGAATCTACGTATCTGTCGCAAATAACCAACTCGCCGTTATCTAACTTTTCTTTTATTTCTTCGGAAATCAACTGCACTCTCGATGCGGCATATAACAGCGCTTCACACTCGGGAGTCATTTTTTTATTCGTGTCGTCTAAAATAATTCTTCTTATTTGCTCGCAAATATCCGTTCCGCCCGGCTCTCTCGTAAAATAATATTTAATATTTTGACCTTCTAAGTATTGCTTTAATAATTGAGTTTGCCTTGACTTGCCAACTCCTTCGCAACCTTCAAAAGTTATAAATTTCCCTTTCATATTTCCCCCTTATCTATTATTTAACAGGTTGGAAAAATCTTTTACAATAGTTATCAAAAGCGAAATAGTTTCGTATTGTAAATCTTCTTGATATTCCTTAAAGTCAAAAACCACGAAAACGACGTCTTTAGAAGAAAAATCTTCGGACGTTTTAAGTTTAAAATAATCCGACGTGTTCTTTTCTCCATTAGTTAATGCGTCAATTTTTAGTGCGTATTTTTTTTCGGTACTTAAATTATACTTTTCTTCATAAGCACTCTTTTTTCTCTCGTCAGCGCTAAAGTATGCCTGTTCAAATTGCCTATAAGTATAAAAAATTTCCGTATGATTTTCTAACAAATATTCTAAATCGGCAGTATCTTTGCAAAGTTTTTCTATTCTCTTTTTTTCTTCTTTAATTCCGTTTAATATGTTTTCTTCGCTTCTAAACCTATTATCACCGTACATTCTTTCACGGAAATGCTCTTCTATTAAATTCTCGGATAAAAGTGAATAATCTAACGGGTTTAACTCTTTATCTTCTAAAAAAGTTTTTAAATACTCTTTTGCGTCGGATAAAAGTTTATTTAAATCATAAACGTAATTGCCTAAATCTATTAACTCTTTTACCCTTATTTTCCCTTTTCCGTCGTCATGAGAATCGGTTACCATAGCGTCGGCTTGCTGAGTTTCGAGTCTTGCCGAAACGATATCGTAAGTATCTAAAATTTGGAAACAGTTATTATCTAAAATATCGAAACTAAACGTTTCCTTTCTATCAAAAACGCTGTTATAATATCCGCTTACGCTGGCATAATTAACGTTTCTATCGCATAAAAATTCGAACGACTGACCGATAGTCGGTTTAACCAAAAAGAACGAAAACAATATTTCCATAATAAATATTGCCACCGCAGTAACTATTAATATTAATATCCAGTCGTACGATAAAACGTCCGATATTCTTTTTTTGGTAACTTTATTATCCATTTTTTCAATATAAAAATTTATTTTTTTATAGGTTTCATCGTCGGGAAAAGTATTACGTCCCTAATAGATGCGCTATCTGTTAAAAGCATAACTAATCTGTCAACGCCAAAACCTAATCCGCCCGTGGGTGGAAGACCGTATTCTAACGCCGTAACGAAATCTTCGTCTACTTTAGCGTCGTTACCACCTTTTGCACGTTTTTCGGCAACTTGTTTAACAAATCTTTCCCTTTGGTCTATCGGATCGTTAAGTTCCGAAAATGCGTTGCCCATTTCCCTTGCATAAATAAAGTACTCAAATCTTTCCGTGAACATAGGATTAGACGGTTTTCTTTTTGCAAGCGGGGAATTTTCTACGGGGTAATCGTAAATAATAGTAGGATTTATTAACTTTTCTTCAACGAAAGCGTCGAAAAATGCAATTAAAACGTGACCTTTCGTAGCAGAATCGCCTTCTTCTACGGTAACGCCTTTATCTTTTGCTACCTTTCTTGCTTCTTCGTCCGTTTTCCAGTCGTTATAATCTACTCCTGCATATTTTTTAACGGCTTCTACCATTGTAAGTCTTTCCCATTTAGAACCCAAATCTATTTCAGTGCCTTGATAATTGATTTTACTCGTTCCGCAAACCTTTTCGGCAATTTTTTTATACATATCTTCGATTAAATTCATCATGTCTTTATAATCGCTATATGCTTCATACATTTCTACGGTGGTAAATTCGGGGTTATGCGAACGGTCCATACCTTCGTTACGGAATATTCTGCCTACTTCGTATACTTTATCGAATCCGCCTACGATTAATCTCTTTAAGTATAATTCCGTTTCTATTCTTAAGTACATATCTAAATCTAATGCGTTTAAGTGCGTTTTAAAAGGTCTTGCAGATGCGCCTATTTCAAGCGGTTGCAAAACGGGAGTGTCTACTTCTAAATAGCCTACGCCGTCTAAATAATTTCTTATTTCCTTTAATATTTTGGAACGCATAACGAAAGTATTTTTTACTTCGGGATTTGCTATTAAATCAATTTCACGTTGACGGTATCTCGTGTCTTCGTCTTTTAAGCCGTGATATTTTTCCGGCAACGGTAAAAGCGACTTACTTAATAATTCGATTTTTTGTGCGTGAATAGAAACTTCACCCGTACGGGTTTTAAAAACAAAACCCGTTATTCCTACGATATCGCCTATATCGTAATCTTTAAAAGCCAAATAGTCGTCGCCCAAATCGTTAATAGATAAGTAAGACTGAATATTTCCTTTACCGTCTAATATAGAAGCAAAGGACGCTTTTCCCATTATTCTCTTACTTACTAATCTGCCCGCAACGCCTACGACTTTATTTTCGTAATTTTCGTAATCGTCTTTAATATCTTGACTATATGCCGTTCTGTCGTATCTAACCTTAGTAAACGGGTCTTTGCCGTCTTTAACTAAATTTTCGAGTTTTTCTCTTCTGACTTTTAAAATTTCGTTAAGGTCTAATTCAACGACTTCTTCGGTATTCTTTATTTCTTCCATTTTCAGTATTTCCTTAATAAACTTTTTTAATAGTAATATTCATAATTCCGGAAGGAACTTTTACTTCTATGTCTTCCCCTGCTTTTCTGCCCAAAAGAGCATTTCCAAGCGGAGACTCGTTAGAAATTCTGCCTTGTTCTACGTCCGCTTCGGTTGTACCTACTATTTCGTACGTAAAAGTTTCTTTTGTGGCTTTATCTAAAAAGTCTACCTTACTTCCTAAAGATACAACGCCTTTTTTAACGCTGTCTTTAATAATAACGGCACGTTTTAACTTTTCTTCTATTTCTAAAATTTCGCCTTCAATCATCGCTTGCTCGTTTTTAGCGGCATCGTATTCGGCGTTTTCGGATAAGTCCCCGAATTCTCTTGCGGTTTTAATTCTTTCGGTTATTTCCGCACGTTTTTCTAACTTTAAATATTCGAGTCTTTTTTCAAGTTCCTCTTTTCCTTCTTTTGTAAGTATAACTTCTTCTGCCATACTGTTTTACCTCCGTTTATTTACCTTGGGACATACTCCCACATATATTTATCTATTTTAGTA
>JAZUKR010000192.1:0-6207 GCA_045643385.1 Christensenellaceae bacterium | reverse complement strand
CATCAAATAAAACACTCGTTTTATTGGACGAATTAGGTGCGGGAACCGATCCGGATGAAGGCTCTGCATTGGCTCTTTCTATTATTAAAGAACTTTTAGATAAAAATTCGGTTGGAATTATAACAACGCACTATTCAAAATTAAAAGAATTTGCCGTAACAAACGAAAAAATTGAAAATGCGTCAATGGAATTTGATTCTGTTACGCTTAAACCTGTTTATAAATTAAACATAGGGATTCCGGGAAGCTCCAATGCAATAGATATAGCAAAAACTTTGGGATTAAACCAAAAAATAATAAATGACGCACTAAAAAATATTTCAGATAATAAAATTTCTTTTGAAAACGTTTTAAAAAAGGCAGAAGAGTCTAAAAGACAGGCAGACAAGCTAAAAGACGAATTAAACGAAATTGAAATTCAAAAACAAGAAGAATTAGATAAAATAAAGTTAGAAAGAGAAAAAATCGTTAAAGAAAGAGAAAAAATCTTTCTTAATTCCAAAATGGAAACAAAACGTATTGTTTCGGAGAAATTAGAAGAAGCGGAAGAAATAATTGACGAATTAAAATCAATTTTAAAATCAGCAAATTTGGAAAGTAAAGAAGTATTCCGTGCGTCGGAACTTAAAAACAGAATAAAAAACAGCAAGTATTTAGATTTTGATTTTAATGATTTGCCTATTGAATTAATACCTGTAAACTTTAATGAATTAGAAAAAGGCGATATTGTTTTTTGTAAGTCGTTAAATGCAAAAGTTAAGATTTTAAATATTAAAAGAGACAAAAAAGAATTAGAAGTATTATTCGGCTCAGCTAAAACTAACGTTAAAATTAACGACGTTTATAATAGAGAAAAAAATGTTTTAAAAGAAGAAAAAGTTTTAATTACAAGAAAAACGGTAACCGAATTTAATAGAGAAATTAACGTTTTGGGTAAAGATTCTATTACTGCAATTTTTGAAGTTGAAAAATTTATTGATAAAGCCGTTATGGACGGACTAGAAGAAGTAAAAATAATTCACGGAATAGGAGAAGGAATTCTTTTAAAAAAAATAAGGGAGTATCTTAAAACAAATAAAAACGTTTTAGAATTTAGACGTGGCATATACGGTGAAGGCGAAAACGGTATAACCATAGTCAAATTAAAATAGCGAGGTAATATGAGAGAAGATTTATACGAAGAAAGTGCGGAAATCGTTAATAAAAAATCCGAAAAAACAAAGTACGTTATAATGGAAGTTTTATCTTACTTTTTTTGGTGCGTTTTTGCCTTTATCGGGTTTTTCTTAATTAATTTTTTTAATTTCGGCGTTTTTTACCAAGGTAACGCTTTATACATTATTCAATACTTATTAGAAAACCTATTGCCTTTAATCGTTTCGCTTATTTCGGCTATTTTGTTTTCTAAATTAAAATTCAGATTTTACGTTGAATACGATTATATTTTTGTTTCTGGGAATATTAGAATTTCTAAAGTAATAAACAGCAAAAAACGTTTATTTTTAATGAGTTTTGAATCAAAGGAAATTGAAAAAATAGGTAAAGTGGGTTCAAATACTTTTGAAGCTTATAATAGCGATAAAAACGTTAAAAAACAATTTTTAACGTCTAATGATACGCCTATTTCCGGTAAAGATTTTTATTATATAGTTATAAACATAGATTCGGTTAAAAATTTATTAATATTTGAGTGTACAGAAAAAATGATCGGGGTTATATACAGTTATTCTTTAAGAACGGTTTTAGAAAAGGATTTTAAATGATTTATTTTGACAATGCCGCCACGACAAAACCAAGTGAAACGGCGCTAAAAAAAGCAGAAATATTTAATACTGAGCATTTTTATAATCCGTCTTCTCTTTATGAAGAAGGTTTATATTCTTCTAATGCCATAAAAGACGCTAAAAACGTTTTACTTAAATCATTAGGTGCTATAAATCATGAAGTAATTTTTACTTCTTGTGGAAGCGAAAGTGATAATTTGGCAGTCTTTGGAGTAATTAAAAAAGGTGTTTTTTTAACGGATAACGGCGAGCATTCCGCAATCTATAAAAGTTTTTTAGAACAAAAAAATCGTTTAAATGACGTTGTTTTTATATCGTTAAATTCTGACGGAAGCGTAAACGAAAGCGAGTTATTTGACTACGTTAAAAATAATAGAGTGGATTTTGTTTCCATTGTTCATGTTAATAATGAAACGGGAGCAATAAACGATATTAATAAAATTGCAAAAATAATAAAATCTATTAATCCTAAAATTATTTTTCACTCGGACGGTGTACAGGCGTTTGGGAAAATAAGGTATAAACTTTCTAACGATATAGATTTATACTCAATAAGCGCACACAAAATTAATGCGCTTAAAGGTGTTGGCGCATTAATTAAAAAGAAAAATTTAAATTTAAATCCTATTATTTTCGGTGGTGGACAAGAAAAGGGGTACAGAAGCGGAACGGAAAATTTATTCGGAATAAAAGTTTTTGAGTATGCGTCTTTAATCCATTATGAAAATTTAGATGGTTTTTATAAAAATGCTTTAGAGATAAAAAATTATATCATTAAAAACCTAAATAAAGAATACTTTAAAGTTATTTCAAGTGATAATTCAAGCCCGTATATACTTTCCATAAGTGCAGTTGGACTAAGAGGCGAAGTTATAATGCACTCTCTTGAAAAATACGGTATCATTATAGGAAACGGGTCTGCATGCTCATCTAAAAACAGATATTCTCGTGTTATTTCTGCTTGCGGATATAATAACGACGTTTTAGACGGTATGATAAGGCTTAGTTTTTCTATAGATAATACAATTAAAGAAGCAGAATATTTTATTGAAAAATTAAACGAAGTGGTTACAAAATTAAAAGGAATTATGTAAATGGAAAAAGCTATTATAATAAGATATTGCGAAATTCATCTTAAAGGTAAAAATAGGGGATATTTTGAAAAAGTATTAAAAGACAATATTAAAATAGCATTAAAAGGACTTAATTATACTTTTACACAAATGCACAGCAGATATTTAATAGAAAATTTTAGCGATTATGATATCGACGAGATTTTTTTACGTCTTAAAAAAATAGCGGGGATACATACTTTTAGTTTGGCTTACGTTATTTTAAACGACTACGAACAAATAAAAAAGGTTTCAATAGATATTTGTAAATATAAAACTGGAACTTTTAAGGTTGAAACAAATAGGGCAGATAAAACTTTTAGCCCCGATTCTATGTCAGTATCAAGAGATATAGGCGGAATACTTTTAGATGAGTATAAAGATTTAAAAGTAGACGTTAAATCACCCGATTTTACTCTTTATATAGATATACGTGAAGACGGAAAAACTTTTATATATACGGACGTTTTAAAAGGAATGAGCGGTATGCCTGTTACTTCTGCAGGGAAAGGGTTACTGTTAATTTCCGGCGGTATAGACAGTCCTGTTGCAGGGTATATGATGATTAAACGTGGAATGAAATTAGATTTAATTCATTTTCACAGTTTTCCTTATACCGGTGAGGCTGCAAAACAAAAAGTCATTGATTTAAGCAAAATTATATCAAAGTTTAATAATGGAATTAATTTGCACGTTATTAGTTTTACAAAAATTCAAGAAGAAATACATAAAAAGTGTCCTGAAGAATATATGATAACTATGATGCGTAGATTTATGATGAGAATTTCTGAAAAATTAGCCGAAAAACTTGGATCTAAAGCGATAATTACAGGTGAAAGTTTAGGACAGGTTGCAAGTCAAACTATTGAAAGCATAACGTCTTCTAACTCCGTAGTTAAGATGCCTGTTTTAAGACCGCTAATTGCTTTTGATAAAATTGATATAATTGATATTTCAAAGAAAATAGATACATACGAAACTTCTATTTTGCCCTACGAAGACTGTTGTACTGTTTTTCTGCCTAAATTTCCTTTAATTAAACCTAATTTAGAAAAAGTACTATTCTATGAAAAGAATTTAGACGTGGAAAATCTTGTTAACGATGCTTTAAACAATATTGAAGTTTTGTCTTTGTAGTTTTAATCGTTTTCCCACCATTCGCCGATATTTATTATCGGCGTTTTTATTTTTTCTAAAATTACTTCTCTGCCGTAAATTGTTTTATCATTTTTTATATATGGCAAAAGGTGATAGGTATACGTTTGGCCTTCTAAGATATCTTTATCTATAAATACTTCTTTATTGTTATTAAAGGTGTCGTAAACTTCGGTTTTTTTACCGTTATATTCTTTAAAAATCTTCACGTCGGTATATTCTGTCAGACATAATTGTATATAAATTCCACTGTAATTTACAGATATTTGTGCATTATTAATTTTAGGAAATGAAAAATTGTTTGAATATTTTTTTGGAAGGCTTCCCGTTTTAAAATAAGTCTTTATTTTATAATTTGTCGGCGCATTTTTATCTGCCAAAACTACTTCGTGATTTAATTCGTATTCTTCTTTATCTATAAATTCTTCGGTTATATTTTCTTTATTAATTTCACTTATTTCTTTATCTTTTAATAAATCGTTCCAAATATTGTAAGCAACGTTTGTTGGATAACTTCCGCCCGTTACGTTATTAGTCATCTCTTTTTCTTTGCTCCCGAACCATACGCCGAGAGTATAATCGTTACAGTAACTAATGGAGTAAGCGTCTGTGTTGCCAGTATCGTTTCCAACTGTTCCCGTCTTTCCGTATAGTGGTTTATCTAGATACGATAATTTTTTTAGTGTTCCGCTTTTTACGGTTTCACTTAACATATCATTTAAAATCGAAACGGTATCCGTATTAAAAACTTTTGTCTTAATTTCCTTATTTTTATATATAATTCTATCGTTTTTGTCGGTTATTTTAGATATACAATACGGCTTAACGTAATATCCGTTATTTGAAAAAATCGAATAGCAAGAAGTAATATCTTTTAATTTGTATCCGTTTTTTGTTGCGCCTAGCGCTATTGCTAAAGAGTTGTCGTCAGTTTCTAAAACGACGTTAGTTTTATTTATATATTTTTTAGATTTTTCAATACCCGTATAATTTAATACTTTGCATGCGCAAACGTTTAGACTTTTTGATAAGGCGTCTTTTGCGGAAATGTATCCATAGTATTTTCCATTATAATTATTAGGGGAGTATCCGTTAAAATCTGTTTTTTCGTCTAAAATGGGCGTTGATTCGTATATAACGTTTTCTTCTATTGCGGGTCCATAAATAAGAATAGGCTTAATAGTAGAGCCTATTTGTCTTTTAGTGTTTCCAATGTTTGAAGAATATCCTAAAATCTCATTATTTTTACTTAATAAAATAACACTTTTATTTACGTCTTCTTTGTTGTTTTTAAGATAATTTTCGCAAATTGACTGAAGGGTACTATCTATTGTTGTATATATTTTTAAATTAGTATTACTATATATAACTTTTTCTATAATTTCTTCCGCTTCGTTTCTACATAAATACTCGGCGTCGAAAATATTGTTTTTTGAAATATTAAATAAAGTAGGTTTATCCTTAATTGTGTTATATTCGTTAATGCTAACGTATCCTTGATTTAACATTTCTTTTAAAACGACGTTTCGTCTTAATATACATTTATCGTAGTTTTTTATTGGAGAATAGTAACTTGGTGCTTTAACCATTCCTGCAAGTGTTGCGCTCTCTAAAACCGTTAATTCGTTTGGTTCTTTATTAAAATAATAATTAGAAGCGTTTTTTATGCCAAAGCAGTTATTTCCGAAATAAATACTATTTAAATACATTTCTAAAATAGTATTTTTATCATATCTTTGTTCTAATTTTTTTGCAAGTTTTATTTCGCTCAGTTTTCTTTTTATTGTTTTTTCGCTGGATAACTGAGTATTTTTTATTAATTGTTGAGTTATGGTAGACGCTCCTTCTTTAAACGAGAAGTTTTTAATATTTTTAAAAATTGCTCTAAATATTCCTTTTTTGTCAATTCCGTTATGAGAGTAAAAACGTTTATCTTCTATAGAAATAAAAGCGTTTTTCGTGTATTCGTTTAAGTTTTTAAATTCGGTATACGGAGTTCCTTTTTTTTCTTCGCCGATAACTCTGTTATTAATATCGTAAAATGTTACGCTATAATTTGAATTTATTAATTTTTTTTCATCAAGTTTAACGTTAAACGTTAAAGAAAAATATAAAACGATTATCGATAAAATTAAGATTAGAAATATTAATAATAA
>JAZUKR010000191.1:0-2590 GCA_045643385.1 Christensenellaceae bacterium | reverse complement strand
TGTAAGGGTTGTGGATTATGCGTTGAAGCGTGTCCTGTTAAAATTATTGCCCTTTCAGAAGAAAAAATAAATAAAAAAGGATATCATCCTGCGTTAATTACGGATCAAAGTAAGTGTTTAGGTTGTGCTTTTTGTGCAACTATGTGCCCTGATACTGTAATTACCGTAGAAAAATAAGAGGTGTAATATGTCAGAAAAAGTATTAATGAAAGGAAATGAGGCTTTAGCCGAAGCAGCAATTCAAGCAGGTTGCAGACATTACTTCGGTTATCCTATTACTCCGCAAACGGAAGTTGCAGCATATATGGCAAAAAAAATGCCGAAAATAGGCGGAACTTTTTTACAGGCAGAATCGGAAATCGCAGCAATTAATATGGTTTTAGGTGCAGCAGCTTGCGGTAAACGTTCTATGACTTCAAGTTCTTCCCCCGGAATTTCTTTAAAGGGTGAAGGTATTTCTTATATGGCAGGTTCTAACTTGCCGGCTTTAATTGTTAACGTTCAACGTGGCGGACCGGGACTCGGTGGTATTCAACCTTCACAGAGTGATTATTTTCAGGCGACAAAAGGCGGTGGACACGGCGACTATAAACTTATTGTTTTAGCACCTGCTTCCGTACAAGAAATGTATTCTATGGCATTTAAGGGCTTCGACTTGGCTGAAAAATACCGTATGCCCGCTATGATTTTGGCAGATGGCACTATGGGGCAAATGATGGAACCTGTTTCTATAGAAGAAAATGCCGTTTTGCCTCACGATAAATCTTGGGCGACAACAGGCACGGGTACTCATAAGGGTAGAAATATAATTAACTCTTTATCGCTTTCTCCCGCTCAACTCGAAGAATGGAATATCGACCGTTATGAAAGATATAAACTTTTAGAACAAAACGAAGTAATGTATGAAGAGTTTATGATGGACGATGCAGATATTTGTATCGTTGCTTTCGGTATTGCCGCACGTGTTTCTAAAAACGCTATTTTAGAAGCGAGAAAGAAAGGATTAAAAGTGGGTTTAATTAGACCTATAACTCTTTTCCCGTTCCCGAAAGACGTATTAAATAAAGCGTCTAAAAACGTTAAGGCGTTTTTATCAGTTGAATTGAATATGGGACAAATGATTGACGACGTTAAACTTGCAATTAATTGTTCTAAACCCGTTTATTTATGTAATCGTACGGGTGGCGTTATTATGTCAACCGACGAAGTATTAAATAAACTTATAGAAATAGACAAAGGGGAGGCAAAACAATGGTAGTATTTAAAAAGACAAACGGTTTAACAGATACCGAACTTCATTATTGCCCGGGTTGTACTCACGGCATTATTCACAGATTAGTTGCAGAATGTTTAGAAGAATTAGGCGTTTTAGATAAAACCGTAGGCGTTGCTTCGGTCGGTTGTTCTGTTTTTTCTTATAACTATTTTAATTGTGATATGATTCAGGCGGCACACGGTAGAGCACCTGCTGTTGCTACCGGTGCAAAAAGAGCAAATCCGGATAATATTGTATTTACTTATCAAGGCGACGGAGACTTGGCTGCAATAGGTACTGCAGAAACCGTTCACTCTGCAGCAAGGAATGAAAACATAACGGTTATTTTCGTTAATAACGCAATTTACGGTATGACGGGTGGTCAAATGGCTCCGACAACTTTACCTAATCAAGTAACTCAAACTTCTCCATACGGTAGAGACGTTACTGTTGTAGGTTATCCTATAAAAGTATGCGAAATGCTTAAAGAAGTAGACGGTGCGTCTTACTTAGAAAGAGTTGCCGTTAATAACGTTAAAAATATTAAAAATGCTAAAAAAGCAATAATGCATGCATTTAAAAATCAAATAGAAGGCAAAGGATTTTCTTTAATAGAAGTATTATCTACTTGTCCTACTAACTGGGGTTTAAAACCGAAAGACGCAATTAAGTGGCTCGATGAAAATATGGAAAAATATTATCCTCTAGGCGTTTATAAAGATAAGTATAAGGAGGAAAAGTAATATGACTACTAAAATATTAATCGCAGGTTTTGGCGGACAAGGTATATTATTTACTGGTAAGGCTATGGCTTATACGGGTCTTAAGTGCGGTATGGAAGTAAGTTGGCTTCCCTCATACGGACCTGAAATGCGTGGCGGTACGGCAAATTGCTCAGTAACACTTTCCGATACGCCGATAGGTTCTCCTATTGTTGATAAACCGAACGTTTTAATCGCTATGAATCTTCCGTCGTTAGATAAATATTTTAATGACGTAGAACCTGACGGATTTATTTTTTACGACAGTTCGCTTGCTACTAATAAATCAGTAAGAAACGATATAAAGATTTTTGATATTCCTGCTACTAAAATGGCGTCTGTAAATAAACTAGACGGACTTGCAAATATGATTATTTTAGGTAAGGTTTTAAAAGAAACTTCTGTTTTATCGTTTGAACAAATTGAAACAAGTTTAAAACAAATGATTCCTGCAAAAAAGCAAGAATTACTTGAAAACAATATAAAGGCCATTGAACTTGGCTATAAATATTAATAAAAGGTATTTAATATGGAAGAACAATTAATAGAAATGGGTTACAGGCTCGCTGAACTT
>JAZUKR010000190.1:0-2792 GCA_045643385.1 Christensenellaceae bacterium | reverse complement strand
TGCCAAACATAGGAATAGAAATAATCCCATCGCATTTTTCTTTTGTAAGCCTTTTAACTCCGCAATCTTCTCCTCCGATAACTAATGCAATTTTGCCCGTTAAATCGGTTTTATACATCTCAGACTCTCCGGATTCCAATCCGTATATCCAGTACCCTTCTTTTTTAAGCGTTTCTATAGTAGAAGAAATATTTGTAACCCTTGCGACTTTAATATGATTTAATGCACCTTCCGAAACTCTCATAACCGTATCGGAAACGGAAGCGCATCTGTCTTTACCTATAATTATTCCGTCAACGCCGGCACACTCACTTACTCTTATTATACTACCCAAATTATGCGGATCCGAAACCCCGTCTAATATAACTATAAATCCGTCTTTATCTTTAGCGCCTTCTATAACGTCGTCAAGTTCAAAATACTTATAGTCGGATACGTATGCAATAAATCCTTGGCTACGTTTACTTTCGCTTTCTTTATCTATAACGAACTTATCCACTAATTGAATTTTAATTTTTTTTGATTTGATAATATTAATAAGCCTTAAAGACGGAGCGTCTTTCATATCTTTTCTTACTAATATTTTATCTATTTCCTTATCCGTTTTTAATAACTCATAAACGGAGTTTCTGCCTTCAACCTTCATTTTTTTCTCCTAAATTAAGTAAATAATTAATTCTGTCTGTTTTACCTAAAACATAAAGATAACCCAAAACCGCTTCAAAACCCGTAGACATATTATATTCTCTAACGCTTGCACTTTTAGATTTGGTCGGTTTTTTAGCGTTTCTCGCTCTTTTAAAAACCAATAACTCGTCTTCGGAAAATTCAGGCAACAACTTTTCGGAAAGTTCGGCTTGCGAAGTGGCTTTTACTTCTAATGTTGCGAGTTTATTTAATTCACCCGTTTTATAATCGGACGAAAAAACAAGTTTTTCTCTAACGAATAAAGAATAAACAGCATCTCCTATAAAAGCCAAAACTACGGGGTTAAGATTATTAACCCGTTCTAAATTAAGTTTATCGCCAAAATTAAACACAAAAATTCTCCAAGATTTCTTTATTAATTATACAATACTTTTTTGTAATTATCAATAAAAAAGCCCGAATTTTTTAACTTCGGGCAAATTTAATATGTTTTTTATTAAAAGAATTTAAAAGACGCTTTACTTAAATAATCAATTACTCCCTTAAAAATAGAATAAGCAAGACTTTCTTGATACTCCTTTTTTATTAAAAGGGCTTCATCGTCCGGATTAGATAAAAAACCGCATTCGCATATAACGGACGGAAATTTAGAACAATTTAGCATAAAATAATCACCCGTTAAAACGTTACACGTCCTAGAAGATTCTTCCATACTGTTAAAACTTTTTTGAATACACTCCGCTAAATTTTTTCCGTTCTCATCACCTTTTTTATAAAAAACTTGCGCACCACGACGACTTGAAACACTATAATAATTCATATGGATACTAAGAACAATATCCGGTTTAACGTCTTCTATAATTTCTTTTCTTTTAGCCATATCTTTCTTTTTTAAATTGCTTGTTGCAATTCCGTATAGTCCCGCCTCCGAAGTACGTGTTAAAATAACGTTAAAACCTGCACTTTCTAATACAACTTGTAACTTTTTAACTACGCTTAAATTTAACTCACTTTCTTTTACGTTTGTTTTAATACCCGATACTCCCCCGTCTATACCCCCATGACCCGCATCTAAAACTACTGTTAATTTGTTGTTATCTTCGCTAATTATCGGAAGTGTATTTAGCGTTTTTATACATAAAACAAATGTAACTATTATTAAAATCGATACAACCGCAATTACTATATTTCTTTTTTTTAATATAAACATATTCTTCTCCAAATAATGTTGATAACTCTTTCGCTTTTTGCAAGTTATCAACAAAATCGCACGTTTAAAATAGAAAAATGTTGATAACTTTTACAATATTTATATTAAAAAACAAGTTAAAATATGATGTTATTAAAAAAATTGCATATAATAAAATTGTGGAAAAATCGTTGATAAGTGGTAAAGAAAAATTCTTAAAAACTTTATATAAATTTACTACGGCAATTTTAATTTTAATTCTGTCTATTTTTGCCGTTATATATTTAAGAAACGTGTATTTAAGGAACTATTGTTATCCACTTAAATATAAAGACGAAGTTTTTGAATACTCTAATAAATACGATATAGACTCTACCGTGGTTTTTTCGGTTATAAAAATCGAAAGCGGTTTTAATGAAAAATCGGTAAGTAAGAAAAATGCCAAGGGACTTATGCAAATTAAAGACGAAACTGCAGATTATATAGCTAAAAAGTTAAACGTGATTAACTATGATATTATGGATTATAAAACGAATATCGAGTTTGGAACTTTTTATATTAAATATTTACTCGAAAAATTTAACGACTTAAATACGGCAATAATTGCCTACAACGCAGGAGAAGGAAACGTTAGCATTTGGCTAAATAACAGCGAATATTCTTTGGACAAAAAAACGTTAATAACAACGCCTTTTAAAGAAACAAACGCCTACCTAAATAGATTTAACGAAACTTTTATAAAATATCGAAAATTATACGGTCAAAATCTTGACAAAACGTTATAATTTTTGTAATATATATAAGCAACGTGAGGGTGGCGGAATTGGCAGACGCGTACGTTTGAGGGGCGTATGGTTATCCGTGTGGGTTCAAGTCCCATCCTTCACACCAAAAAACAACACCATACTTTTGTACGGGGTTGTTTTTTTATATAAATATAATAGGACTTGAACGC
>JAZUKR010000189.1:0-2476 GCA_045643385.1 Christensenellaceae bacterium | reverse complement strand
AAGTTTTATCATTCTTTATACCGCTGTTTTTAAAAATAATCTTTAAGGAGAAGTCTAATGAAAATCCTTTGGATAGTAAACTCAATATTAAATGATTTAAGTTTATATTTATACAATAAGCCGTCTAACGGCGTTTGGATGGACGCTCTCCTTAATGATTTTAAAAATAATAGTACTAACAGTTTAGTCGTTGCTACAACTTATAACGGAAAATCTACGGTTATATGTGAAAAAGATTCTGTTAAGTATTATGCGCTACCCAACGGAAATCCTATAAAATACAATGAGAATAAAAAATCTAATATTAAGAATTGGGAAAAGTTGATTAAAGAAGAAAACCCCGATGTTATACAGGTTTGGGGAACGGAATTTACACACGGACTTTGCGCTTTAAGGATTGCAAATAAACTTAATATTAAATCTGTTATATATATGCAAGGATACTTAAAATCTATTTCAAGATATTATCTTGCGGGTATAGACAATAAAGAGTTAAAAGGTCTTTTAACTTTTCGTGATTTTATTCTTAAAGATAGCATATCAAAGCAAAAATTTAGATATGAAAAATATTCAAAAAAAGAGTTAGAAATGTTAAAACTTTCTAATAATATTATAACCGAAAACGATTGGTGTCATTATAATATTAAAGCACACGTTCCTACAATAAAAAATTATACGTGTCCTTTAAGTATTAATGAAGTTTTTTCGACAAAAAGTTGGGATTTTAATAATATAAATAAGCACAGTATTATGTGTACGGCATCAGGATATACGATTAAAGGACTTCATATGGTTTTTAGGGCTTGTAGTTTACTTAAAAAGGATTTCCCCGATATAAAAGTATATGTCCCCGGCACTCCGCAAGTTTCGGACGGCTCTTTTAAGGGACTTTTAAGGAAAAGAAGTTATACAAAATACATTGAAAAATTAATTAATAGTTTAGACATTAAAGATAATATTATTTGGCCTAATTATTTATCTCAGGGTGAATTGGCGGAAGTTTATTCTAAATCTCACGTTTTTGTTATGAGTTCGTCGATAGAAAACCACTCGAGTTCTCTTAAAGAAGCAATGATGGTGGGAGTGCCTTGTATTACTTCTTACGTTGGTGGAATTCCCGAATACGTTAAACACGGAGAAAGCGGATTTTTATACAGATTTGAAGAGTATGAAATGTTAGCGTATTACGTTTCTAAAATATTTAATGATGAAAAGCTTGCGACTTTATTGTCTAAAAATGCAAAAGAAGACATGCTAAAACTTCACGACGGAAAGAGTTTATATGAAAAGATTTTAACTATTTATAACAGTATTTATAAGGGTGAATAAATTGATAACTTTTTTTTCTAATTTTATTAATGAACATCAAATTCCTTTTTGTGAAGCTATGTATAAGTTGACGGACGGAAACTTTCGTTTTGTTGCGACTGAAGAATTTGGAAAAGACAGAATTTCTTTAGGATTTAAAGATAAAACGGACGAGTTTAGTTACGTCGTAAAATCATACGTTAATGAAGAAAATTATAATTTAGCTCTTAAACTCGGGGAAGAAAGTGACGTTGTTATAATAGGTAGCGCTCCAGATTTATTTATTAAAAAGAGATTAGAAAATAATAAATTAACTTTTAGATATTCAGAGCGCTATTTTAGAAACGGTAAATGGAGAATTTTAGATCCAAGAGTTTTTATTTCTCATTATAAAGGTGATTTTAAATATAGAAAAAAGCCGTTATATATGCTTTGTGCAAGTGCTTATACCGCACCTGATTGTAGATTTATTTTTTCTTATCCAAATAAGACTTTTAGATGGGGATATTTCCCACCGGTTAAAGTATATGATAACGTTGATAAATTAATAGAAAAAAAAGAGCCGATGTCGATTCTTTGGGTTTCCAGGTTTATTAAATTAAAACATCCGGAACAACCCGTTAAAATCGCAAAAATGTTATCCGATAAAGGTTTTGATTTTAAAATGAATTTTATAGGTCAAGGCTTTTTAGAAGAAAAATTTAAAAATAAAATTAATAAATACGGTTTAGAAGATAGAGTAAAATTTTTAGGCAATATGAGTCCTGAAGACGTTAGAAAAAATATGGAAAAAAATCAGATTTTTCTTTTTACTTCAGATAAACGTGAGGGTTGGGGGGCAGTATTAAACGAATCTATGAATAATGCGTGCGCTGTGGTTGCTAATTCTAAAATAGGTTCTGTCCCATATTTAATTGAAGACGGCGTTAACGGATTTGTGTACAACGGAAAGATTAAAGACTTATATAAAAAAGTAGTTATACTTTTAAAAGATGATAAATTAAGAAAAAGTATGTCAATAAAAGCGTATGAAACTTTTAATAAAACTTGGAACGGTGAAAACGCCGCAAAACGTTTACTTACGCTTATTGACTCAATAAATAAAGGTAAGGATACTCCGTTTAAAAACGGACCATGTAGTAGGTGCTAAATATGAATAAAAAAATTA
>JAZUKR010000188.1:0-2155 GCA_045643385.1 Christensenellaceae bacterium | reverse complement strand
CTCTCCGTCTAATATAGACGTTGTCGAAATAGACGCAGCGTCTAATAACGGCGTAAACGAAATAAGAGATTTAAAAGAAATGGTACAGTTTGCACCCGTTTCTTGTAAGTATAAAGTCTATATTATAGACGAAGTTCATATGTTGTCCGGTTCGGCTTTTAACGCTTTATTAAAGACGTTAGAAGAACCGCCTTCTCATGCAATATTTATTCTGGCAACGACCGAAGTTCATAAAATACCGGCGACAATACTGTCTAGATGTATGAGATTTGATTTCAAATTAGTACCTACTGAAAAAATAGTCGAATTAATTAAAAAAATTTACGACGAATTAAACAAAGAATACGAAGACGAAGCAATATATTTAATAGCGAAAGCGGGAGAAGGAAGCGTTAGAGATTCTCTTTCTATTGCAGACACCGCACTTTCGAGTTCTAAAGGAAAATTGACCTACGACGACGTTATGAACGTTTTAGGAACAACGAACAGGGAATTTATTTATTCGTTCGTTGAATCGATAATTTTAGGCGATACGCAAAAAATTCTAAACGACATAGAAAAATTAACTTCTCTAGGGAAAAGTATGGGCGTTTTGGTTAAAGACGTATTTAGTACGGTAAGAGATTTGTTAGTTTGTAAAACGTGCAATAACGGAATTGAAATACTAAAACTTCCGCTAGATAAATATAACGAACTTAAAAATATAGCAGAATTAAGTACCGAAGAAAGACTTATAAGAATATTAGATATTTTTTCAACGACCGAGAACGATTTAAAATATTCTACAAATCAAAGAGTAGTTTTCGAAACGGCGGCGATTAAGGCGTCAAGACCAGACTCCGATTACGATATAGGTGCTTTGCTTTCAAGAATTAAAGAGTTAGAAAATAAAATAGAAAGCGGTGATGTAGTAACGAAAATACTGCCTAAAGAAGTTAAAAAAGAAGAAAGCGTTAAAACTTTTTCGGTTAACACTAAAGTTGAAAATAAAGAAGAAGTAAAAGCAGAAACTCAAAATAAAACGTTAAGTTCTTTAAAATTCGACGAAGTATTAGGTAAATTGCTTTTCGGATTAAGAAAAAACGGACACGAAATGCTTTATAACGTAATACAGTCTTGTAAGGCAGAAGTTTTGGGCGGTAGTTTAATAATTACCACAAAAAACGTTGGCGACGTTGATATAATTGATAGGGCAGATAATAGAGAGTATATAGAAACGGCACTAGAAGAATATATGCCGTTCGGTATTCAAGTTAAAGACGGGTCAAATAGTCAAACAAAAAACGAAGTAGACGAAGAAACAGAAAAAATAAAAAGTCTTTTCGGAGATAATATAGTAATAATAAAAGATGAATAAAAAGGAGAATAATTATGTCAGGATTTAGAGGTGGATACGGTGGATTTGGCGGTGGAAACCAAATGCAAAACTTAATGAAACAAGCACAAAAGATGCAAGAAGAAATGCAAAAAGCACAAGCCGAAATAGAAGAAACTATTGTTGAAGGAATTTCTGGAAGCGGACTTGTAAAAGTTACTATGAATGCAAAAAAGATAGTAAGTAACATTTCTATTAATCCAAATGCGGTTGATACGGAAGATATAACTATGCTTGAAGACTTAATAATAGCGGCACTAAACGACGGCTATGAAAAAGCAGATAAAATATGCGACGAAAAATTGGGAATGTATAAGAGTTTAGGATTATAATATGAAAATATACATTGAGCCGATAGGAAAATTAATAAACGAGTTTTCTAAGCTACCGGGTGTTGGCACTAAAACGGCACAACGTTACGCATATAAAATAGTAAATATGTCGAACGAAGAGGCCGAGAATTTTGCAGAAGCGATATTAAGCGTTAAAAAGAACGTCCACTACTGTAAAATTTGCGGTAACTTTTCCGAAGAAGACGTTTGCGATATATGTAAAAACCGTTCTAAAGAGATTATTTGCGTAGTAAAAGAGCCTAAGGATATAATAGCCATAGAAAAACTTAACGAGTTTAACGGCGTATATCACGTCCTGCACGGCACCATTTCTCCGCTTGACGGAATAGGCCCTAACGATATAAATATAAAGGGGCTGTTAAGCAGAATAAACGAAGGTGGAGTAAAGGAAGTAATTATGGCGACTAATCCGGACGTGGAAGGTGAA
>JAZUKR010000187.1:0-3023 GCA_045643385.1 Christensenellaceae bacterium | reverse complement strand
GGTCGTCAACGAGTTTGACGAAAGGCAAATTATAATTTCTGCCGACGTTTGCGTCGTCCTCACCGAAAGCAGGCGCAATATGAACTATACCCGTGCCGTCCGTTAAAGTTACGTAAGAATCGTTTGTTACGTAATAGGCCTTTTCTTTAAAAGTGCCGATTGCATACGGGAATAACGGTTCGTATTCCGTATGTTCGTATTCCTTACCTTTTTTAACCGAAACAGTTTGATAATTTTCAAATAAAGTAGGACATAACGCTTCAGCCAAAACGTAAGTATTGCCGTCTTCGGCTTTAATTTCAACGTAATTTTCGTCTGCATTCATACAAAGTGCAACGTTAGACGGTAGAGTCCAAGGCGTTGTTGTCCAAGCAAGGAAATATGCGTTCTCTTTTCCCTTTATCTTAAATCTAACGTAAACGGAAACGTCCTTTACGTCTTTATATCCTTGTGCAACTTCGTGAGAAGAAAGCGCAGTTCCGCAACGTGGACAATAAGGCACTATTTTATGACCTTTATAAAGTAAACCTTTATCTGCGATAGTCTTAATAGCCCACCAAACGGATTCTATATAATTATCGTCGTAAGTAATATACGGGTTTTCCATATCTGCCCAATAACCTACTCTATCGGACATCTTTTCCCACTCGCCCTTATATTTCCAAACGGATTCTTTGCATTTTTTAATAAACGGTTCTATGCCGTATTTTTCAATTTCCGGTTTTCCGTCTATTCCCAAAGATTTTTCTACTTCGAGTTCAACGGGAAGTCCGTGGGTATCCCAACCTGCTTTTCTCAAACAATGCTCGCCTTTCATAACGTGATAACGTGGAATAATATCTTTTATAACACATGTTAAAATATGACCGATATGCGGTTTACCGTTTGCGGTAGGCGGACCGTCGTAAAAAGTAAACTCCTTACTGCCGTCGTTTTCTTTAACGTTTTGTTCGAAAATTTTATTTTCTTTCCAAAACTCTAAAACTTCTTTTTCTCTTTCTAAAAAATTTAACGAAGTATCAACTTTTTTGTACATAGATACATTACTCCTATTTTTTCATACGATAATAAGTATACAAATTTATGTCGATTTTGTAAAGTTAATTTTGTTATTTTTACAAATTTTAAGAATAAATACTTGATTTTAATTAAAATTTCGGGTAGAATATTATCACCGTGCTATGCGGGGAGTTAGCGATGCCCTTTATCCGCAATTCGCTTAGCGGAGCAGAAAGCCAAAGAAGGCGTATATAGTGGAAGGCTGAACGGAATAAGGAACGTTGATTTTAAGGTCTTATGCAATATACTCTCGTGAACCGTGTCAGAGTAGGAATACAGCAGCACTAAACGAATAAGTATGTGTGCCATAAGGAAGCCTTAAAGGAGTTACCTGTTTCGCCACCGCTTCGGCTTTATCCGTCGACTTTGGATGCACGGTTTTTTTATGCAATTTTTTATCATGGGCTTTGCCGTGATTACATATAAGGTTTTGTCTATCGTTCAACTTTTTATAAAAAAATACTACAACTTTAGGTATTCTTTCATAGGGATTTTTGTTTATGACAAAATTATAGCCCACTATACTTTGCATTTAGCGAAATATAGTGGGCTTTTCTTGTCCATAGAAAATTAAAACAGTTATATTTTTAACCCTACTTCCGTCAGCATGATGTATATTTTGAAAGTAAACTTTCAAAATACGTAAAAAATCTCGGTATAGTCCGAGATTTTTTGGTGGAGATGCGGAGACTTGCACTCCGGTCTTGAATAGTTCATTAGTGATTTCTACATACTTATTTGACGTTAAATCTCGAATAAAATACGGTCGTCAAAAACCTATAAATTATTCACGGTTTCTAAATTCCGTATAAAAAACGAAACTGAATTTTTTATACCGTACCCCGTCTTAATAACGCCCTATCTTTAACCGACAGGAAAATCAAAGTAGGACGATACGCTAAACTTTAAGCAGCGTAATTTAATTCTAATTTAGAATTGTCATTTAAATTTAATTTTCCGTTTTAACGAAGCCGAGCCTTCGATATGCTTATTCACTAAATCAGTTACCCAATCGAATCTATAACACCCCCGTATTATTTGTTTTTTAATTCCCTTTCTTGTTCTCTTAATAAATCTTTTTCCATAAGCGAACGCTTTTTATCGTAAGTATGTTTGCCCTGGCAAAGCCCTAACTCGATTTTAATTAAAGCCTTTTTAAAATACAAACGCAACGGAATTAGAGTTAATCCCTTTTGATTGATTTTAGAGATTATTTTAACTAATTCTTCTTTATGAAGTAAAAGTTTTCTATCTCTTTTAGAATCTCTTGTATTAAAAGCGCCGGATTTATCGTATACGGAAATATGCATATTCTTAATAAACAGTTCTCCGTTATAAGATAAACAAAAACTGTCTTTTAAGTTTACGTTTCTATTTCGCAAAGATTTTACTTCTCCGCCGTCTAATACTATTCCCGCTTCAAACTTTTCCAAAACGAAATAATCGTGAAAAGCCGAACGGTTTACCGTTATATCGTTATTTTCCATATTTACTATCTTTTAGAATAAAACGGCGATTCCGAAAACGGAATCGCCAGCATTTGTTTTTAATAATTAAAATAAAGAAACAATAGAGAACACAATGGAAAGCACTGCAAAAATTATTCCGCTGATAACGGTAAGTTTTCTCATTTTGTGTTCGAAAGTTTTACTTTTATTTTTACCTAAAAACGTTTCCGTTTGCCCACCCAAGGCACTAATTCCGGAAGAATTGCCCGGTTGAAATAAAACTACTAATACTATAAATAATGCACATAAAAGCATAATAACAAGCGCAATATATTTTAACCAATACCAGGTATTAAAAAAACCACCGCTTGCTAATAAATATTTCCCTAAATCCATATTTTTCTCCTTAAAAAGTCGTATTTTTCTTAATTACAAAAGAAAGTATAACATATAAAAAATTTTTTTTCAACTGTTTTTTAATAATTTTTATTTAATTAAAAGAGATTTTCCCGTCAT
>JAZUKR010000186.1:0-14743 GCA_045643385.1 Christensenellaceae bacterium | reverse complement strand
GAAATTTTGGCATTTAAAAAATTCATAGTAGACACACTTTGCATTTATAATGCAGACGACAAAAACTCTTTAGAACTTAACTCTTTTACTTCTTTATCGTTCGGAATAGAAAATAAAGCGTCGTATTCTGCAAAACATATTATTAAAAACGATATGGGTTATTCTTTTACGGCTTACATAAATACGGTAAAAATAGGAAGAATTAACTTAAAAGTTTTAGGGAAACATAATGTTTATAACGCATTATGCGCTTTTGCCGTTGCCGACGTTTTCGGAATAGATTTTTTTACCGTTAAAAAGGCGCTCGAAAATTACGAAGGCGTTAAAAAACGCAACGAATATTTAGGAACTCTTTTTAATAAAAGCGTATACGCCGATTATGCGCATCACCCGAGCGAAATAGGTGTTAGTTTTAAAGCGTTTAACGAAAAAATGAATAAGCCATTAATAGTTTTTCAACCGCATACTTATTCTAGAACTAAAAATTTAATGGAAGATTTTATAAACGTTTTTTTAAGTATGCCTTTAGTTATAATATATAAAACGTACGGTGCAAGGGAAAAATTCGACGACTTAGGTTCGGCTTATACTCTTTATCAAAAGATTAAAGAATTAGGAAAAGAAGAAGTATATTACGCAGATAACGAAAGCGAACTACTTGTTAAAATTTCTAAACTTATAGATTTATCCGACGGCATAGTATTTTTAGGTGCAGGGGATATTTACGAAACGGCAAAATCATTTATAAAAAAATAATAATATATAAAACAAATTTCTTGCAAAAAAACTCATAATAAGGTAATATTATTTACGTAAATAATATTTTGAATTATTATAAAAGAGTTTTATGAAGATTTTTGTTTTAATAGCGTTTATATTAATGTACGTTTTAATTATTGCCTTTCCAAAATTAAAACCTTATATAACAGGTGGAATTGCGTTAATTATAACCGTTACATTATTGATAGGCAAAAATATCGTTTTTATTGACGTACTTAATGCAATAGACTATAACGTTATATTAATGTTATTCGGAATAATGCTGACCGTAGGCTATTTTGCCGAGTCTAATATGCCTAATAAAATAGCCGATAAATTAATGAGTAAAATAAAAAACACGTTAACGGCTATAATATTGTTGTCCGTTATAAGCGGAATAATTTCCGCTTTTATAGATAACGTCGCCACGGTTTTAATGTTGGCGCCTATCGGACTTGCAGTTTCTAAAAAAGCAAAAATTTCGCCTATACCCGTAATTATTTCTATTGCCGTATCGAGTAATCTTCAAGGTGCTGCTACCCTTGTAGGAGATACTACTTCTGTTATGCTCGGCGGATATGCTAAAATGGGCTTTTTGGAATTTTTCTTCTTTAAAGACAGATTTTCTATTTTCTGGGCTGTAGAATTAGGAGCATTAGCGACTATTCCCGTTTTATATTTTCTTTTTAGAAAACAAAAAAAGCCTTTTTCTTTTATTGCGGAAAAAATAGAAGTAACGACGTTAGTTCCAAGCGCTATGCTTTTAATTAATATTTTACTTTTGATAGTTGCTTCTTTCGTTCCGGATAAACCCGAAATAACCAACGGCGTTATTTGTACTTTAATAGGTTTAATTTGTTTAGTCTATAACCAAATTAAATTTAAGCCTAATATTTTTAAGTCTATAAACGGGGTTGTCGATTTTCCAACCGTGCTTTTCTTACTGTTTTTATTTATTGTAATTTCATGCGTAGATAACGTTGGAATAATAGACGACATAAGCAATTTCTTCGTTAAAATCGGCGCCGATAATATATTCTTACTTTATACCGTTATTGTGTTCGGTTCGGTTATAATTTCCGCATTTATAGATAATATACCGTACGTTGCCACAATGCTTCCCGTAATTTCCTCAATCTGCACGGGAATCGGTGCAAAAGACAATATATCCGTTTTGCTATATTTCGGACTTTTAATAGGTGCAACTCTCGGCGGTAATTTAACTCCTTTCGGCGCTTCTGCAAACGTCGTAGGAATAGGCATTTTATCTAAAAACGGCGAAACTGTTAAAAATTCCGATTTCTTAAAAATCGGCGTGCCTTTTACACTTGTTGCAGTTATAGTGGGTTACGTCTTTTGCTGGCTCGTTTGGGCAATTTAGAATTAACTATATATAGAATTTAACCTAAAAGAGATATGGCGTCGTTTACGCAATTAAAAAAATCGCTGACCGTAGGATTAAACGTTTTGCTTTTTACGTCTTCTCTTAAACTTAAAATAAGATATGCGTATTTATATGCGGTAAAATAGGCATTTTCGTTTTTAGAATTAATACAGTATATAAGGCTTTTTAATACGTCTTTTCCAGCGTACTTAAAAAGCGCTTTTTTTACTCGCTCTTTGTTATAAACGCTTGCGCCCACCTTTATTATGTCCGCCATTTTGGGGAATTCCGTTTGCCCGAAAGCATAAACGCCGATAGGCGTTATTTTTTTTGTAAACCCTATAAATAACGCCGATAAAATTCCGTCTATTCCTTTGTCGCAAATAAACACGTAAAACTTATCCATAATCTAAACTCTTTTTTATAAGTATATCTTATAAAAAATAAAAAGTCAAACAAATGTTCGCTTTTTATACATGTAAAAATATGGAAAAAATTAAAAAATAAGTCCGTGAGAAAATTTCTCACGGACTTATCGGTTTAATAATAAATTAAATAACTCTTACTTTAATAATGCCGTCTATAGAAGAGATGTGAGCGATAGAAGTATCGGAAACTTTCTTTTCTACGTCTAAAATAGTTACGGCGTATTCGCCTTTGCTTTGGTTAGAAAGGTTTTTAATGTTTATATCTTCCTGACCTACGGCGCCGGTTATTTGTGCCAAAATGTTTGAGATATTTTTATGAAGAATAACGAGTCTATATGGCGTTGTTCTTTGCATTGTGCAAGTGGGGTAGTTAACAGAGTTAACTATATTGCCGTTTTCGATATAATCTATAAGTTCTTTAGAAGCCATAACGGCACAGTTGTCTTCCGCTTCGGGCGTAGATGCGCCGAGATGCGGAATGCAAATAATATTTTCTTTATTAAGTAATTCGTCTGCAGGGAAGTCTACAACGTATCTACTAACCTTACCGCTTTCGGTTGCTTTAATAATATCGTTATTATCGACAAGTTCGCCTCTTGCACAGTTAATTAAAACTACTCCGTCTTTCATTTTTCTTATATTGCCTGCGTTAATAAAGCCTTTATTTTGAGAAGCGATATAAGGAATATGAATAGTTATATAATCGCAATTTTTAAGTATATCGTCTAAATCTTTAACAACTGTTACGTGGCGAGAAAGTTTTAATGCTGCGTTTACGGATAAGAAAGGGTCGTAACCCAAAACTTCCATACCTAACCCCATTGCGCTGTTAGCGACTTCGGTGCCTATTGCGCCTAATCCTATAACGCCTAATTTCTTGCCTAAAATTTCTCCGCCAACAAATTGAGATTTGCCTTTTTCTACGAGTTTACCTACTTCTTCGCCTTGACCTTTTAAGGTGCTTGCCCAAGAAATAGCGTCTACTATTTTTCTTGAACCTAATAAAAGGGAACAAAGAACCAACTCTTTAACTGCATTAGCGTTTGCACCCGGCGTGTTGAATACTACAACGCCTTGTTTTGCGTAATCTTCTATAGGGATATTGTTTACGCCTGCACCTGCTCTTGCAACTGCTATAGTATTTTCGTCTAATTTATATTCGTGCATTTTAAAACTTCTAAGCATAATGCCTATCGGTTTTTCGCAGTCGCTTGCTATATTATACGTCGAATCGAAAACGTCGTTAATTACTGGGCTAATCGAATTTAATGTTAAAATATTTTTCATGCGTTTTTATTCTCCTTTTCGAATTTAGCCATAAATTCAACGAGTTTTTTAACGCCTTCTATCGGCATTGCGTTATAAATAGACGCTCTCATACCGCCAACGAGTCTATGACCTTTAAGCGATACTAATCCGTTTGCCTTTGCTTCGTCAACGAATTTTGCGTTTAATTCTTCCGTCTTGCAAACGAAAGGAACGTTCATTAACGATCTGTCTTTTTTGTTTACGTTGTTAGTGTAAAAACTCGAATTATCTATAAAGTCGTATAGTAACTTTGCTTTTTCTTCGTTTATCTTTTGAATTTCTTTAACACCGCCTAACTTTTTAAGCCATCTAAAAACTAGCATTGCCATATAGATAGAAAAGCATGGGGGAGTGTTATACAAACTGTCGTTTTTAGCTTGAATTTCGTAGTTAAGCATAGTAGGGCAAATAGGAAGTGCTTTTCCTAATAAGTCTTTTTTAACTATAACTATCGTTACGCCTGCCGGTGCAATATTTTTTTGTGCACCTGCGTAAATAAGTCCGAATTTCTTTACGTCTACTACTTCCGATAAAATGCAAGAACTCATATCCGTAACAAGAGTTGCGTCCGTTTTAGGAAGTTCGGTAAAACGTGAACCGAAAATCGTGTTGTTATAAGTAAAGTGTACGTAATCTATTCCGTCACGGAATTTAACGGTTTTCATATCGGGGATATAAGTATAGTTTGCTTCTTTACTCGAAGCTGCTATTTGCATATCGCCGTATTTTAAGCCTTCTTCATACGCCTTACTTGCAAAATTACCCGTTAAAATATAGTCTGCTTTACCTTTATTTAAAAGGTTAAGTGGTACTGCCGCAAATTGTTGCGACGCTCCGCCTTGAACAAACAAAACCGAGTAATCGTCGGGTATTCCCATAAGTTCACGAAGTAAAGCGTTCGCTTCGTCGTTGACCGCCATAAACGGTTTACTTCTGTGGCTCATTTCGGTAATACTCATACCTGTGCCTTGGTAGTCTAATAGGTCCTTTTGCGCTTCTTCCAAAACGGGAAGTGGCAGAGTCGAAGGACCTGCTGCAAAATTATAAATTCGCATAATGTTTTTCTCCTTAAAAAAGATATTATCGGTAGGATTTAAACTTTTTTATGCCTACTAGTTTTAAAGTATAATCTTTTTCTTTCTTTTTTACAAGCGTTTTATATACCTTTTTGCCGAAAAAACCTTGTTTATTAAAATCTGTTTACTTTTTTATTTATATAGTATATAATATCTATGTTATTTTATGATTAAACCCCGTTATTTTTTATATCGGGTTATAGGAGTATATTTTGAAAGAAAAAAAACAAGTTAAAAGCGAACAAATTTTAAATAAGCCTAAAAACGCAAGTAAAAACAAAAGTAATAAAAAGTTCGCTATGCATACAAAAAAGGATAAAAAATCTAATAGACAGAATATTGAAAGCATAAAAGCGGACAAAAAAGCCGAGATAAAAAATCAAAACGCACAAAAACCGCAAAAGTCTAATTCTAAAAATACGTTAAAAGTAAGATTTTTAGGTGGTGTTGGTGAAATCGGCAAAAATATGACCGTTTTGGAATTTAATAAAGACATTATAGTTATAGACGCAGGACTTACTTTCCCTTCGGAAAATATGCCGGGCGTTGATCTTGTTATTCCGGACGTTTCGTATTTAATCGAAAACAAATCGAGAGTAAAAGGTTTTATAATAACTCACGGGCACGAAGACCATATCGGGAGTTTAGCGTATATTTTAAACGATATTCCCGTTCCCGTTTTCGGAACGAAATTAACGCTTACTTTAATTGAAAATAAACTTAAAGAACGAAATATTTTAAATGCAAAACTTAACTGTGTTAAAGCGGGTAGCATTATAAAATTAGGTTGTTTTTCGATAGAATTTATTAACGTAAATCACTCTATTGCAGGTGCTTGCGCTTTATCTATTACAACGCCTATAGGCGTAGTATTCCACTCGGGTGATTTTAAAATCGATTATACACCCGTTAACGGTGAAACTACAAATTTAACAAGAATTTCCGAAATAGGTAAAAAAGGCGTTTTGTTAATGCTAGCAGAGTCTACCAACATAGAAATCGAAGGCACCACTATGAGTGAAAAGGTGGTAAAAGAAACTCTCGACCACGTGTTTATGGAAAATATAGATAGGCGTTTAATTATTGCCACTTTTGCTTCTAACGTGCATAGACTTCAACAGATTTTAGACCTTGCAAAAAAATATAAAAGGAAAGTTGCTTTTTCGGGAAGAAGTATGATAAATATTGCCGAAGCGGCGTCTAAAATCGGCGAACTGGATATTCCCGACGGACTTATTATAGACGTTGAAAAAATAAAGAATTATAAAGATAAAGAAATCGTAGTCGTTTCAACGGGAACACAAGGCGAACCCATGAGCGCATTAACGAGAATGGCAAGCGGTGAATTTAACAAAGTAGTAATCGGAGAAAACGATACGGTAGTTATAAGCGCATCGGTAATTCCGGGTAATGAAAAAATGATTTACGGCGTTATTAATAACCTTTATAGATTGGGTGCCGAAGTAATTTACGAATCTTTAGAGCCCATTCACGTTTCGGGGCATGCTTGTAAAGGTGAACTGAGAGTATTGCACTCTTTATTAAAACCAAAATACTTTATTCCCGTTCACGGTGAATATAGGCACTTAAAAAAACACGCCGTTCTCGCCGAGAGTATGGGCATGAAACAAAGTAATATTGTTATTGCCGAAATAGGCGATACCGTTGAACTTACTTCTAAATCAATTAAAAAGGTAGAAAAGACGCCCGCAGGTTCTAGATTTGTGGACGGCGTAGGAATAGACGGAGCGGACAGTTTTGTTTTAAGAGACAGAATCCATTTATCAGAAGACGGAATAATCGTTGCGGTAATAGGGCTTGACGAGTTTTCGGGAGAACTTTCTTCACTTGAAATTATAAGCAAAGGATTAATGCTTAACGAGCAGACTATTTTAGATACTAAAGCAAACGTTATTAACGCCATAAAGCAAATAGATTTAAGGAAAATATCAGACGAAAACGAGTTGGCTAATTTAATAAGAAGAAATATTAAAAACTATATTTATAAAGTTGCTAAAAAGAATCCTATGATTCTTCCAATTTGTATGGTGATTTAATTTGAACGAAGAAATACTTAAGTTAAGGAATAAAGCAAAAGAGCAAGGTTTTCCCGTTTTAAGAGATAAATCTTACGAAATTTTGCTACAAAAAGTAAAAGAAAAAAGTCCAAAAAAAATATTAGAAATCGGCGTTAATACGGGGCTGTCCGGTATAAGTATGCTGTTAGAAGTGGAAAACGCAACTTTAACAGGCATTGAAATAGACGAAGAAATGATAAAAATCGCAACCGAAAACTATAAAAAATTTAACGTTTTTAATAGGGCTAAAATTTTTTGCGGTGATGCGTCAGAGATAATTCCTTTATTAACGGGTAAATACGATTTTATATTTTTAGACGGGCCAAAAGGGCATTATTTTGAATATTTGCCAAACTTATTAAGCGTTTTAAACGTTAACGGAATACTGTTTAGCGACAACGTTTTGTTCCACGGGTTAGTTAAAGGGAATTGCCCGCATAAACATTTAACAATAAAGCACAGTATGGAAAAATTTATTGATTATATTACGAGCGATAAAAAATTAAAGACTGAAATTTTAGAAATAGAAGACGGAATTTCAATTACGGAAAAATTATATGAATAAAATAGAATTACTTGCTCCTGCGGGAGATATGGAAAAATTAAAAACAGCTTTTTATTATGGAGCGGACGCCGTTTATATAGGCGGAAAGTCTATGAGTTTAAGGGCGCTTTGTGGAAATTTTACTAACGACGAAATAATCGAAGCAGTAGATTTTGCTCATAAATTAAACAAAAAAGTTTACGTTACGGTTAATATCTTTGCAAGGAACAACGATATATTAAGCGCAGGGGAATACTTTAAATTTTTGGAAAAAGCGAATATAGACGGAGCAATTGTTTCCGATACTGGTCTAATTTATTTGGCAAAAGAAGTCGCACCGAAGTTAAAAATAAATCTTTCTACTCAAGCCAACACATTAAATTATAAAACGGTGGAATTTTGGAAAAATTACGGGGTTAAACGTGTAATATTAGCAAGAGAACTATCGTTAAAAGAAATTGCCGAAATAAAAGAAAAAGTACCCGACATCGAAATAGAAACGTTTATTCACGGCGCCATGTGTATTTCTTATAGTGGAAGATGTTTACTTTCCGATTACAGAACGGGTAGGTCGTCTAATAGAGGCGAATGCGTTCAGGCTTGCAGATGGAATTACGAAATAAGAGAAAAAAATTCCGAATGCGGTTTTATGGAAATTACGGAAGACGAACGTGGCACTTACATATTAAACAGTAAAGACTTATGTTTATTAGACTATATCGACGAGTTAGACTATTCGGGCGTTTGTTCTTTTAAGATAGAAGGCAGAATGAAGTCCGAGTATTATTTAGCGACGGTTATTAACGCTTATAGGCGTGCTTTAGACGATTACTATAATAACGGAAAAAGTTATAAAGAAAATACGCTTTATTATAACGAATTATTAAAAACTGCGCACAGAGAATTTACAACGGCGTATTTAAAAGGCGAAAATGACAGAACGGTTAATTACGACGACAGTCAAAGTAAGGGAACTCATAAATTTATCGCCAACGTTTTAGAAGGAAACGAAAATAGAGATTACGCTATAATAGAAATGCGAAACAGATTCATTAAAGGCGATAGTTTGGAAGTTTTAAGTCCTACAAAAAGTTTTAATCAAATTATAAAAGTAGATAAAATGGAAAACTTAAACGGCGAGAAAATAGAAGACGCAAAATTAGTTCAACAAAAAATTAAACTTTATACAAAAGTTAAGCTAAGTGCCGGCGATATGCTAAGGGTAAAATACTAATAGATAAAGGATTTTTATGAGTAAAAAAATAAAAATAGGCAATTTAAGTATAGGCGGTGGGGAAAAAATCGCAATTCAATCTATGGCGACTTGTAGATTGAACGATATAGATAATGCGTTAAAACAGATTAAAGAAGTAGAAAACGCAGGTTGCGATATTATGCGTTTTTCCGTTTTAGACGAGAGCGACGCAGTTTCGGTAAAAGCATTAAAGAAAAAAACGGATATGCCTTTAGTATGCGATATACATTTTGATTATAAATTAGCGATTAAATGTATAGAAAACGGTGCCGATAAAATAAGAATTAACCCCGGTAATATCGGTAGTGAAGAAAACGTTAAAAAGGTTGCCGAAGTTTTAAAAGAATATAATATTCCCGTAAGGGTAGGCGCAAACACGGGTAGTATAGAAAAAGAGTTTTTATCTAAATACGGTAAAAGCGAAGTGTCTTTATCCGAAAGCGCACTTAAAAACGTTGCCGTATTAGAAAAATACGGCGTAGAAAATATCGTAATTTCCGTTAAAGCGTCAGACGTTCCTTTAATGGTAAAATCTTACGAATATATTTCTAAAAAAACAGATTATCCCTTGCATTTAGGGGTAACCGAATCGGGAACGGAATATAACGGAATAATTAAAAACAGCATAGGCATAGGTTCGCTGTTATTAAAGGGAATAGGCGATACTATAAGAGTTTCTTTATCGGCAAACCCCGTTAGAGAAGTAGTGGCTGCAAAAAGCATTTTATCTTCTATAAATTTAAGAAACGATTGCGTAAAAATAGTTGCTTGTCCTACCTGCGGAAGATGTCAATGGAACTGTATGGAATTTGCAAGTAAGGTGGAAAAATACGTAGAAAACGTTAGTAAACCCTTAAAAATTGCCGTTATGGGTTGCGCCGTAAACGGACCGGGCGAAGCAATAGATTGCGATTTAGGAATTGCGGGCGCTAAAGATGAATGCGTAATTTTTAATAAGGGTGAAATAATTAAAAAAATAAATAAGGAAGATGCGGAAAAATACTTTTTCGCAGAAATTGACAAATGGTTAAAATAGATTCTAAAGAAGAATTTATAGAAAAAATACGTTCGTTAGACGAAAAACTTAATAATATACGTGTATCTTCGGTAGAAATTAATAAAGCCGAAAGAGTTATTTCGTACGAATTTATATGTCCTAATTTTATAGACGACTTTTTAAAGAATAAAATTGCGGACGTCGTTTACCAAGTAACGCCCGAAATTTTTAAGTCAGTAGAAATAAAGGTTAAAAAAATCGTCAGCGACGAAACGCTTATAAATAACGAAATTTATAAGTTTTTAAGTTCTGAATATCCGTCTATATCCATTTTTTTGAAAGAGACGGATATAAGTTCTAGTGTTTTCGGCGAGTCGGTTAAGTACAATATAAGGTTTACCGAAGAAGGTGCGGAATACTTTAAAAAAAGCGGTGCTATTTTAAAACTTAACGAATATTTAAGCAAGAAATTTTGCTCTGATTTTATAGGCGATACCGTAATTAAGGAAGAGAGCGAAGTAAAAAGTTTATTAAACGACGAAGTTTACGAAGGAGTACTTCAAAAAATAGAACACAGAACGATAAAAGTAAATAACGTTACCGTTATAGACGATTTAAGTTTAGGTGATACCGCACAATATATAGAAGACGCTGTTAGTGGAAACGTTACTATTTCGGGAACGGTTACCGAAGTTTACGAAAAAGAAACTAAAAACGGAAAACCCTTTTTTATTTTTCATTTAGACGATACGACGGGAAGACAAAGCGGAGTTTATTTTTCCAAAAAAACCACTTATGAAAAAATTAAAGCCATAAAAGAAGGGGACGCAATAATTTGTAGGGGAAATATCGGCGAGTATAACGGCAGACAGTCTTTTACGATAGACAAAATAAACCTTTGCGAATTTCCCATAGATTTCGTTAAAAAAGAAAAATACAAAAAGCAAGCGCCAAAAGAATATTCGCTTATTTTCCCAACTGAAGCAGATACTTTTAAGGTTAAAAGCGTGTTCGACGAAGAAGAAAAATTGCCTTCTTCTTTAACAGAAAAAGAATACGTGGTATTCGATTTCGAAACGACGGGAATAGATTATTTAAACAACGGAATAACGGAGATTGGCGCAGTTAAAATAAAGAACGGAAAAATCGTGGAACAGTTTACAACGCTTATTAAACCCAACTATCAAATACCCGCAAAAATAACCGAACTTACGGGCATATCGGAAGAGATGGTTAAAAACAGCCCGAAAATAGAAAACGTAATTCCCGATTTTATGAAGTTTATAGAAAACGCTACGCTTGTGGGTCATAACGCATTAGAATTCGATATTAAATTCTTAAAAAGATTTGCGGGCGTTGAAGAATACGAAATTAAAAACGAAGTCATTGACACATTAAATTTAAGTAGAGAACTGTTGCCTAATTTATCGAGATTCGATTTACATACTTTAGCATCTTATTTTAATATCGTCTTTCATCACCATAGAGCACTGTCCGATTCTTACGCTACGGCAGAAGTATTCATAGAACTTATGAAATTGAAAGGTTAAATGCATTTTTATTTTTATTTAATTATTAAAAACGCTTGCAATAATATAAATAATATGATATTATTTAACTGTAAATATTAAGAATAAACTTATGAGAACGGTTGTCCGTTCTCATATTCTTTTAATAGGAGATAAAATGAAGGTAAAATCTAAAGAAGAAATTACTGCTTTTTGTTCTAAATACGCAAGTGAATTAGGCGTTTATATTTACGACGTGGAATTTAAGCAAGGCAAAAATCCGTCGCTCACTATCTTTATAGATAAAGATGGCGGAGTAGATTTAGACCTTTGCGAAAAATTCCATAACGTTATTTTAGAACCGATTGACGAGTTAGACCCTACTTTTAATATGCCGTATACTCTAAACGTTTCTTCTCCCGGAGCCGATAGACCGTTTAAAACGGAACAAGATTTTATTTCTCATATAGGCAAAATGGTAGAAGTAAAACTTTACGCTTCCGTTAAAGGCAAGAAGTTTTACGAAGGTATTTTGGTTTCTTTCGACGATAAATCGGTAGTGATTAAAGTAGATCAAAAAAACACTTTCACTTTTGACGTAAAAAACGTTGTTAAAGTCAACGAATATATAGAATTTAATTAATAAGATAAAGATTTTTAAGGAGAATAAAAATGACAAATCAAGATTTCTTTTCTGCATTAAGCGATTTAGAAAAAGAAAAAGGTATTTCAAAAGAAGCGTTTCTTTCCGCTTTAAAAGACGGGCTTGCTTCTGCTTACAGAAAAGCGACTGGTGATTCCAGCGGAATTAGAGTAGACTTAAATCCTGAAAAAAACGGGATAAGAATTTTCAGCGAAAAAACTGTTGTTGAAGAAGTAGTTGATTCTGACAAGGAAATTTCGTTAGAAGACGCCGTTTTAGTTAAAAAGAGTATTAAAGTAGGCGACGTTTTATCAAAAGAAATCACGCCTAAAAACTTCGGTAGAATTGCCGCTCAAACAGCAAGACAAGTAGTTATGCAAAAACTCCGTGAAATAGAACGTGAAAATACGGTTACCGAATTTGAAGATAAAGAAGGCGAACTTATGGTATGTACCGTAAGAAGCGTTGAAGACGGAAACGTTTACGTTGAACTCGGCGGAAATCAAATAGAAGGAATTATGCTTCCTAAAGACCAAGTTCCAAATGAGAAATATCAAGTTAACGACAGACTTAACGTTTTTGTTAAAAAGGTTAAAAATTCGGGTAAAAATGCACAAATTATGGTATCTAGAAGTTCAACCGGATTAGTAAAACGTTTATTCGAAAACGAAGTACCCGAGATTAAGCAAGGCTTAGTTGAAATAAAGAGTATTGCAAGAGAACCGGGTCAAAGAACGAAGATAGCAATTTATAGCGAAGATCCGCAGATAGACGCAGTTGGCGCTTGCGTAGGTAATAAAGGCGCAAGGGTTAATGCAATAGTGCAAGAACTCGGCGGTGAAAAAATAGATATTATTGAGTGGAGCGAAAATCCTTTGGAATTTATCGCAAGAGCGTTATCTCCCGCTAAAGTAATACAAGTTATTCAATTAGACGAAGATAACACCGCTCGTGTTATCGTTCCGGACGATAAGTTATCGCTTGCAATAGGCAGAAGCGGTCAAAACGCAAGACTTGCCGTTCGTTTAACAGGTTGGAAAATAGACGTTAAAAGCGAATCTAAAGCATTAGCAGAAATGGGCGAATTGCCGACAGAATCTAGCGAAGTTAACGAATAATTTATTATAGGGAATAAAATGGAAAAGAAAATTCCAATAAGAACTTGTATCGTTTGTAAAGCGTTAAAACCGAAAAAAGAACTCGCAAGAATCGTTAAAGCCGAAGACGGAATTTTTTACGATTCTACGGGAAGGCAAAACGGCAGGGGTGCATACGTTTGCAAAGACGAAGAGTGTATTAAAAAACTAAAAAAACAAAAATCGTTAAACAGGGTTTTTTCTTGCCCCGTAGACGATTGTGTTTACGATAATATTTTGGAGGCGTTTCTTGGAGACAAAGTCAAAGGCTGAAACCTTTTTGGGTTTTGCGATTAAAGCAAGAAAAGTCAAAATGGGCTTAAACGCAATAGCCACGTTAAAAAAGGCGGAATTGATTATAACTTGTAAAAGTATAAGCGACAACTCTTTTAAAGAAGCGTTAAAGTTAAAAAATAAATTTCATTGCCCTATACTTAAAACGCTTGATAAAGAATTATCAGAGTTAGTGTTTAAGGACAACGTGAAAATTATTGCAATAACAGATATTGCGCTTTCAAAAGCGATTAAAGAAAATTTAGGTCAGACATTTATCGGGATAGATTAGGAGATATAAAATGGTTGAAAAAAAAGAAATACGCAACGAAAACATTAAAAAAGTAAGCGAGTTATTAAACGACGGCACGCTTTCTAATCTTTTAAAATCATTTAGTAAAAACGAAAACGCAGTTAAAACGTTAAAAACGGCAATCGAAGAAAAAATGCGTTTATTAAAGGCTCAAAAAGCAGAAGAAACTGAAACTGAAAAAGAAAAGGTTGAAGTAAAAGTCGAAGAAAAAGAAGTAGAAAAAATAGTAAAAGAACCTTTAAATAAAGTCGAGCAAGAAGAAAAACCCGAAATAAAAACGGAAGAAGTTAAGGAAGAAAACTCCGAAGCAATAAAAGGGCATACTGAACCCGTTAAACAAAGACCTACTTTTATAGTTCGTCATCAAGAAAGAGAAGAAAAGAAGCCTTACGTTAAATCAGAAAATAAATTTAATAGGGGCGATAATCAACACGGGCAAAGAACGTTTACTCCCAAAGAAGGGTTTAATAACAGACAAAACAATTTTAATAATCAATTTTCTAAAAAGCCCAAGGAAACGTATATTGCGCCTAACATAATAGAACCTACCGATAATCACAGAATGGCAGGCAAGAAAAAACAAAATGCGCAAAAACCGTTATACGAAGAAAAGCATGTTTTAAATAAAAGAGCATTAATTAAAAATCAAGTTGATATTTCTGATTTTGACGAAGATAAAACGGGTTACAGAAAATTTAGACCCGTCAAAAAAGCAAAAGAAAAAACCGAAGTTCAAACGATAAAAATAGAAAAGGCAGTAATAAATACCGAGATTATTCCGTTAAAAGTATTAAGTGAAAAAATAGGTATAACCGCCGCCGAAATAACTAAGCGTTTATTTAAAGAAGGAATAATGAAAACTATAAACGACTCGGTTGATTTCGATACTGCAGCGTATATAGCGTCAGATATAGGCGTAACCTTAGAATTAAAACTCGATAAAACGGCAGAAGACGTTTTGAGTGAAGGTTATAACGAAGATACGGACGACGCAAAAGATTTAATAGTTCGTCCGCCGGTAGTTACCGTTATGGGTCACGT
>JAZUKR010000185.1:0-10971 GCA_045643385.1 Christensenellaceae bacterium | reverse complement strand
TTTCTATTTTCGGGATCGGCGTTTTTTAATATCTTTTTTATGGCGTTTGCGGGCATTTCATCTATAATGTCTACCGTATCGTCTAAAAACATATCGTCTATTACTGCTTTAAGTTCTTTATCGGTAAACGCTTTTATAAGTTGTTCTTGAGTGTCCGAATCTATTTCAACGAAAACGTCCGACGCAAGTTCTTTAGGAAGTAATCTAAAGAACACGATTTGTTCTTTTTCACCTAAATTTTCTTCCATAAATTCTGCTATATCAATAGGCTCTGTGTCTAATAATAACATTCTTAAATCGGCAAACTTACGGTTTTCAAAGTAATAAGATATTTTTTCAAATAATATTTCTAACTCTTCGTTCATAATTTACCTCCTTAAAAATAAAAATCCCCACCTTTCGGCAGGGTAAAAGTTAACCTAAAAAAGGTTTTAACCATACGGGCTTTAACTCCAAAGGGCGGTGTAATTGAGTTAAAGTACGCCTTGTTTTCGACGAACTTTTTTAACCATCTAAAAGTGTCTCCACTTTGTTGCGGTATCAATCCGTATCCCTATGGTAGCCTTACCTACCGGAATTTATTTTACATTTATAGTGTATATCTATTTTTTTATATTGTCAATTATATTTTATGTAAGATGTTAAAATTTTGTCAGTAATTTTTAATCTTCTTCTTCGTTAATAAAATCGATTAAAATATTTGGATTTTGTTCTTTTAACGATTTAATAAATTCATCGTAATATTTTTCGTTTATTATTATTACCGTATATTTTTTGTCGCTAAAAAATACCACTAGTTTCTTGCTTTTTTTATAGATATAAACGTTTACTATATTTTCTATTTTATTTTTGCTATAAATTAAGCCAAAATATAAATAAACGTATCCGTTTTTAATTACGTACATTCCCTTAAAAAACAAAAAAACGCTTTCCGTTAGAAGTAAAAAGGAAATTAAAGCGAGTAAAAAATAAATAACCGCTTTAATTGTTGAAACGCTTAAAAAAGAAATAACGTTTAACACGTTTATAAACGTGCTTACCCCAAAAATAATTGTAACTATAGCTAACAGAATATAGATAATCGGTGAATAGTTAATTCTAAATTTTTTCATAAAGTTATTTTATAACAAAGTAAAAATAAAATCAACCTTAATTAAATAAATAATAAATGATTTTATTAATAATAAATATTTTCTTGCAAAAGGTATAACGTTATGATATACTAGCATTAATAAAACGGAGATTAATATGATTAAACTTAAAAAGTACGGCGTTATATACGATAAAGGCAAATTAATAAAGGCAAATAAGGTAGACGAAGTTTTAAAAGAAAAGACTATGTCTTTTAAAATTTTGTCAAAGCACAATCAAAGTAAAGATAATAAGAAGCTTAAAATCAAATTCGACGAAATTACTTCTCACGATATAACGTACGTAGGAATAATCCAAACCGCCAAAGCATCTGGGTTAAAAGAATTTCCTATTCCTTATACTTTAACAAACTGTCACAACTCTTTATGTGCGGTAGGCGGAACTATTAACGAAGATGATCACGTTTTCGGCTTATCTTCTGCGGTAAAATACGGCGGGGCTTACGTTCCGCCACATATTGCGGTTATTCACCAATACATGAGAGAAATGAGAGCAAAACCGTATAGTATGATACTCGGCTCAGATTCTCATACAAGATACGGTGCTTTAGGCACTATGGCTATAGGCGAAGGCGGACCGGAACTCGTTAAACAGTTATTAAATAAAACTTACGATATAAATTATCCGGAAATTATTGCAGTTTATTTAAAAGGAAAACCAAAAAAGGGCGTAGGTCCGCACGACGTTGCGCTTGCAATAATAAAAGAAACTTTTAAAAACGGCTTTGTTAAAAACAAAGTAATGGAATTTATAGGTGACGGAATAAAAAATCTTTCTGTAGAATACCGTATGGGCATAGACGTTATGACTACCGAAACCACATGCTTATCTTCTATTTGGGAAACGGATAAAAAGGTAGAAGATTATTTTAATATTCACGGAAGAAAAGACGTGTATAAAGAAATTAAGGCCGAAGACGGCGCATATTACGACGGGGCTGTTATAGTAAATTTATCTAAAATAGAACCTATGATTGCGCTTCCGTTCCACCCGTCTAACGCATACACGATTAAAGAATTTTTAAGTAGGCCTTATGAACTTTTGTCTGCTTGCGAAAAAGAAGGTCAAAAATTATTAAAGGACGGCACTTTTAAATTAACCGATAAAATAAAGGACGGAAAAGTTTACGTAGAACAAGGCGTTATTGCCGGTTGTGCCGGCGGTATGTATGAAAACATTGCCGAAGCATGTGATATAATAGGCGATGATCCTACGATAAATAACGATTTTACTTTAGACGTATACCCCGCAAGTCAGCCCATATATAAAGGTTTAACGGATAGCGGATATACTTCAAAACTTTTAAGTAACGGTGCGGTAGTAAAAACGGCGTTTTGCGGTCCTTGTTTCGGTGCGGGCGACGTTCCTTCTAATAACGGTTTATCTATAAGGCATACAACTAGAAACTTTGAAAATAGAGAAGGCAGTAAACCTAAAGAAGGTCAACTCTCGGCAGTTTGTTTAATGGACGCAAGAAGTATTGCCGCTACCTATAAAAACGGCGGAGCAATAACACCTGCAACCGATTTAATTTATAATAAGAAAATAAAGAAATATAATTTCGACGGCAAGATTTATAAAACCAGAGTATTCGATGGAATAGGCAATCCTGACAATAAAAAAGAGTTAAAATACGGTCCTAATATTAAGGACTGGCCTAAAATGGAAGAGTTAAAAGACGATTTACTTATTAAAGTCGTTTCGGTTTTAACTGACCCCGTTACAACTACGGACGAGTTAATCCCTTCCGGCGAAACGTCTTCTTATAGGTCAAATCCGTTAAGACTTGCAGAATTTGCGTTATCGAGAAAAGATCCCGATTACGTTAAAAGGGCAAAATTATGCAAGGAAGAAGGAATTCCTAAAGAGTTTAATTTAGACGGAAATAAAACAAGTTTCGGTTCTGTAATTTGTGCCGTAAAACCCGGGGACGGGTCGGCGAGAGAACAAGCGGCGTCTTCTCAAAGAGTTTTAGGCGGTGTTGCTAATATCGCAGTTGAGTATGCTACGAAAAGATATAGAAGTAATTTAATTAATTGGGGTATGATTCCGTTTTTATTCCCTAAAAACGATTTTAACGTCGGAGATTACATTTTAATTAAAGACGTTAAAAAGAAAATTAAAAACGGAGATTTGGAATTTAACGCAGAAATATTGAATCAAAACAAAAAAATAACGTTAAAATTAGGTGAGTTAACAGATACCGAAAAAGAGATTATTCTTGACGGTTGTTTGATAAATTATTATAAAAACAAATAAAAAATAATACCCGAAGGTTTTTCTTCGGGTATTTATTATTTTTATCCCGCATAAAATATGTGGGGTGAAATATGAACTTAATAAACGAAATAAACGAGTTTTTTCGCAACACTTTAGGTGATAGTCCTTTTAAGGTTACGATGTTCGGTTCAAACGCCATCTATATAGAAGGCGCAAAAACAATAAAATATTATACTAAACAAGAGATTTTTATTATCTTAAAAAACGGCGGAATAAAAATAATAGGAGAAGATTTATTTATTAAAAAATATTGTTTAGGGGACGTTGCGATTTGCGGAAAAATTCAACAAATAATAAAAGAATAAAGGGCGCATACTATACTTTATACGAAATAAAAACCGTAGGGGCTGACAATTTAATAAATCTTTTAAAAAGAAGGGGCTTAACTTTAATAAACGTAAAAAAACACGGTAAAAAAACAAGATTTTCCGTTTTAAATAAAGACAACGAAAAAATTATTGAAATTAAAAAAGAATTGTGTTATACTGATATTGTAAAAATTAAAGATTACGGCAAGTTTTATTTCGTTTATTTTTTACGTAAAAATTTAGGACTTTTGCTCGGTGGAATATTTTTTATTTTTGCTTTATTTTTTGCAGACGGTTATATTTTCGACGTTTCTTTTACGGGAACGGGAGCGATTTATAAAAGGGAAGTATCTGATTTTATCGAAAGTAAGGGCGTAAAAAAGTTAAAAAGATTTAGCGAGTTCGATTTGGACCTTTTGGCAGACGAAATATTACAAAACAATTCGCATTTAACCTTTGCGTCTTGTCAAAAAAAAGGCAATACTTTATTAATTGAACTTGCTTTATCAAACGATAAAGTAAAGGTTATAAAAAAACAAAAACAATTAATAAGTCCTTATAACGGCATTATAGAAAATATTAAGGTTTATCGTGGTACGGCGTTATTTAACGTTAATGATACCGTAAAACGTGGCGACGTAATAGTAGACGGATATTCTTTAGTTAAAGAAGAGCGTGTAGAATTAAGCGTTATTGCTTCTGTTTCTTTAATAGTAAAAGAAAGTAAAGAATTTATTTCAAGCGAAGACAATAAAGAAGATTATTTTTTATTGATTTTTAAGGAAGAAAATTCCGATAAAGACGTAATAAAAGAAAAAGTAACGAAATCCGTATTAAACGGCAAATTCGTTTATAAAACTGAAATTGATTTTAGATATAAAATATCTGTAGAATAATAGGAAAATTATATGAAGAAAAACAAATCGCAAAAATTATTAACGTGGGATACGAAAGATTTTGCATTAAACATTACAGTTTGTGTGATTAACGTAATTATATTAATTGCGCTGTTTATCGGCATGGTTTATTTAAATCTCGAAAACGGTGCGTTAAAACAATCTTTTAGAGATTATTTTAACGAAGTAAGTTATCCCGTCCAATATATTTTCGCACTCGTACTTATTGTTGCGGTGATGGAATTTTATATGTACTTTGAAGAAAGAAATTTCTTCAAAGATGCACTTAATACAGAAATGGTTTTTGCCATTATAGAAATATCTATGGTAATTTGCTTTCTTATCGGTAAATATGTTAATAACTATTTTAGACCGCTTGCTTTAGTCGCTGTATTAACTATGTTTTTATCAAACAGAAAAACGGCAATTTTCGTTCAGTCGATATTTTGTATTATGATGCTACTTATCGACTTCTTTATATCACCTGCGGGAACGGTTATAGATTACGAAGCCTATTTTTCGCTAATCGTAGGTTTTTCGTCAGGCATAATAGTTATTTACGTTTTAGAAAAAGTTGCGTCGAGATTTATACTGTTATTAAGGAGTTTTTACGCCGCAATTCCGACTTTAATTTGCGTTATTATTCCTATAGTAAGATACGATAGCGTTGATATAAAATCGTCTGTAATTAATATAGTTTGCGCAACTTTATCCGGTCCTTTTGCTATTTCTATTTTTATGATATTGTTGCCGTTTTTTGAAATATTATTTAATAAAATAACTAATTTTAAGCTTGCAGAATTAACCGACCATAAATCAAAACTAATTAAAAGATTAATAAAGGAAGCGCCGGGAACGTTTAACCACGCAATAGTAGTTTCTAATATAGCAGAAGCTTGCGCAACCGCAATAGGTGAAGACGCACTTCTTGCAAGAACTTGCGCTTATTATCACGATATAGGAAAATTACGCCGTCCCGAGTTTTTCGGGGAAAATCAAGTAGATGGGAAAAATCCGCACGACGATTTAACCCCAGAACTTTCTACTAATATTATTAAATCACATACTGTGGACGGATATAAACTCGCCGTTAAAAACGGAATACCTAAAATTATTGCAAATACTTGTATAGAACATCACGGTACTATGCCTATTTTATATTTTTACGATAAAGCAAAAAAAATTACCGACGGTGAAGTAGATATAAAACAATATTGCTATTTAGGTCCTAAACCGCAGAGTAAAATCTCGGCAATAATAATGATTGCAGACGGGTGTGAAGCCGTTTCAAGGACTCTTAAATCACGCTCTAGAGAAGAAGTTACTTTAAGCGTTAGAAAAATCGTTAACGAAAGAATGGCTTTAGGGCAATTTGACGATTGTGAAATCACCTTAAAAGAATTAAATATAATAGTAAATACCGTAGTAAACAACTTATCTGGTATTTATCACAGTAGGGTAGAATATCCTAAGGTAGATTTAGACGGATTAGATTTAGAAGACCAAAAAGTTAAAAGCAGTAAAGCGGAAGAGCAAAAAAATAAGGACAAAGAATAAAATGGGCAAATTAGTTATCGAGCAAATAGATTCGAAAGTTAAAGTAAATAAAATAGCAAAAGCCGTTTATACTTCTCTTAATCAAAAAGAGAATTTGATGGCGGAATTAATATTTATAGATGCCGAAAAAATGCGTTCACTTAACCGTGACACGAGGGGCGCTGATAAAGTAACCGACGTTTTGTCTTATCCTACTATGGACGGAATTAAAGGTGAAATTTTAGATAAAAAAAATCACCCTTTTGAAACGGAAGGAAAGGTTTTAATGCTCGGTTCTATCGTTTTATGTAAGGAAAGGATAGAAGAGCAAGCAAAAGAATTAGAGCATTCTTACGAAGACGAGACGACGTATTTAATAGTACACGGGCTTATGCATTTATTCGGTTACGATCATATGGAAGAAAACGACAAAAAAGAAATGAGAGAAAAGGAAAAATCGGCATTATTGCTTTTAGGTAAAAAAGACGAATGAAAAGTGGATACGTAGCCGTAATAGGAAGGGCAAACGCAGGAAAGTCTACGTTAATAAACGTTTTAGTCGGCGAAAAGGTGGCAATAGTTTCCCCAAAACCGCAAACTACTAGGGATAGAATTTTGGGAATTAAAACGACGGACGATTATCAAATAGTTTTCGTCGATACGCCGGGGATTTATAAAGCGGATAATATGCTTAATTCCTATATGCAATCAAAAACGGAAGATAGCGCAAAAGAAGTAGATTTAATACTGTTTTTAATAGATGCACACGAAGGAATAAGCGATAAAGATAAGGAACTCGTACAAAAATTTAGGGGGCTTGATTTACCTTTTATTTTAGTATTGACAAAGACGGATATAATGCCCGAAAGTTTACTTATAGAAGAGTTAAAAGATTTATCGGTTTTTAACGAAGATATCGTTCCCATATCTTCGAGAAAGGGCAAAAATCTTAAAGAATTAGTCAACTTGATTTTGAAAAAATTACCCGAAGGCGATAAAATTTTTACCGAAGATATAATATCTGACAAATCGGAAAAATTTATGATTTCCGAAATAATGCGTGAAAAAATTCTTTTAAAATTTCAAAAAGAAATTCCGCACGGCGTTGCGGTTATGGTTAATAAATTTAACTTTAATAAAGAAAAAAATATTTACGAAATTTCGCTCGATATTATTTGCGAAAAAGATAACCATAAGGCAATTTTGATAGGTAAAGGTGGAAAGGCTATAAAGGAAGTTTCTTCTTTTGCAAGAAGCGATATGGAAAAATTTTTAGATAAAAAAGTATTTTTAGAAACTTACGTTTTAGTTAAAGAAGACTGGAGAAATTCTAACAGACTTATTAAAGAATACGGATACTCGGAAGATAATTAAGTATAAAAAATTTTATTTTATTCATACTTTCTTTATAGGAGAAAGATATGGACAAAAATAACGGTTTTGACTGTGACGCATCTGATTACGCCTGGAGTATTTTTACAAAAACGGGAGATATCTCTTATTATCTCTTGTATAAAAATCTTAAGAAAAAGTAGGAAATTATGGAAGAAAAAGTAAACGGCATTGTTATTAAAAGCATTGATTACGGCGATAACGATAAAATAATAACCGTTTTTACTTTAGAAAAAGGCGTAATTTCGGCATCACTAAAAGGAGTAAAAAAGGCAGGAGCAAAGTTAAAATTTGCGTCCGAGCCTTTTTGTTTTGCCGAATTTATTTTGTTTAATAAAAGCGGTAAAAATACCGTTATTTCGGCATCTATTAAAGACGGGTTTTATTCTATTAGAGAAGATATTATTAAATTTTATTGCGGTTGCACGGTGCTTTCTTTTATAAAAACTTTTTTAAAAGAAGAAATAATCTCTAAAGACGCATTTATTTTAACTCTTAACGCTCTTAAAGATTTGGCATATAAAGATATTAATCCTAAAAGCGTTACTGCGAGATTTTTGTTTTTAGCATTAAGACTAAGCGGGTACGGACTTAACGTGGGTGGCTGTATTTCGTGCGGAAAAGAAATAGAATTTAGACCTTTTTTCGATTACGTTGAAGGCGGATTTTATTGCGAAAACTGTAAAAGCGAATTATCGAGAGAAATAAATTACAAAACTTATTTTGCGCTTAAAAAAATAGAAACCGAAGATTTGAGTGAAGAAGAAAGTGTTTTTTCGTTAAGACTTTTAGATTATTACATAACGAGAAAAACAGAAGAAGATATTAAAATTTTAAAAGAATTGTTAAAAATGTAAAAATTTTTCATTTTGCCCATTTAATTTGTTGTAAAAAAACAAAATTTAGTGTAAAATAGATAAGCCTTGTTTTTAGGGCTTTATATTAGATATTAATTTAAGGAGATAAATTTAATGAAGAAGTACATTTACTTATTCAGCGAAGGCAACGCAAAAATGCGTAACGAGTTAGGCGGTAAAGGTGCAAACCTTGCAGAAATGACCAATATCGGTTTACCTGTTCCACAAGGTTTTACTATTTCTACCGAAGCTTGTACGAAGTATTATGAAGACGGCAGACAAATTAATGCCGATATCAAAAACGAAATAATGGAATACGTTTCAAAACTTGAAAAAATTACGGGAAAGAAATTCGGTGATTTAGAAAATCCGTTATTAGTTTCCGTTCGTTCTGGCGCAAGAGCGTCTATGCCGGGTATGATGGATACGATTTTAAACTTAGGCTTAAACGAACAAGTTGTAGACGTTTTGGCTAAAAAATCCAATAACCCCAGATGGGCTTGGGATTGCTATAGAAGATTTATTCAAATGTTCTCTGACGTCGTTATGGAAGTTTCTAAAAAAGAATTCGAATCTTTAATCGACGAAATGAAAGAATCTAAAGGCGTTACATACGACGTAGAATTAACGGCAGACGACTTAAAAGAACTAGCTAATAAGTTTAAGGCTAAATATAAACAGGCATTAGGTAAAGACTTCCCATCTGATCCTAAAGAACAATTATTCGAAGCAATTAAGGCAGTATTCAGAAGTTGGGATAACCCACGTGCTAACGTATATAGAATGGATCACGATATTCCTTACAGTTGGGGTACTGCGGTTAACGTTCAAATGATGGCATTCGGTAATATGGGAGACGATTGCGGAACGGGTGTTGCGTTCACACGTAACCCTGCTACCGGTGAAAAAGGTTTAATGGGTGAATTCTTAACAAACGCTCAAGGCGAAGACGTTGTTGCAGGCGTTCGTACTCCTATGCCTATCTCCGAAATGGAAACCAAATTCCCTGAAGCATTTAAACAATTTACAGACGTTTGCAAAATCTTAGAAGACCATTATAGAGATATGCAAGATATGGAATTTACCGTTGAACACGGCAAACTCTTTATGCTTCAATGCCGTAGCGGTAAACGTACCGCAGCCGCAGCAATCAAAATCGCTTGCGACTTAATCGACGAAAAGATGATAGACGAAAAAGAAGCGTTAATGCAAATCGACGCTAAAACTTTAGATATGTTATTACACCCGACATTCGACGTTAAAGCATTAAAAGAAGCAGACAAAAAGAACGTCGTTGGTAAAGGTATTGCCGCATCTCCGGGCGCTGCCGCAGGTACTATAGTATTTACTCCCGACGACGCAGTAAAAGAAGGAAAGAGCGGAAAGAAAGTTATTTTAGTACGTTTAGAAACTTCTCCCGAAGATATTGAGGGTATGAAATATGCTCAAGGTATTTTAACCGTTCGTGGCGGACAAACTTCTCACGCAGCAGTTGTTGCACGTGGTATGGGTACTTGCTGTGTATCCGGTTGCGGTGACATTAAAATGCACGAAGAAGAAAAATATTTTGAACTCGGCGGAAAGATATTTAAAGAAGGCGACGAATTGTCTTTAGACGGCTCTACAGGTAATATTTACAACGTTATGATTAAAACCGTTCCCGTTGACCCGAATAGCGGATATTTTGGAAGAATTATGAGTTTGGCAGATAAATATAAGGCTATGGGCGTTAGAACTAACGCAGATACGCCGGAAGACGCTAAACGTGCCGCAGAACTCGGCGCACAAGGTATAGGTCTTTGCCGTACGGAACATATGTTCTTCGGCGAAGGAAGAATTGATAAATTCCGTGAAATGATTTGTGCTTCTTCTAAAGAAGAAAGAGAAAAGGCTTTAGCAAAAATCGAACCTATGCAACAAAAAGACTTTGAAGGCTTAATGGAAGCATTAAAAGGTCAACCTGTTACTATAAGATTTTTAGACCCGCCTCTACACGAATTCGTTCCAACAGAAGAAGAAGATATTAAGTTATTAGCAAAATCTCAAGGTAAATCTGTTAAAGAAATCAAAGAATTCTGCGATTCTTTACACGAATTTAACCCGATGATGGGTCATCGTGGATGCAGACTTGCAGTTACTTATCCCGAAATTGCAGTTATGCAAACTAAGGCAGTTATTAAGGCCGCTATAGAAGTTCAAAAACGTCATAAAGACTGGAAAGTAGTTCCCGAAATTATGATTCCGTTGGTTGGCGATATTAAAGAACTTGCTTATTGCAAAAAGACTGTTATAGAAACTGCTGATAAAGTCATTTTAGACGCAAAGTCTGATCTTAAATACGAAGTCGGTACTATGATAGAAATTCCGAGAGCCGCTTTAACGGCAGACGAAATCGCTAAAGAAGCAGAATTCTTCTGTTTCGGTACAAACGATTTAACGCAAATGACTTTCGGCTTCTCTCGTGACGATTCAAGTAAATTCTTGCCTTCGTATTACGAAGCAAAGATTTATGAATCCGACCCGTTTGCAAGACTCGATACGACAGGCGTT
>JAZUKR010000184.1:0-9201 GCA_045643385.1 Christensenellaceae bacterium | reverse complement strand
ATTCTCCTTTATGATATATTAAAATACATATAGAAATTATAGCATAAAAAAAAGGCCTTGTAAAGTCCTTTTTTTAATAATAAACTAAAAATTATTCGAAAGTGAAATAGAATCGCATGTTCTTGCAACTTACGTTAGATCCAATATCTAAAACGAATTCTTCTAAAGTGTCAACAGAGTAAGTTTTAGTTTGCCAAGTTCCGTCGCAATTAAGTGTTAAACCTTCGTCTTGATCGAAAGCACGTATCGTAACGAATAAAGGTTCTTCGTTGCCGTCAACCATAGTCGTTAAAGTATAAGGCGTGCCGTCCGGAGCGAACATAGATTTTTCAACCCTTTTAAAGTTGTTGTCCGGTTCTGATAAAGCATGAATAGTTAAAGACGTGTATTCGTATTTAGCCATATAATCTTTAACGTTATCTAATTTGTTAGAATAAATAAAGGTATTTCCACCGTAATAAGGTTTAGATGCCCATTGAGAATTCCAGTCTCCGGAAGTTTTCGGCCAGTTGCTTATACTAAATACCAAAACGTCGGGAGTTTCGGGATTATCGTCTAAATCTATATAAACAGTAGCACCTGCTTCTTCAAAAGAGGGGTTATTTACGTCAGAGTTAGTTAAATAGGTTTCTATAAATTCAAAATAGAAATAGATATCCGTTGCGCCGGTAGACTCACTCCAAATAGAGATAGTTTCCAATTCGTCGTCAAGAAGATAAACGTCTGCAAAAGACCAAATTCTTTCTTGAGGATTGTTAGAGATATAGATATCGTTTTTATATAACTTATTAAGTCCGTCTACGTTAGTGCCTTTGTGATTAATACGAACGCCGTTATCGGTATTTTTAGGTGCTGCCCAAATTCTAACTGCGTTATAATCTAAAGATTTAACGTAAGACTTCATTGCGTCAAACCCTCTTGGTAAGAGTTCGATCATAGGTTGATAACCGCCTGCTTTCCAGTGGAAAAATTCTCCGCATTTACCTGCTACGTCGTCATAATATAATAAGTCGAAATTTTCGTAAACGTTAAAGTCGGAGGCTAAAACTTTGTATTCCATAACGCTAAAAAGACCGACGACTTTTTCGCCAATTTTTAAGGTATAATTACCCATTTCGGTAAAATATAAAGACGTTTTGTTATTAGATTCGTCTAAATTAAACTTTAATACGGAATTGGAAGGAGCGCCTTCACCGTTAAAACAAGTAACGCCTTCTAAATTCCAAGACGAATCGATATCGTAAACACCGCCAAGCCTAAACTCTACGGCTTTATAAATAGCTTTAATAGTAATATCGCTTTCTACTTTAGTAGTGGAAGTAAAGACTTCGCCGTTAAGTTCCCACCTATCGAAAGCAAAACCGGGTTTTTCCGCATCAGATAAAACGTAAAGAGGTTGACCCTTTTTAACGTCTCTTGATTTTAAGGTAAAACCGCCGTCTGTATCAAAGGAAACAACACAAAATTCGGTTTTAGAGCCTTCGGGTTCTTTCTCGGGATCTTTTTCTTCGTCATTACCACAACCGACAAACATAGCAACAGAAAAAGATAAAGCAAGAACTAAAACTAAAGTTAAAAACTTTAATAATTTGTTTTTCATTTATTTCTCTCCTATAAATAATTTATTTACTTATTAATTTTATCATAATAATAGATATTTGTAAATAGAAACGGTTAAAAAGTTTTAAGATTTATTCTAATAAACGCTTTAAGGTTACGTATAACTAAAAAAATCCCCGAAGGAAATCCTTCGGGGATAAAAAATTTAATTTTTAGTTTTTTTAGTATTCTTATGCAATAGTAACGTATAAGTAAACCAATACCCAACCACCTGCAGAAGTAGAGCAGACTATAGAGTCTGGAATTTCTGCTACAGCATAATTAAACGGAGTCCATACTGAATCTGATAAAGTAGTACCGTTAACAGTAAAGTCACTCGTTCCTTCTGCAATTACGTAGAAAGTAACCGAAGAACAACTTTCTGATGCAATAGCGGACTTAAAGTTCGTTGTATCAAAAGTTACGGTAGGTTGATAGTCTGATTTAGCAGGCCAATACCACATAGCTTCTGTAACGCCTCCCTCTGTACGTTGCGAGAGGAACTCAGGAGTTATATTAAAATCAGCAGAAACTATATACTTTTGCGTAGCACTCATAGGACCAAAATCCCAAGCGATATAGGTTGTTGCAGGTCTATTAGCCGTAATAACCATACCGTTAAAGTCAGATACTAAAATTGTATATGCTTTCCAACTACCTTCAGGTAACCAGTCTGTAAAGCTATTTGGATTAGGATTGAAATAAACGTTAGTACTATTTGCATCCGTATTCCATAAATACAAGTTTACGCATTCTGCACCATTAGCTAAAGAAGCTATTTTAGCAGAAGCCGTTGCAGAAATTAACGTGCCGGAAGTAGTAGAATATACGCCCGATTTTCCTTGATAATCACCAACGTAACCTGTGAAACCGTATTCAGTATGAGCTACTGCGTCTACAAATTCCCAAGCGATATAGGTTGTTGCAGGTCTATTAGCCGTAATAACCATACCGTTAAAGTCAGATACTAACATTGTATATGCTTTCCAGCTACCTGCAGGTAACCAGTCTATAAAGCCATTCGGATTTGGTACAAAATAAACGTTAGTACTATTTGCATCCGTATTCCATAAATACAAGTTTACGTAGCCTGCACCATTAGCTAAATCAGCAATTTGTGCAGAAGTCGTTTCAGAAATTAACTTGCCGTCAGTAGTAGAATATACGCCCGATTTTCCTTGATAACCACCAACATAAGACAAACCATCGATTATGGGGTTAAACGAGTAACCTAATACTGTAATATAAAGCGTAGCAGCATTATAAGATTGACTCATAAGAGTAAAGCTTGCATTTTCAATATCTATAACGGAATATCTAATTAAATTATTTTGTGGGTTCCAGCCACCGTTTATCATTAAACCTAATTGGTCATTAGTAGCGCTATATAAACCGAACTCAACAGTATTCATTCCTTTTTGTAAAGCTTTTTCCTTAACCTTTGTTAAATCAAACGAGAAATTATATCCGTCTACAGCACTATTATTAATGCTATAAGTCCAATCTAACGAACCGTTTTTATCAATATCTAAAAGTTTAAGTTCTCCCGTTATTGCTTCATCGCCCTCTAACGCCCATTTATTAATACATAAAGAATCGTCTTCTAAGAGTTCAAAATAGAATATATAATTCGTATAACCTTCAGATTGAGATTTGAATTCTAAGGAAGTTAAATCTTCAACCTTTAAGTATACGGTATTCCAACAATTTGCACCCCAGTATAAACCTGCACCGTCAATATTAGGCAAGCACGCATTATCAAATTGACCTGTGTAAACCATTAACTTAATACCTTTATAGCCGTTAGCAGTAGCAAACGCTTTTATCGTTTCAATATTTGCACTATCGATTGTAAGTAAAGGTTGATAATCAACAGAACCCCATTCTTGAGTCCATTTATTTTCGCCGTTAACGTCTGTATAAGCAAAAGTCTTTCCTAAGAAACCTATAGGTTCATTCGTAAAGCTAAATAATAACTTAACGTTATAAGTACCGGTTTCGTCTTGACACCAGATATTTAAGCCCTTAGTAGTATCTATTTCAGATATAGGAAGAATGATCTTGATCCAAGAAGAAGATAAACCGTATGCATTTGTCCAATCAACGCCAAACGAAGGAGCGTCTGATTGCCACATAACAGTACCGTTGTTACCTTGAGTAGCAGTACCGTAAATAGCTAAAGAGTTAAATCCTTGTGCTCCGCAATATCTAACTAATGCGTCAAGTCTAGTTGCAGGAATATAGAAACAAGGTTGATATACGTCGCCGGAGAACTTAAACATAAGTTTTCTAGTTCCATCGTAGAACGTATCTTCAGAGTAACTCATACCATTATACTTACTACTCATGTCTGCAGGTGAAATAGTTGTAAAGTCTGTTAAATAGATGTTAAAGTCTGAAACAGAGAATAAATACTCTTCATTTATGATATAAGCATTAGGTTCTGTAAACCAGAAGATTCCCTTTTCGGTATCAACTTCGTAGCAACCTTCTGCACCGTAAGCAAGTACAGAAGCGTCTCCGCCGATATCTGAGATAGAAATAGCTTCGTAAGTAGTTACAGAGATAGCAGCATCGCCTAATAAACTGTCGATATATTCAGCAGATACGTAAGTAAAGCCGTTATTAGATGCAATAGTCTTAAAGTCAGCGCACATCTTAGCATATTCTGCAATTAAACCTTCATCGTTATAGTATTTACCATATAAACTTAAGATAATATACATAACGTTAAGTTTTTCGAATTGAATTCTATTTTTAATAATAGCATCATCTTCTAAATCTTCTGCAGCTTTGATAGTATTAAGCCAGCCTTGTAAAGTTAGAAGTGGGAAGTTAGCCGTACTTAAAGTCGTTGCATATTGACCTGCAACAAACGACCAAGAAGTATAACCGCCTTCTGCGTCAGATTTAGTATAATCACCCGAACCGCCACCGTCTAATTCGATTAATTTAGCCGTATAAGAATTATAGTATTCTATCATCTTTGCTGAGCCCTTACCGTAGTAAGCGTTAAAGAATTTAGCGGTTAAAGTAGATTGATTTAAAGAAGAATCAAACATTAACGAACTTTCTAAATAAGAACGTAATGCAGAGAACATAGGAACTTTAGTACCTAATTCAGATTCAATAAATACGTAAGATGCACCACGGTTAGCAAATTCAACTATGTTATCGTCAAGAGTATTAAATACGCTAAGCGGAGCCATATGGTCTGCATAGTGAGTTGCATAGTGCCAAAGCATTATTTTAGAATCAGGACAATTTGTTTTGTTAGAAAGTGCAGTAACGATATTGTTCCAATCTCTTGCAGTAAAGTTAACTTGATGTGTTGTATCGTTAATCGGATAAGAAACCGTCATACCAACAGGAGCAACCATAACGTCTAAGTGACTTGCAAGTGAAGTATTAGCAGGTAAAGATGCAGTTATGCAGTATGCTAAGAAATAGAAACGGATATTCTTGTATTGATCGGAATCTTCACCGTATTCGTCTGCAATCCATGCTCTAACATTTTCAGTAACGTAGTTATAGAAAGCGACATAATGATCTATTGTATAACCATTGCCGTTATTATAACCGTCGTTTGCACCTATTGCAATATACTTAGCATCTGGATTATTACGGATATAAGCTTCTACGTTGCTAACGAATTCAGCTCTCATTTCAGCATTGTCAACAGCAAGTTGCCAGCCAGCTTCACCACTTGGAGAACCTTCATAACCAACGTACCAGTCGTTATGATCAGCAAAGTATTTATAAACAGGCATCCATTGATAGAAAGAGTGGCCTAAATAATGGCTTCTTTCACCAACGTTTTCTAATTTTAATCTTAAGTAGTCTGTTTGATTTGTTGTAAAAGCAGTTTCTGCCCTATAAATAGTTCTTGTTGCAATAGAAGGAGTAACGTTTTTAGCAGTTACGTCGTCAATAGAAATATCACCACTAAAGTTAGAAGTCCAGCAATTAGCGGTAAAGATTTCTAATTCAAAGAGTTGATTTAATAATCCGTAAACGCCGAATACAGTACCTGTTTCAGAACCACCGCAAACGTAAACGATATCGCCACCTTTTGCAATGATATAAGCGTCTTCTATTAAACCTGCAACAGAATTAGCAGAATTTTTAAATAATCTTGTTTGACCTAAAGAAATATATTTTCCGTCTGTAATAAAGGCAGGAACTTCGCTGTCTTTAAGTATCGTTAAAGTAATACCCGTTATATCTTCAAAGAAGAATTGTAATTCTTGTGAAGCGATAATTTCTCTATCACTTGCATTTTCCGGAATAACGATAGCGTAATCACTTGCACCGTCTTTAACGATATATGCCTTTTCTTTAGGCGGTTCGGGTTCAACTTGATCGCTAAACGTAAATTTGAAACGACAAGTAGATTCGCCTGCAGAATTCCATGACTTATAAGTTAAAGAATTTAAATCAGCAACTGCAATGGTACCGAGTGTTCCCCATTCCCAGTTCTTCCAAACTTCTGAACCACCGTTTAATACCGCACAACACCCGTTATCTAAAGCTATAGAACCATAGAAGTCTACGGTTACGGTTTGATAACCGTTTGCGTTAGCATACGCTTTAACGTTTGTTAAATCGTAAGTAGTACCCGGTTGATATCCATTAGAAGACCAATAATGAGAAGTAACACCGTTACCTTCGTTTTTGATTGACCAACCGCTTGGAGCAGAAACAACGTTACTTAAATATTCAATATAGAAGTAATAGGTTGCAGAACCGTCTGTAGTGTGCCAAATACCTAAAGAAGTTAAATTATCTAAAGTAACAATATAAGTATTCCAAGTTTTATCATCTGCCCACTTATCACCAACGTTACATTTAATAACAGGTGCACCGCTAGTACCTGAAGTATAATAGTTTAATGCAATAGCATTATAACCGTTTTCTAAACCGAACTCTTTAATAGCGGAAACGTTAGAAATACTTAAAGTCGGTTGATATTTAGCAATAGATACAGAACGCATATTAGCCGTTTTATCACCAACAGTAGTTTCACTGTATGTCGTAGAGATAGGACCACTTTCTCCGGTACCACAACTAAAACTTGTAGTAGCCAAATACGTCGGATCACTCAACTGTGCGTTATTTCTTAATTCTAAATGTATATAGTTGTCGGTTGTAGTTTCAGATTGAGACCAGAAATCAATTGAATCCGGCATAGAATTGATTGCAATAGTCATTTCAAACCAGCCGTTAGGCGCTTTCCAATCACCGTTAACAACGAAACCGTTGTTTGCCTGATTCGTGTGACCTTTAATATATAATTCGTTATAACCGTACTTTTCTGCATATGTTTTAAGAAAAGCACCGTTTAAGTATACGTGCGGTTGATAAGCAGTAATATTAAATCTATAGAAATCGTCCGTTACCTCGTCAACAGTATAAGTACCAAAAGTAGTTCCGGGGAACGAAATTTTCGTATCTTTTACTTCAAATTTAACGTAGTTTTCGGTTATACCTTGAGATTGAGACCAGAAAGTAACCTCCGCTTCAGGGAAGGAACCTGCTAATACATTTATCGGGTTAACCCAACTGTTTAATCCTGTCCAAACACCGTTAACCTCGAAACCGTTGTCTGCTTGAATAGCGTAAGTTTTAACAGAAATAGTATTAAATTCCATTAACTTAGCGTATTTATTAAGTGCTTTTCCGCTTGAAGCAGAAAGTTTGAATACAGGTTGATATGCAGCTGAGGAAATTTTATACATTTCTTCAAAAACACCGTCGCCATCCGGGTCAAACGAACCGTAGGTTATAGAACCGGGACCTGAAAATTGTAATTGACTTAAATCAAATTCCTTAACGTTATAAGCGCCTTCTAAAACGTCACCAAAGTATACGTAATAAATACCCGCTTCATTAAACGAGAAAGTCGTTGCAGTTTCTTCTATATCAGCATTCTTAAAAGACGAATCTACAACGTAGCAATTTGCAAAGTTATCAGGTTTAGCAATTTCTGTCCATTGACATACTTCGGTAGTTTTAACTTTATAATAAACTTTTAAGTTAGATGCGTCATTCGGTTTTGCAGTTTCTTCTAAAACGTTATTTTTGTTTTCGCTATCGAATTCATAAACGTTTGTATCGACAGGAGTTGCAGAAATAGTTTCACCTGCTATTGCATTAATGGGTTCAGAAATTTTTTCAGTATACGTGCCGTTAGGTAATTTATAAAAACTACTTACAGTATAAGTCGTAGGAATTTCTGCGCTTTCTACAGGCTTAACGAAAGTTTCTTCTATAAATTCTTTTTGAGCATACCAAATACTTTCTGTATCTTCACCTGCTTTTTCGGTAATTTCTACTAAAGCAGTTTGCAATACTTCGGCAAGACTCTTAACGTTTTTCTTTTCAGATTCAACCAAATTGAATACACGATAGTTGGTAACACCTTGGTCTATCCATTTAATGTAAGCAACAGCAACAAGTTGTCTGCTTGTAGCGTTAACGTTAATTCCACCAAGACCGTCCGTAAAGTTAATTACAGAAGCTCTGAAACTTGCGTTTCCGTCAGTTGCTATAAAAGAAAACAATCTATTGTTTTCAAACAACATAACGTAATTACTCTTAGACGAATCTTCACAATATTTAGCCTTATTTCCGAATAAGTTAACCTTATTCAAACGGCCAAATCTCGTAATAGATGCCTTTGGAGCAACTGCTACACCAAACCAAATATCATTTTCATATTTGTTGTGTAATGCTTCGTAATCGTTCGCATCCATGGTAAACGTAAAACGTATACCGGTCGAAGCGATCTCGTCTGTAAGTCTTAAGCCTGCACCGTCTTCAAGATATGCTTCTACTGTTTCCGGCGTTACGTCTGCCGAAGCGGTAGAAAGACTACCTACAAATAAGGCTGAGGTCAAAACTAAGCACAATGATAAAAGTACTAATAATAAACTTCTTTTCATCAATGTTACCTCCTTAAATGTCCCATCCGGATGGATTAGGTTTGGTTATTTCTTCAGGGCTGTTATCAACTACGTCTAAAACATCCCTTAAGTCAAACTTAACTAATTCAAGCGTGGGCTCCTTATAAATTTTCATTTCTTACCCTCCTTTAAGGTAATTTAGAATACATTTTTTTAGGCTTTCGCCTTCTATATTAAACTAGACTTTTGTCTAATATATACATTATATAAATATAGGCACAAAAACTGCCTCGTCTTTATGCCCATAAGTTCTAATCGATTAAATAAAAAACAGACCGATTTACGTTCGCCACAAAACCTAGTCCGTCTTTTATTATATATTTAATTGTTTTTACGCATAATCTCTTATATAAGTTTATGAAATCATATATATTCGTTATACCCTTTCGCCATTTTTAGACATTAAGATACTATTGTACAGTATTATACGTATATATATAATATCATACTTTTTAAAAAAATGCTTGTTTTTTTCTGCTGAGTTTCTGTAATTTTCTGCTATTTTGTATTTTTTTTAAGATTTTTTTTGATTTTTGTATTTTTAATGGTGAAAATACAAGATTTTTGGCTTTAATTTTTAAATAAATTTTAAGGTTATGATTTTAATATAAATAAATATCCACCGGCATAGCCGGTG
>JAZUKR010000183.1:0-10604 GCA_045643385.1 Christensenellaceae bacterium | reverse complement strand
GACGAAAAGATATTTAGCGGATTATATTATAATGAAGACGGGGAAGAAATAAACGACATAGAAGAACTTACTTTATATGACTATGACGAAGGGTACTATAGAAACGTAAAAGAAATACTAATATTTATATCAAGTAATACTAAAAAGGTTACAAGATAAGACCATAAAGAAGGACGGATTAAAAACCCGTCTTTTTTTTATTGTAAGGCGTGATACTAGAGTGCATTTTTACCAATTATAAAGTGGTGAATAATTGATACTTTTTACTTATAAAATCCTATATATGCTTTTATAGTAAACGTTTACAGAAGATTTTATATTTATTAAGTGTACTAAAATCGTAGGGTTAGCGTACACCATATTTAGTATTTATTAAACCACATTTACCATATTTTAGGACAAGTGGTGAATAATTGATACTTTTAGGTGAATAATTGATACCTAGAAAAACCCGCAAACCTAGACTAGCAAAGGCATAGACCCTATTTTAAAAGTGCTATAATATATATATAATATATATTAAAAGAGTACGCAATTACGCCTATTAAAAAATAGGGCGTATTGCTATAATGTATTTAACATAAAGTTAGATACTTACTTTATGGATTAAATGAAAAAGAAAGGTAGAAATATATAACACAGAAGAAAGGGGGACGCACTAACGGGAAAGATTAAAGCAGAATATCAAGGCGCTACTATTACAATAGAAACCGCCAAACAACTAGAAGACTTTAAAAAGTCCATAAAAGAAATAGACTATATAATCATTAAAACCAATAAAGGCATTACAAGTTTAAAAATAGAAGACTTACACTTTATGGACTAAACAAACTAAACTAGCAAGATCAACTTGCGGAAAGGACGGGTAACTTATATATGCAAAATAATGACGACTTTATAATAGACGTTTACGACAAAAACGCAGAAGAACTTACAAGGGAACGTTACAACGTAAGGAACTTAAAAAATATGCGTGACTATGAACGAAACTATTTAAAAGTGAAACTATTAGCACGTGTAGATTTATTAAAACGTATTATAAAGCTAATATAAACTATAAGAAATGTATATATAATTAAAAGGGGAAACTATGGAAGAAAACAAAAAAGAATATTTATTTATGGACTTAATAAATAAAGTACAACTTATAAATGTATTATTAAGCGTAGATAAAAATACAGACACTTTAGAACAACTAGAAAGAGAACTAGAAACAAGTAAAAAAATAGTAAGAAAAATAAAAAAATCCTATGCTAACGTTTTATAGTAATTTAGCATAGAAAGAAAAAATACAATTTAAAGCACCCCTAAAAAGGGGTACGGAAAGGACAATTTATAAATGAAAGATTTTTTTAATAATGATACAGAAGAAACACTACACGACATAAAAAAGACTTATGAAAGTTTAAGGGGCGGTATATTACAACTAGGGGGACTACTAGAAGAAAAAATAGACCTTATTAAGGACAAAAAACTAAAGAAAGAAATAGCAGACTTATTTAAAGAATATAACGAAACATTAAACGAAGAAATAACTTATAGGGAAAAATACGAGTACAACATTTTATTAGAAGACTTTAAAGAACTTATAGAAGGGAAAATAAAATAAATGGTACTAGAAGAAACTTTAAACTATGTTTTAGAAGACGACTTTTTAAGTAATGACGCAAAACTTATTTATAGCTATTTATATTCTAATATGGACGGGAAAAGAATAGCAGATCAAGTTACAATATTAGATTTATGTAGCGTTATAAATAAGAGTAAAACGACATTAAAAAAACGTCTTAAGGAACTAAAACAAAATAACTATATACAGATTTTACAACTACAAACAATGCAAAAGAAATATATAAATTATAAATATGTTTACATTTTACCAAAATTAAATATAATCAATTTTACGGAATAGCAAGCATTGCAAAAGTGAGTACGTTTTCATACTAGCAAGCATTGTGAAAGTACGCACCTTTTCAAACTAGCAAGCATTGTAAATGTATATACATTATACTAAAACTTGCTATTGTTAGGGACACCCTAAAACCTTAAATTATGCAAAGAAAGGACTTTATAAACTATGGACTTTATAGAACTTAATAGACGATATTTAACAGACTATGCTAAACGCTTTTACGGACTAGATAGCATAGACAAACATAACTATAAATGTATAAATGCAAACAACCATAAGAACGGGGACAAAAACCCTAGTATGGTATATTATGCAGATACAAACAAGTATTATTGTTTTTCTTGCGGTGAAAGTTACGACTTAAAAGACCTAGCAGAAATACAAACGGGTATTAAAGACCCTAAAGAACTTTTAAAGTATTTATTAGAATATTATAACGAAGGGAACGACTATAAACCTATGCAAGAAATTAAACAAGTAAAGCAAGTAGAAAATAACGTAAAAATAAATATCATAGACATAAATAAAAAGAACTTAACAGAATATTTTAGAAAGCAATATTACGAAAAAGATAATACTAAAGCTAAAGAATATTTTAAGACTAGGGGATTAAGTGAAGACATACAAGAAAGATATTTACTATCTTATGGACGTTATTATACAGACGTAATAGAAAATGACAACGAACTAAAAGGCATACATAACGCATACGATAACTTTAAAGGCGTTTACTACATACCATATATAAACTATAAGGGATTTATTACGTATTTTATGAGTGGACTAGAACACCGACTAGAACAACCTAGAAAAGTAAAATATTTAAAACCTAAACAACCAATTAAGACGGAACTATTTAACGAACGTTATATAATGAACGAAGAAGAAATAATATTTATTACAGAAGGGGAAATAGACGCCTTAAGTATAGAAGACCAAAACGAAAAATATAAAGCACTTGCACTAGGTGGAATAGGACAAACTAGACTAGAAGACTTAATAGAATATAAGAAAGAACAAATAAAAAGGACTTGCTTTATACTTGCTACAGATAATGACGAAAGCGGACAAAAAGCAAGGGAAGACCTAAAGAAAATATTAGATAAACATAAACTAATATATGTAGATTATTGGGAAGACGTAGTAAAAAAGAACGATAATTTAGAAAAAATAGCAGGATCAACTAAAGACGTAAACGAACAACTAACAAAAGACAAAACCTTATTTATGGACGCACTAGAAACAAGTTATAACTTAACTATGGAAAAAAAGTACGAAGAACAAGACAAACTAGAAGACGAAAAGAAAGAAAGATTAAATAAGAAACTAGCAACTTATTATTTACCTTCTTTTATTGATAACTTAACAAGTAATAAATATAAAACTATATCAAGTGGTAGTAAAGAACTAGACAAAGCGCTAGAAGGTGGATTTTTTAAACAAAGTACAAACTATATACTAGGGGCGCCTTCTGTAGGTAAAACAACATACGCACTAAACCTAGTAGAAAACTTTTTACAAGATAACTACGTAATGTACTTTTCTTTAGAAATGAGTAAAGACCAAATAATAAGTAAAATAATATCAAGAAATACTATAAATAATATGGACGCTATGCGTCACAATTTAAAGTTATCAAGTAACGAAATATTAAGAAACTACAACGACCCTATTATAAATGGAATAGTAAAAGATACTACAATTAAACTAGAAGACAAACTAAACCATTTAATAATTGAAACCTTTACAAGTCAAGAACTAGCTACAGAAGAAAACATTATAAAAAGAGTAGAAGACGTAAAGGAAATCATAGGACAAACGCCTATTATATTTATTGACTATATACAACTACTAGACGCAGAAGACAACACAGACGAATATAACTTACTTAAAAGAGTTACAAGACAATTAAAAGACTATGCAATAGACAACGACACTATGATATTTTTATTAACCGCAAGTAACAGAAATAGCAATAAAGAAGGTAAAGTAGATATGTATAGCGGACGTGGTAGTAGTAGCTTGGAATATGGTGGGGACGTTGTAATAAGTATTAACTTTACGGACGTAGTAATACCCGACTATAAACCATATAAAGATAGAAACAAACAAACAAAATATAAAAAGGTAGAGTATGACGAAACTAAACTAAAAGCAGAAGACCCTAGAAGGGTTACAATAACTATAGAAAAGAATAGATACGGAAAAGTTGGGGAAATGGTACACTACTACTTTAATGCTAGACAAAATGATTTTAAAGTTACACCAAACAATAAACCATATAACAGATTTAAGAAACTAAAAGATACATATAACAACTATAACGAAGAAGATATAGAAGACGTACAAAACATTTAAAACGTATTAAACGTATTATATATACAAAACGTATTTACTATGCTATAATATAAGTATAGTTTATAGATAAAAGGCGTATATAAATTACGCCTTCCTTTCTTGAAAATAAAGGCATTATATATAATATATTTTAGTTAAGGACGTCTTGCAGATCAAGGCGTCTTTTTATTGTAAAAGTGAGAAAAGGAACATATCAAAACACGCAAAATTAGGCACGATAAAAATTAAACATAGGTAATTATATCAAGCTTAAATAAAAACGTCCTATAATTGATTTAAATGCGTAATAATGCTATGCGTATCGAACATAGGACATTTATTTTTAACGTATTATATTTATATATAACCCCCCTAGTTGCTATTTTTTATCAAAAATTACGGAAATCGAACATAGGACATACAAAAAGTACGCAAGTAATTTTATAAGGGGGGTAGTATAAGACCCTAAACAAGTGCAAGGGGGTAGGAAAAAAACGAAGGCATAAATACTATATAATATAGTGACCTTAAGATATAATCACTTTTCAATATTCGAGCCGTTTTTTACATTTAATACGTATTAAACATATAAAACTAAAAGAAAGGATTTTACTTTATGGACTTAAAAGAAATAAGACTAAACAATTTAAAACCTTTTAATACGTGGGACAAAGAAGAACATATTAAAGCGTCTATAAAAGGTGGTAAAGCATTACAGAATAAACGAAGACACGCAAGGATTTTAAAATATGAACTTAATATAATGTTAGCTACAAGTGATTTAAAAAAGTCCGTAAAAAGTATGCACTTTAGAAACGGGCATATAACAGAAGACCAAATAAAGATATACAAATACTATTTAAAAAAGTTGTATCATTGGAAATTAAACTATTATAAACTTAATAATGATATAGAAAGCATAGAACGACTAAAAGACTTTTACAACCATAAGAACTATAAGAAACAAATAAAGGACGCTATGCAGATCATTAAGAACGACATAAAGGGGGATTAAATAATCCTTCTTTTTTATATAAGAAAATATAAACATATAAAGGATTTTTTGCGTTTTTTTACCCTAAAAGTACAAGTAAAAGTATACTAAAAAACCATATAATATAAGCATTTTACCCTATTTTATAAAGCACTAAAAACTTGCAAAAAGCATTAAAAACCTAGTATATATCAATGTTTCAAGGATTTATAGCAGGATTTAAAACCTAGTTTTTTAGGGACTTTTATAATATTTACATATATACTAGAAAGAGTAGGTACGAAACGTAAAAAACATATTATACGAAACATACGTAAAAAAAGTTTTAAATATTTATTATTTTATGCTTGACAATATCTTTTTAGTATGGTAATATGATTTTATAAGAAGGAAAGGAAGGCGTTTAATATGGAAATGTTAGAAACTATTACAAGTAATGAACTATGCTTTAATGAAAACTATTTTAATATGTTTTTAAAACACGAACTAGCAGAAACAAGGGAAACAACTTTAAAAGGTTATATGGTAGGATTAAAGAACTTTCTTTTATGGACTAAAGCAAATAATATAGTAACACCTACAGAAGAAGACATAGAAAACTATAAGTTATATTTAAAGCTAAACGACAATATAGCAACTAGCACCAAAAGTAGATATTTAAGAGTAGTAAAACAATTTTTTAATTATTTAAACAAACGTAAATTATATGAAGACGTAACAATAAATACTAAAAACTTTAAAATAGAAGATACTACTACAAAACGTGCTTTAACAAAAGAAGAAATACGTAAAGTATTAGAAGGTATAGAGAGATCAACAGAAGAAGGAAAACGTAACTACTTAATGATTTTATTAGCGGTTACGGGTGGACTACGTACTATAGAACTTAATAGAATAAACCTAGAAGACATAGAAACAATAGACGGACAAACAATAATACATATACAAGGTAAAGGAAAAGACACTAAAACGGACTATATAAAAGTAATACCTTCTGTAGAAGACGCCTTAAAAGACTATTTAAACGTCCGTAAAGATAAAAACATACATAGCGCATTATTTACAAGTACAAGTAATAGGGCGTTAGGACAACGTATACCAAACGCTAGTATAAGTAGAATAATAAAGACCATATTAAAGGAAAGCGGATTTAATAGCGTAAATATAACCGCACATAGTTTAAGACATACAAGTAATACTTTATTATTTAATAGTGGCGCTACATTATATGACGTACAACAACACGCTAGACATAAAGACCCTAAAACAACCGAACGTTATATACACGCCGAACAAAGAAAGAACAAAGAGTACGAACAAGACATATATAACGTAATATACAACGATAAGAAAACAAATAAAGCTTTACTTATGGACGAACTAAAGAACATTACAGAAGAAGACGCTAAAGACTTACTAGAATATATTAGAACTTTAAAAGCGTCTTAAACGTTTAATACGTATAAAACTTATAAAACGAAAGGAACTTTAAAAAATGAAAGAGAAAAAAGAAGATAGACATTTTAGAACTAGACCATATAGAAAATATCATATTGAAGAAGGAAAACTTACTAAACCATATTATAGCACTACAGAACTTGCAGACCTTTTAGGGGTACATTACAACACTATTAAAAATGCTATACACGAAGGAAGACTACAAGCGCAAAAAGTAGCTAGTAGTTGGGTAATAACAAAAGAAGATATACTAGAATATATTAAACTTAATAATGCTAACGAAAGGGGGAACAACTAATTATGGAAGAAATCTTAAAAGAAAGAATAAAAGAAGACTACTACAGAATATCAAGTATTGTAAATAAATTAAATATTACAGAAGAAGAAAAGTTTAAAGTTGTAGAAAGCGTAGACTTTTTAATAAAAGAAATTAAAGACAATACAAGACTAGAAGATAATAGCAGAATATTAGAAGATATAGAGTTTTAATTTACATTAAAAATATACAGATTTACAAGTAAAATAGAACGTACTAAAAGTCACATTTAAAAACTTGCAAACCCTTTATAGCAGTACAAAACGTACAATACGTTAGATACGTTTTAAACTATACTTTTTCATAAAAGCAAACATTTAAAACACTATACGAGAAAGGAAGGCATACAATGACATTTACAAAGAAAGAAAAAGACTTATTATATCAAATGATAAACTTTTATTCTATGGAATATAAAACACTTAAAAACAAGTTTTATATATTAGAAAATGAAGAAGACTATAATAAAGCATACAAAGGAATATTAAATAAAATGGACGTGCTAAAAAAAGAAATACTTAAGTAATTATATCTATTTTAAATAAAAACACGTTAGAACGCAAAATACAAAGCGTAGGAAGGAAGATTTATAAACTATGGGAACTATAATAACTATTACAAACCAAAAAGGGGGCGTAGGTAAAACTACAACTACATTAAATATAGCGTATGGATTAAGAGAACATAAAAAGAAAGTGCTTTTAATTGACCTAGACGCTCAAGGCAATTTAAGTTTATCTTGTAATACAAATAACGATTATTCTATTATGGACGTAATGCAAGGAACAAATATAAAAGACGCAATAGGAACAACTACAGAAGGTATAGACATTATAGAAAGTGACCCTAACTTAATATACGCAGAAAAAGAAATAAAAACTATAAATGCTTTAAAGGAACAACTAGACAAAGTAAAAGACAACTACGACTATATACTAATAGATACACCGCCCGCTATGAACGTATTAACAACTAATGCGTTAGTAAGTGCAGATAAAGTTATAATACCTACACTTGCAGATTTATATAGTTTACAAGGATTAACACAATTACACGAACAAATAAAAGTAATACAAACTAAAAACCCTAACTTAAAAATACAAGGTATATTGATTAACAAAAATCAAGAAAGACTTAAATTAAGTAAAAACCTAGAAGACTACTTTATACAATATGCAAAGAAACTAGACACTAAAGTATTTAAAGCTAGAATAAGGGAAAGCGTAGTTATAAGAGAAAATCAAGTAAACAATACAAACCTATTTAAAGCAGATAAACATAGCAAAGTAAAAAAGGATTATGAAGACTTAATAAAGGAAATAATAAAAGGTTAGAATATATATAAAGAAAGGTAAAAGAAATATGAAGAACTTTAATAATAATTTACTACAAGGACTACTAGACGAAGAAGAAACAATTACAGAACAACCAAAAAAGAAAACAAACACTAATACTAAAAAGTCCGTAAAAGAAGAAACAACTAGCAAAGGTGGACGTAAAAGAATATATACAGACGAAGAACTAGAAAACGGAAATAATAACAAAGTTACTTTAAAACCATATAAAGAATATCAAGTAGAATATTTAAACAACTTATATTGGATTAAAAGAACTAATAATAAAAGTCAATATATAATGGACTTACTTAATAAAGACCTTGCAACAACTTTAGGACTTAATGAAGACGCTACAGAAGAACAACTTATAAAAGCGTGGAATAAGTTTAAAGAAAAGAACAATATTTAATATTCTATTTATGGACGGAAAGGAAAAAATAAACTATGCAATTTGCAGACGATAACATAAATAAAGGAATAAGAAAAGTAATAAACCCTATAAAAAAATTAAATGACGCAATAGACAACGGGGTAATAAAATACAATTTAGGACTTATAGAAGAAATAGACGAAAACGGGGTAGTAGTAGAAAAGGTAAACATAAAAGAAACACCTTTTACAGAAGAAGAAAAAGAACTTACTAGAAAATCCATAAATAAAATTATAGATACTATTAGAGATCAACTAGCAAATAGAGTAGAAAGAGAAGACGCAAAACAATTTGTAATTGATTTTATAAAAACACATAAAAGAAATGCTTTTACTTTAAATAAACTTTTTAATGGTACTATACAAGGATTAAACGATTATATACCTACACTTATTTTTAAAGATAATCTTACAGAAGACGAACAAGTAATATATAATTTAAACTTATATTTAGGAGAAATTAACGTAGCTTGCATTTATTTAATGAATACTTACTATAAAGAAATCTTTAATATAAAAGAAGACAAAAACTTAAATATACCTACAAGCGCCCTACTTGCATATAAAAGTTTAGGTATTACAGACGAAGAAGAAAAACAACTACTAGACTATGTAATTAAAAAAGAAGATATACCTACAATACAAAAACTTAATATAGAAGACATAAACATAGTTTTATACCCTAACGACATAGGGTACGACCAAGTATACGTAACAGATTTTACAAGTGAAAAACCCGTTACTATATACAATGATAAAGAGTGGTATAGAAAGATAACTATTAAAGGACCTAAAAAAGGGGAAATAATAAAACTAAAAGAAAAAGACGGAAAGTATATACCTTTATTAGCAGTATTAAGAAAACTACAAAAGGAATATAAGGAAGAAAACCCTAACGCACAACCTTTACGCTTTTCTTCATACGACTTTTTAAAAGCAATAAACCAACGTAAACCTAGTCAAGAAGAAATAGACGAACTAGAAGAACGTTTTAAAATGTATAGAGTTTATACAACAAAAGTAGAAGACAAAGAGTTTAAAGAAAAATATAACGCTTCAATAGACCAAGAAGAACTAGAAAACCCTAAAGGAAAACGTCCTTTAAAAATTGAAAAAGAATATAAATACAAACCTTTAGTAAATATAGAAGAAGGGGAACGTATCTATAGTAATGGATTAAAGCAAACAACGTGGGAAATAGTCGAAGATATACCTTTTATGTTTGATTTAGATAAAATGAAAGGCGCTTTAATACCTATAGGGGTAGACCGCCTTTTACCTTATGGACGTTATAGCGAAGATAAAGACAAGATCAACATAGGACTACAAAAACGTATATTTAAACTTTATGAAAACAAAGATAACAAAATACAAGAAACTAATTATTTTAAACGTTGTAATTTAAAACCTAATTTAGATATTTTAAAAGAAAAGAAAAACGGACGTTATAACTTTTGTTATACAATTATAAACTTAAAAGAGTTTTACAAACAAAACCATATAGAATTAAAATATAAATATAGCAATACTAGAAATATTAAATATATTGTAGAACAACTTAACGCTTTTATGTTACCTTCTGTAAGAGATAAAGAACAATTTATATTTACTTACAAGCTAATAGACAAAAACGGAAAAGAAATACGTAAAACAAAAAGGGACACATTAAACCTTACAGAAGACGAAAAGATATTTAGCGGATTATATTATAATGAAGACGGGGAAGAAATAAACGACATAGAAGAACTTACTTTATATGACTATGACGAAGGGTACTATAGAAACGTAAAAGAAATACTAATATTTATATCAAGTAATACT
>JAZUKR010000182.1:0-12484 GCA_045643385.1 Christensenellaceae bacterium | reverse complement strand
AAATTGTTTGAATAAGTATAGGCTTTTAATACGTCGTCTTTTTTTATTCCGTCTAATGATAAATTTACGTAATAAAAAGTATCGCTTGTTTTTATTCCGAATTTGGTTTTTTCGGCTAAAATACCTTGTTTACTTATCATTTCGTATATTAAAGAAATTTGTTCTGATTTAGATTTTATTGAATAATAAATAAAAGCGTTTTCTAAATGCTCTTTTTCTTCTTTAGAAATAAGTTTTTTATTTTCTTTATCAAACCTTTTTAAAAATATGAAAAATCCCAAAATTAAAGTAAGAATAATTGAAATAATAAAAGCGGTCGTTTTATTAATATAATAGTAAAATACGGCAAAAGAAATTAAAAAGAAGATAAACGAAATAAAAAGCGTATCCGTAACCGTTTTATAAATTAAACGTTTCATAATTTAATTATTATCTTATAACTTCCTTTTTAATCAAATAAAGCAGTTGATTTTATAATAAAATTGTGTCATAATAATACGTATGAAAATAGGAATTTTCGGCGGAACGTTTAATCCTGTTCATAACGAGCACTTTAATATGGCAGTTTCCGCAATAAACGAATTACAACTAGATAAACTTATTATTTGTCCAACCTTTATAACGCCTAATAAAAACGTTAAACTTGCCAGCGCAAACGACAGAATAAATATGTTAAAACTAGCTTTTAGCGGGATAGAAAAGGTGGAAATTTCCGATTTTGAAATTAAAAATCAAGGCAAAAGTTATTCTTATATAACCTGTGAGTATTTTAGAAACTTATATAAAACCGCCGAAATTTATTTTATTATCGGTGGGGATATGCTTCTTGACTTTAAAACGTGGAAAGAACCAAAAAGAATATTAAATGCCGTAAATTTAGCCGTTATATTTAGAGAAGACTGCATTTTTAACGAACAAGAAGTAGAAAAAGATTTTTATTTAGCGTTTAATAAAAAATACGTTAAACTTAAATATTTAGGCAAAACCGTTTCTTCAACAGAGATTAGAGAAAAACTTGCTTTTTCTTTTCCCGTAACCGATTTAATAGACGAAAAAGTAAATTCTTATATATTAAAAAATAATCTGTATTCGGGAGATAAATACGAGATATTCGTTAAAGATAAACTTCCCGAAAAAAGATTAATTCACACAATAAACGTTGTTCTTTGCGCATTAAAAAAGGCAAAAGCGTTAAAATTAGACAGCGAAAAGGTAAGAATAGCCTGCACGCTTCACGACGTAGCAAAATACGAAAATAAAGACGATTATAAAGATTTTTGTATGCCTAATAACGTTCCGGCGCCCGTTTATCACGCTTTTTTAGGGGCTTTTATTGCCGAAAAAGTTTTAAAAGTTAAAGACGAAGAAATTTTAGACGCAATAAAATATCACACTTCCGGAAAGGCTAATATGAATACTTTATCTAAACTTGTTTTAGTTGCCGATATGATTGAAAAGGGTAGAGATTACGAAGGGGTAGACGTTTTAAGAAAATTATACGACGAAGATTTTGAAAAGTGTTTTATTAAATGTATAGAAGAAGAAATGATTCACTTACTTAATAAAAAGCAATATATTTACGTTGAAACTATTAACGCATACGATTATTACGTAAATAAAAATAAAGGAGAATAAATATGAATTCTAATGAGTTTGCAAATAAAATTTGTAATATATTACAAGACCATAAAGCAGAAGAAGTTTGTTTAATAGACGTTAAGGGTAATTCTTCGGTTACGGATTATCACATTATTGCGTCGGGAAGGTCTATGACACATGCAAGAGCCGTTATTAATACCGTAGAAGAAGAAATTGAAAAAAACGGAGTTTCGGTATCAAGACGTGAAGGTGTTAGAGAAGGTAAATGGGCGGTATTAGATTACGGCGACGTTATAGTACACGTTTTCAGTAAGGAAACGAGAGAAATTTACCGTTTAGAAGATCTCTACGGCAACGGCAAAAACGTTAAAAAATTTTAAGAAGACTTTTTAACGAAGATTTTGTAGTCTTCGTTTGGGTCTAACTCGATTTTTCTAACAGGTTTTCTGTTTACGTGCTTTTTTATTTTATAGTTTATTTTTTGCGGAACTTTGGGGCTTAATTTTTCTTTGATAATTGCGTACAAAATTTTTCCGCCTAAGGTCAACACAACTGAAAGTAGAAAATATAAAGCGGTAAACGTTATCCCTAAAATTACCGAACTTAAAATGTCGTTCATAACTTTATTTTATTTTAAAAAAAGCAAATTAAATTATATAAATTTAGTATAATTATAAGAATTTTGAAGGTTTTACATGGAATTTTTTAAAAAAACTTTTACAACTAAAAACGTTTCCGGTATGGCGGTTTTTTCGGCGCTTTCTTTTGCCTTGTATTTTTTAGAAATTCCTATATTTCCCGCCACCCCCTTTTTGAAACTCGATTTTTCTAACGTTTTGGTTATGCTGGGCGGTTTTATGTACGGTCCTTTTGGCGGAGTTATTATTCTTCTTATTAAAGAAGCCTTGCATATTTTTATAGGTTCAACTTTAGGCTTAGGGGAAATGGTTAATTTTATCGTGGGGCTTTCTTATATTCTTTTGCCGTCTATATTATACTTATATAAAAAGGGCTTAAAAAACGTTATAATTTCGTTAGTTTTTGCAGTATTAATAGAAATTACCGTTTCGCTTTTATTAAATAAATTCGTTAATTTCCCGTTATATGATTACCTTTTTAACATTTACGATTCGGGAATTACTTTTGAAAAAACTTTTATTTATATAATTCTGTTTAACTTAATAAAATACGTTTCAATATCTTTTTTAACTATAATTTTATATAAAAAACTTTCTTCTTTATTTATTAAAATAAACTTAAAATCAAAACCTATAAATAAATATTCTGGTTTAATATCTAAAAGCGAAAAAGACACCTTTAATATAGCATATAATTATGCAAAAACTCTAAATAAAGGGGACGTAATTTTGCTTGAAGGCGAACTCGGTGCAGGCAAAACGGCTTTTACTAAAGGCGTTTGCAAATATTTTAATATAGAAGGAGTAGTGAGTCCGACGTATTCTTATCTTAACGTTTACGGCGATTTAATTTATCATTACGACTGTTATCGACTATCTTCCGGAGAAGACGCATTAAGGTTAGGACTTACAGATTACTTTAATAAAGACAATATCGCTATTATAGAGTGGGCGGAAAATATTAAGGACGTTCTTCCTGAAAACGTAAAAAAAGTAAAAATAGAAAAAATAGGTAAAAATAAAAGAAGAATAATATTATGAAATATTTAGCAATAGATACGTGTAACGAAAATTTAACGGTAATAGCCAAAAACGGCAATAAAGAAGAAATATTTTTCGATGCTAATTGCGGTGTAAACCACTCGGAAAGATTAATGCCGGAAATAGAAAACGCATTAGAAAAAACGGGGTTAAAACTTAAAGATTTAGATTTTGTATCTTGTGTAATAGGTGCAGGTTCTTTTACCGGTATAAGAATAGGACTTTCAACAGTAAAAGCGTTATGCTTTTCTAATAATTTACCTATATTAAAAATAACTTCTTTCGATACTCTTGCATACAATATTAAAAGCGGAAAGGTTTTGGCTGTTATAGACGCAGGTCATAACGGGTATTACGTTTCTGGCTACGAAAATAAAAAGATTATTTTAAATCCACAATATATTAATAAAGAAGAATTAAAAAACTTACAAGACGAGTATTTACTAATTTCTAATAAAGCAATAGAAGATTTTAACGTTAAAGTCGTTTCTGTTTTAAACGGGTTAAAAATTGCTACCGAAGAATTAAAAGACAATTTAGATTTAGATATAGAAAACGTTACTCCTCTCTATTTAAGAAAAAGTCAAGCGGAGGAGGGAAGACCTTAATGGCAATATTAGATTTAACTTACGGCGATTTAGACGATATAATTATTTTGCAAAGAGAATCGGATTTTGTGGACGGTTGGGCTAAAAATATATTGCTTAAAAGTTTAGACGATGCAAATTACGTAGGATTCGGATACTTTGAACATTTAAAATTAGTAGGATATATTTGTTTTAACTGTGTTTACGGCTCCGTTGATTTAGATATGCTTTTAGTCCATAAAGATTTTAGAAGAAAAGGGATTGCAAAAGCGCTTATAGAAAGAATGGAAAAACACATTTTAGATAATAAATGGAAACTTTTAGAAAAAGGCAAAGACAAATTGCCTGTTTTTTTAGAAGTAAGAGAAAGTAATATAAGCGCAATAAATCTTTATTCATCTTTTAATTACGAAAAGATTTCTTTGCGTAAAAAATATTATATGGACGGTGAAAACGCCGTTATTATGAAAAAGGAGATATAATTATAAAACGACAAGACCAAACACAAAAGAAAAAGTCTATCGTTTTTTTACACGGTTATTTATCCAAAAAAGAAAGTTTTGCTTATCAAATACCATATTTTAATAAAGAATTTTCAGTTCATGCTTTCGATTTAACGGGATTCGGTGAAAATGCTTATATGGAATATCCGTATTCTCTCGACGATTACGTAGAAGAAGTTAAAAATTATATATTAAGCAATAATCTAAAAAAACCAAATTTAGTGGCGCACTCTTTCGGTGGGAGGATTGCTCTTAAGTTATGCTATAAATATCCTAACCTAATAGATAAAGTCGTGCTTACCGGTTGCGCAGGATTAAAACCTAAATTTTCGTTTAAAAAGTTTATTAAAAAAGTGTGCTTTAAGTTTTTATCGGTTTTTATAGATAAACATAAATTAAGTTTTTTTTATTCGTCCGATTATAATTTATTATCGCCCGTTATGAAAAAAAGTTTTATTAAAATCGTAAACGAAAATTTAGATTATACCTTATCTAAAATAAAAAATAAAACGCTTATAATAAACGGCTCTCTTGATAAAGAAACGCCTTTATATATGGCAAAAAAATTACATAAAAATATATCGAGCAGTAAACTTATTATAATTAAAGGCGCAGGACATTTTGCTTTTATAGATAAACCGTTTAAATTTAACAGGGAGGTTAAAGAATTTTTTAAAAATTAAATTATGTTTCCATTAGAAGTTAGTAATTTTAGGGATTTATTCTCTTTTGACAGTATTTTAACCTTTTCTTTATTCTCGGTTGCAATAACAGTACTTTTGTTTTTATCTTCCCTTAAGTTTTTGCTTGCGTTTCAACAAGGCGGTTATCACGGCAAAAGATATTTTAAGTGGTTATCTAATCCTAAAACCTTGTATTTATCACGACTTATGCTTTTATCACTTTTAGGATTTTTATTCTTTTGCGTTTTATCTATGTGCTTTTCTTCCGTTTTGAGTAAGACTATATCATCTTATATAGGATTTATATCGTTTTTCTTATTTTCGGCACTCTACGTTAACACGGAAAGTGCAGTTAACGCAAAAGTTCCTTTAAAAAAGACTAAAAGATTAATAAGACTTTTAATTACGTATTTTATAATTTTACTTATAATATCTTTTAGTTTTATCGTTTTATTAAACTATTTGGCATTTTTAATAAACGACGAAGTAGTTGCTATTTTAAGATATTCTTTAATTTGCGTTTTGCCTATTTTAACGCCTTACTTTTTGATGATAGCATATTTAATAAACGAACCCATGGAAGAGTTTATTAATTATCATTATTTAAAAATCGCAAAAGACAAATTAAAACGTTTTAACGTTATTAAAATAGGTATTACGGGAAGTTTCGGTAAAACCTCGGTTAAAGAAATATTAAAAACAATACTTTCTCAAAAGTATAGGGTTTTGGCCACTCCCGAGTCGTATAATACCCCTTTAGGTATTGCATTAACGGTTAAAAAGTTAGATACTACTCACGATATTTTTATCGCAGAAATGGGTGCAAGGCAAAAAGGCGATATTAAAAAACTTACTGATTTAGTTAAGCCTAAGTACGGAATACTTACCGGCATTAACACCCAGCATTTAGAGTATTTTAAGACGATAGAAAACACAAAATCAACCAAATACGAATTGTTTGAAGGTTTACCTAAAGACGGCGTAGGATTTTTTGCCACAGAAACTATAGACGCAAAAGAGTTATTTGATAAATTCGATAAAGAAAAATATGCCGTGTCAATAGAAGATGAAGGCGGTTTTGTTAAAGTAAGCAACGTTAAAACAAGCAGTTACGGAACCGAATTCGTATTAAATATAAATGGCGAAAAGCCTGTTAAGTGTTCTACAGTGTTACTTGGGACGCATAGTATAAAAAACATAATTTTAGCTTCGGCTGTTGCATATAAAATAGGTTTAACGCCAAGTGAAATCGCAAGCGGAATTAATAGAATAACTTCTATAGGGCACAGATTAGAATTAGTACCTAATAATAAAGGCGTCGTTATTATAGACGACAGTTATAATTCTAATCCCGACGGAATAGTCGCCGCAATGGAAGTATTAAATATGTTTAACGGCAGAAAAATAGTCGTAACTCCGGGCATGGTCGAACTCGGAAAAATGGAAAACGTATATAATCTTCAATTCGGAAAAATGTTGGCTAAAAACGCAGATATAGTTATAATAGTAGGCTCGCATAACGCCGAAATGATTATAAACGGGCTATTAGAAGAAAACTTTAATAAAGAAAATATAATTTTCGTTAAAAATCTTAAAAGGGGCAACGACGAGTTAAATAAAATACTTAAAGAAGGGGACGTAGTTTTATTTGAAAACGACCTTCCCGACAATTATTCATAATCTATAAGAGAAAAAATAAAAACACCAAAGCGAAAAATTATTTTGCGGAGGTGTGTTTTTATAAAAAATTTAGTGGTATTTTTCGGCGGTGCGTCCGTCGAACACGACATTTCGGTTATTACCGGAGTGCTAACTTTAAACTCGATTGATAAAGAAAAGTATAATCCCGTGCCTATATACGTCGATAACGACGGCACGTTTTATACGAGCGAAATACTTTTCGACGTGGAAAATTATAAAAGTTTAGACTATAAACTTCTTAAAAAGTGCGTTTTGATTCCGGGAAGTAAAACTCTTTATATATTAAAACGGAAAAAACTCGTTAGTTTTATCGATATTGCAGTTGCCATAAACTGTATGCACGGTGAACGTGGTGAAGACGGAAGTATCGTAGGGCTATTAAATTTATGCGATATTCCGCTTGCTTCACCTAAAATATTAGGATCATCGGTTGCCATGGATAAAATAGCGACTAAAACTTTTCTTAAAGGATTAAATATAAATTATATTCCTTGCGTTAACGTTAAATGCGAAGAAGATTTATTTACGGCAGAAAAAATAGGATATCCTTTAATAGTTAAACCTGCTTGTTCGGGTTCTAGTATAGGTATAGAAAAAGTCAATAATTTAAACGAACTTAAAAATGCCGTAAGTAATGCTTTTAGATTCGGTGATAAAGTATTAGTTGAAAAATACATAGAAGAGTTTACCGAAATAAACTGTGCAGTTTATAAAAACAGTTTAGGAGAAATTGTTTGTTCGCCTTTAGAACAGCCTGTAACCGACAGCAGTATTTTAACTTTTAACGATAAATATTCTTCGGGGAATAAAGTTTTTCCGGCAAAATTGCCTTCTATAATTAAAAATAAGATTATTAAAATTTGTAAAAAAATATACGACGGGTTATTCTTTAACGGAATAATTAGAATCGACTTTTTGTTAGAGTATAATAAAATATACGTTAACGAAATAAATTCCGTTCCCGGTTCGCTTTCTTATTATTTATTTTGCGAAACGTTAGACGAGTTTAGAGATTTATTAAGCGATTTAATATCTTGTGCCGAAAAAGAATTTACAAAATCGCAAACGGTTAAAAGGAATATTAAAACCAATCTTTTGCAAATTACGGGAATAAAAGGCGCAAAACGTTTGCAGTAATAGTTATATTATGTTAGAATACTTTTAGATAAATTTGGAGAAAACCATGGATAAAATAAAAATGAAAACTCCGCTTGTCGAAATGGACGGCGACGAAATGACAAGAGTTTTATGGCAATGGATAAAAGAAATTTTAATTTTGCCGTACGTAGATTTAAAAACCGAATATTACGACCTAAGTTTAGTTAACAGAGATAAAACTTTAGATAAAGTAACCGTTGATTCGGCAAATGCCACTATAAAATACGGCGTTGCGGTTAAGTGTGCAACAATTACGCCTAACGCACAAAGAATGACGGAATATTCTTTAAAAGAAATGTGGAAAAGTCCTAACGGCACGATAAGAGCGGTTTTAGACGGAACGGTTTTTAGAGCGCCTATTATGATTGACGGAATAACCCCTTATATTCCCACGTGGAAAAAGCCGATTATTATTGCCCGCCACGCATACGGCGACATTTATAAAGCAGTAGATACCATCTCTGGGAAAGGGCTTGCAACTTTAAGTTATTTCGACGAGAACGGAAATCAAAACAAAAAAGACGTTTTCGATTTTAAAGACGGTGGAGTGCTTCTTGCTTATCACAATACCGATAAAAGCATAAAGAGTTTTGCAAGGTCTTGCTTTAATTATGCGTTAGACGTTAAAATGCCGTTATGGTTTTCTGCAAAAGATACTATAAGTAAGGTATACGACGGTAGATTTAAGCAAATATTTAACGAGATTTTTGAATCGGAATATAAAGAAAAATTCGAGAAAGCCGGTTTAGAATTTATGTACACTTTAATAGACGACGTCGTTGCAAGAATAATAAGAAGCGAAGGCGGAATATTATGGGCATGCAAAAACTACGACGGAGACGTTATGAGCGATATGGTTGCAACCGCTTACGGAAGCCTTGCCATGATGACTTCGGTTTTAGTAAGTCCCGACGGCAAGTACGAGTTCGAGGCGGCGCACGGCACTGTTACGAAACACTATTATAAATATAAAAACGGAGAGGAAACTTCAACTAACCCCGTTGCAACGATTTTTGCTTGGACGGGTGCATTAAGAAAACGTGGTGAACTCGACGGATTAAAAGATTTAGTGGATTTTGCAAATAAACTTGAAAAAGCGACGATAGATACTATTTCTAACGGTGAAATGACCGGTGATTTGATTTCTATATTCAAAAAAGAAGGCGTAGAAAACAAAAAACTAAATTCTAAAGATTTTTTACTTGCTATTGCTAAAAGAATGTAAATAAAAACTAAAATTAAAATACCGCTTTTAATCAAAAGCGGTATTTTTTATTTATAACTTTTCTTCTATATAGTCTAAAACCGAAAACAAATTATCGTCTGAGTATTCTATTTCCGTTGAATACGCTCTCGATAATTCAATTAAGTCTAAAAACGAAAGATTAAAAGAATTTACGTGCGATTTGATAAACTCGTAAGATAAAACAGAAAAGATTACACGTGCTTTTAAATCGGTCATATCAAAGGAGTTAGAAACGTGCCTATAGATAAAATAATTAAGTAGTTGCTCGTAGCACGTTTCAAATTCGTTTTTTTCGGTTTTTATTAATATAAGTTTTTTATTTAACACGTCTTTCCAAGCGTCGTTTAATATTTCCAGCGTTTTTAATTTTTGAACGAAGTTATTTACGTCTATTATTTTTTTAGATATTTTAAGATAATCCAAAAGGTTAACTACTCTTTCGTCTATTATTTTTTTCCTATCGGAAATTATATTTATAATCTCTTTTCTTTTAGTTAACAGTTCTTTTTCAAAAGGAGTATCTTTTTCTTTCTTTTTATCGCTTTTAACTAAAACTAAACTCATTTTTTCTTTTAGAGACAGAATTATTTTTGCACTTTCTTCGCAAGTAAGCCCCAAACCCGTTTCTTCCTTAAAAGAAAAAAAGTTTTTAAATCTCGGGTGAAGAGTACAAATATTGCACAAATATTCTTCGCCGTGATTTTTAATGATTTCACAAAGATTATTCTGGTCTAAAAAAGGGCAACGCCCGTTTTTTAATATAAAACTTTTATTTTTAAAGTCTATTGAATTTTCGAACTTCGGGTTTTGTTCTTTTAGCGCTTTATATTTTAATAAAGTTTTTTTATCTATATCTATTTCCCAATTAGCGCAACAAGTGTGTTTACAATCTTTATTTTTACATTTAAATTTGTCGTAATAGTTAAAAACGTAGTAGTCCATAATTAAAAAATTGCCTCGAATAAATTAACGGTTGCCAAAATAAAAAGTATTACAGCCCCCAGCCATTCGGCGTATTTGCCTAAAAGTTTACCTAATTTTTTACCTAATATTAGAGCACAAAAAACTATAATAAAAGTTACTGCTCCTATAATTAAAGACGCAATAAACGGCGAAGATAAAGTACCGCTACAAGACATTGTAAAACCTATTAATAGAGCGTCTATACTCGTTGCAAGACCTTGAATAATCAAAACGAAATAGTTAAAGTTTTGATATTTTTCGTTTATTTTTTCGCCGTTTTCTTTTCTTTCTTTTAATATATCGAAAACAATTTTAAAAGATAAAACGTAAAAAACCACGGCGGTAAAATATCCGGAAAACGGACTTATATATTCGCTAAAAAAAGAGCCTAAATAAAAGCCTAAAACGGGCATTAAAAATTGAAATACGGCAAAAGTTATAGGCATAGACAGACTCTTTTTTTTAGTTAAACTGTTTTTATAAACGGAACAGTTTGCAATAGTTATTGTAAAAGCGTCCATACTTAAGCCAATGCCAACGCCTAAATAATAGATAAAAGTTTCTAAATTCATAGTAATCCTTAAATAAAAGTATACATAATTATATTGCTTTTGTCAAAATAAAATGCTAAAATAAATATATGATTAAAATTTCCGAAGAGTGGGACGAGATATTAAAAGAAGAGTTTTTAGCGCCTTCGTATTTATCTTTAAGAGAGTTTTTAAAAAAAGAATATTCTACTAAAACGATTTACCCTTCGATGTACAATATTTTTAATTCTATGAAGTTAACGCCTTTTTATAACGTTAAAGTCGTTATTTTAGGGCAAGACCCTTATCACGAAGAAGGGCAAGCGATGGGGTTGTCTTTTTCCGTTCCAAAAGGGGTAATAAAACCGCCTTCTCTTGTTAATATTTATAAAGAAATAGAAGGCGAACTAAACGTTAAAATGCCTGATAGCGGAGATTTAACGGGGCTATCTAAACAAGGAGTACTTTTATTAAATACTGTTTTAACGGTTAGAGAACATCAAGCAAATTCTCATAAAAATCAAGGTTGGGAAGAATTTACCGACGGCGTAATAAAAAAGATTTCAAATTTAAAAGAACACGTTGTATTTTTACTTTGGGGCGCAAATGCAAGAAGTAAAAAGGAATTAATAGATTTAAATAAACATTTAGTATTAGAGTGCGTACACCCGAGTCCTCTTTCCGCTTATAACGGGTTTTTCGGGTGCAATCATTTTATAAAGACAAACGAATATTTAGTCAAATTCGGCAATGAGCCGATTAAATGGGAGCAATTATGAAATACGTAGTAATTTTAGGCGACGGCATGGCAGATTATAGGGAAGAATTTTTGCAAAACAAAACGCCGTTAGAAGTGGCAAATAAACCTTTTATCGACGGACTTTGTCCTTATTCCGAAGTAGGACTTTGTACAACCGTTCCAAACGGATTAAAACCGGGGTCAGACGTTGCAAATCTTTCCGTTTTGGGTTACGACCCAAAAATCTGTTATACGGGTAGATCTCCGTTAGAAGCGGCAAGCATAGGTATAGAATTAAAAGAAACTTTCGTTACGGCTCGTGCTAATTTAGTTACTTTATCAAATGAAGAAAATTTTGAAGATAAAACTATGATAGATTACAGTTCGGGGGAGATAACTACCGAAGAGTCTAAAGTTTTAATTGAATATTTGGCTGAAAAATTAAACGGCGTTAATTACAAATTATACTCCGGGATAAGTTATAGGCACTGTTTCGTTATAGATGGCGGAAAAATTGCAGGGGACTTAACTCCACCGCACGATATAACGGGCAAAAAGATAAAAAATTATTTACCAAAAAGCGAAGATGGAAAGTTCTATCTCGATTTAATGAAAAAATCTTGTGAACTTTTAAAAAATCACCCTATAAACCTTAAAAGGATAAAGGACGGAAAAAATCCTGCAACTTCTTTATGGTTTTGGGGAGAAGGTACTAAACCCGACTTAGAAAACTTTTATAATAAAACAGGATTAAAGGGCGGTATGATTTCTGCAGTCGACTTATTAAAAGGAATAGGTAAACTTTCGGGCATGAAGGTTATTGAGGTTGAAAACGCAACCGGAAATTACGACACTAATTTTACGGGTAAAGCAAAGGCATGCGTACAGGGATTAAAAGACGGTCTCGATTTTATGTACGTTCATATGGAAGCACCCGACGAATGCGGGCATCACGGCGACGCAGAACATAAAATTTATTCTATAGAACAAATCGATAAAGTTTGTAAGTACGTTGTGGACGGATTAAAAGCCTTAAACGAAGATTTTAAAATTTTAATTTGTCCCGATCACCCGACTCCTTTAAGAATTAAAACTC
>JAZUKR010000181.1:0-11634 GCA_045643385.1 Christensenellaceae bacterium | reverse complement strand
CCACCTTACGGTATTGTAACTCTTTGTAGTGGCCATTGTATCACGCGTGTAGCCCAAGACGTAAGGAGCATGATGATTTGACGTCATCCCCACCTTCCTCCGTGTTATCCACGGCAGTCTCACTAGAGTTCCTAACTTAATATTGGCAACTATATACAAGGGTTGCGCTCGTTGTCGGACTTAACCGAACATCTCACGACACGAGCTGACGACAACCATGCACCACCTGTCTCTTTGCTCTATTGCTAGTGATTCCTGATCTCCCAGGCGGTCCAAGGATGTCAAGACCTGGTAAGGTTTTTCGCGTTGCGTCGAATTAAACCACATGCTCCGCTGCTTGTGCGGGTCCCCGTCAATTTCTTTGAGTTTCAACCTTGCGGCCGTACTCCCCAGGCGGAATACTTAATGTGTTAACGTCGTCACGGAAGGAGTCGATACCTCCCACAACTAGTATTCATCGTTTACGGCGTGGACTACCAGGGTATCTAATCCTGTTTGCTCCCCACGCTTTCGTACTTCAGTGTCAGTTACAGTCCAGTAAGTCGCCTTCGCCACTGGTGTTCTTCCTAATATCTACGCATTCCACCGCTACACTAGGAATTCCACTTACCCCTCCTGCACTCAAGCTCGGCAGTCTTAATTGTAGCACCGGAGTTAAGCCCCGGGATTTCACAACTAACTTGTCAAGCCACCTACGTACCCTTTACGCCCAGTCATTCCGGACAACGCTTGCCACCTACGTATTACCGCGGCTGCTGGCACGTAGTTAGCCGTGGCTTGCTCTTGGGGTACCGTCACTTTCTTCGTCCCCCATCACAGAACTTTACAATCCGAAGACCTTCATCATTCACGCGGTGTTGCTGGTTCAGAGTTTCCTCCATTGACCAATATTCCCTACTGCTGCCTCCCGTAGGAGTCTGGACCGTATCTCAGTTCCAATGTGGCCGATCACCCTCTCAGGTCGGCTAACCATCGTCGACTTGGTGGTCCGTTACACCACCAACTATCTAATGGTACGTGAGCCCATCTATATCCGATAAATCTTTCACCCCTGTGGGATGCCCCACTGTGTTCATATGCGGTATTAGCACAAATTTCTCTGTGTTATTCCCCAGATATAGGCAGGTTGCTCGCGCGTTACTCACCCGTCCGCCGCTAGATTTGGTATTGCTACCATCTCCCGCTCGACTTGCATGTATTAAGCACACCGCCAGCGTTCGTCCTGAGCCAGAATCAAACTCTTAAGTTTAATTATTTAAAGCCGAATTTTTTCAAATTCAACTGCTCTAACGAATTTCGCTAAATTGCGTTTGTCATTTTTATGACTGTTTTATTAAAGTACATATTTCATACTTCAAAGATTTTGACAGAAACTTTCAAAATAACTATTATTTTGTCTTATTTCCTTCTATTCAATTTTTAAACAACCTCCGTCAACAACGGTTGACGCTTGCCATCCCGAACGGACAGCCTAAACATAATAACATAAGCAATATTAATAGTCAAGCGTTTTTTCAATGTTTTTAAAAGTTTTTTTAACTTTTTTTTAAGTTTTTTTTCATACACAAAATATTGTATTCTTTTATAATTAAAAACACGATATTTAGATATTGAAAACACTTAAAACGCTTGTTATTTGCTTACGTTTTGCCCTCTTTTTCAAGCGAGCAATAGTGATTATATAGTAAAAGGTAAATTAAGTCAAGCGTTTTTTAAGGTTTTTTAGAACTTTTTTATTTTTTTTGTCTTTTTTAAAAAATATTATTTTTATTAGATTTTACAATATAAAAAACGGCCTTACGATTCTAATACGTAAAGCCGTTTATTTTTCATATATATATTATATATAATGTTATAGCACTTTAAGTATATCTTTTAATTCTTTTCTGTTTTTCACTCTTAAGGCGCAATTCGATTTCCCGAACGCAATAGCAATCTGGGAAAATTCCGATTTAGAATATCCCACTGCCTTACTAAGTTTTTCTTCGTCCATCCAACCAATAATACAAGTTTCTATCCCTAATGCTTTAGCAGACAACGTAATATACGCTATTAATTCGCCCACGTCGTATTTAACGAATTTTGCACCGTCTATAGGGTTTATCGGCTCAGTTAAAACCAAAAAGGCTTTTGCTTTATCTAAAAACCTATTATGACCGTCTTTTTGAAGTGCAATATTAACTTCTCTCATTTTTTCAGGTGATTTTACTAAGTACATTTTCCACGGCTGAATGTTTCTCGCTGAAGGCGTAAACCTACTTAGTTCTAATACCTTATTTAAGTCGTCAAAATTCAGTGGCTCGTCTGAAAAATCTCTACAAGATTGCCTATTTAAAACAAGTTTTGAAAAATCATTAAAATCCATATAAAAAACCTTTTTAACCTAATAAAACAATAGGAAGATATCCTGCCGTCATTCTGGAATCTGCCATAATTTCTAAAACTGCCCGATTTATTGCGTCTAATTTTTCGCCTGCGGTTATTTCAAAATCATAGTAAACGGGACAAGAATCCCATTGAGGAAGCGTTATACATTTTGGACCTTTTACCATAAACCCTTCGGGAAGCCACCATCTTAAATTTAGTTTATAAGGAATATTTCCGCAAACTTCTATGTTTATTATAAATTTAATTCTTATTTTTCTCGTTTCTAAAGGTTTAACGTTAACATCGTCTAAAAAGGCGGTTGCCCTTGCATACAAGAAATCTTCGGTAACCGAATAGGGCTGTAATTCGTTCAACTTAACTAAAACTCTATCACATTTTTTAAGAAGTTCGAAACAATTTTTTTCTATTTCCGATTTACCGTCTGTAAATTCTATCGGTTGATATTCTTTCCTATGCAAAGGATAATTATCCGTTAAAATAGCGCATTTACTTAATTTTGCCACACGTTCGGTTAATTCGGTACAAGTTTTAGGAACAGTCTGTAAAGTCCCTTTATCTATCGAAATAGTAACGATATCGTCTCCGATGTGTTTTTTCCAATCGTTAGGAATTGCTTTAGTACCGCCCAAAATTCCAAGCGTTGCGCCGACAGTTGCACCGGTGCAATCGGTATCGTCTCCACAATTTATAGCATAAATCATAGACTTTTTAAAGTCGCCTTCGCCATATAATAAACCCAACACGGCATAGCCTACGTTAGAAGGGGCTTCAAACCAACCGTCGCCTATATCTTCGTTTAATTTAAATATTTTATCTCTTGCTTCTCTAACGTCTACTTTTTTATTATAGCAATCTATTGCAAATTTAACCGTTTTATATACTCTCGATTTTTCAGGAATTTTAGAAAGTGCAAGATTAATACATTCTTTAATATCTTTAAGGACGAAAGCAGAAGATTGCATTGTTGCAACAAACGCCGCAGCAACGGTACCTTCGCCGTTTCCGTGATCAACCATTGCGTCTTCTATTGCAAGTTCTCCGGCAACGTCCGGCCTTCCGGGTTGCAAACATGCCCAAATTTCCGTTCTTATCCAAGCACCGTTTGAATTTTTCCAACGATTATTGTATTAACCTGATATTGGAGGAACAAGACCGATTTTCATATTTGCTTTGCCTAATCCGTATTCGTTCCAGTGTGGTCCTATATAAGACAGCCAAAATTCGCCGAGTTTTTTAGAATCTATTACGTTTATACCAAAGTTCTCTATTGCGGAAAGCCAAACTAATTGCAAGTCCAAGTCATCGTTAGGAAGAACTACGCCTTCTTCTGTCGTAAACCCTTTAATGTCTTGAGTGCTACGTATTCCCTCAAAAGGTGTACCCATAGTTCCGCCGATATTTTTCCCAAGCCAACAAGCATAAACTTTATCTTTATACTCTTCATAATTTAGTTTCATCTTTTCTCCTTTTATAAATATTATTAAAATATTTACTGTATCATTATATATTATCTGTTTTAAATTTACAAGATTAAAATCTTATTTTTTCATTTAAAAAATAGCTTTTTCTATAACTCCACCGCCAAGACATTTGTCCCCTAAATAAAACACGGCAAACTGACCTTCGGTTATTGCCCTTTGCTTTTCGTCGAAGTCGACGTAAATACCGTCTTTATTAATGTTTACCGTACAACCTTGTTCTATCTGGCGATATCTAAACTTAGCCGTGCAATGGAAAGTCTTTTCTTTCGGGGCGGAAGGAATCCAGTTGCAAGAATTCATAATTAAACCTTTGCTATACAGTCTATCTTCTTCGCCGTGAGCGACGTATAATATATTATTTTTAAGATCCTTTTCGATAACAAACCATCTACCGCCGTCATCTCCTTTGATGCCACCGAGATCTAAGCCACGCCTTTGACCTATTGTGTAATACATAAGCCCTAAATGTTCGCCTAAAACTTGCCCGTCGTACGTCATAATTTTGCCACGTTTTGCAGGAATATAGTTCTGTAAAAAATTTCTAAAATTTCTTTCACCTATAAAGCAAATGCCAGTTGAATCTTTTTTGGTTGCTGTGGCAAGCCCGTACTTTTCGGCAATCTTTCTGACTTCGGGTTTTTCTAATTTGCCAAGCGGGAATAAAACTTTATCTAATTGGCTTTGCGAAAGTTGATTTAAAAAATACGTTTGGTCTTTATTTTGGTCTTTTGCCTTTAATAAATAATGAGTGCCGTTGTCGTGCAAAATATCGCAATAATGCCCAGTTGCAATATAATCTGCACCAAGTTCAAAAGCCTTTTCTTTAAAGTCTTTAAACTTAATTTCTCTATTACATAAAACGTCGGGATTTGGCGTTCTGCCCGCATTATACTCTTTTATAAAATAAGTAAATACTCTATCCATATATTCTTTGGCAAAGTTAACCGAATAATAAGGTATTCCTATTTTATTTGCTACACGCCTAACGTCGGAGAAATCTTCTTCGCCGGTACAATGCCCACACTCGTCCTTTTCTTCCCAATTATTCATATATAGGCCTATAACGTTATAGCCCTGTTCTTTTAGGAGTAGTGCTGAAACGGAAGAATCAACTCCGCCCGACAGCCCTACGACAACCGTTTTTGCCATATTACACTTCCAAGTTTTTGTTTACTGTATTTACAAATTTATTATATATAAAACGCATACATTTTGCAAGTTAATAACAAAAATAATAGAATTTGTTATAAAATTTCTTTTAAAAAGAAATAATTAAACAAAGGAGTTAATTTATGAGAAAAATAAAAGTAATTCAGTACGGATGCGGTAAAATGAGCAAGGTTATATTAAAATACTTATTTGACCACGGAGCAGAACTTGTAGGTGCAATAGATATTAACCCAAAAATCGTAGGGTTAGACGTTGGAGATTATATAGGTTTAGGCCATAAAACGGGTATTATTATAAGCGATAACGCCGAAAAGGTTTTAGACGAAACTTGCCCTGACGTTGCAATAGTAACGCTGTTTAGTTTAGTAAGCGATTGCTACGAGCATTTTAAAAGATGTTTAGAACGCGGAATAAACGTTATAACCACGTGCGAAGAAGCAACATATTGCAAAACGACCGACCCCGTGCATGCAAATCTGTTAGACGTTTTAGCCAAAAAGAATAACTGCACATTTTTAGGAAGCGGTATGGAAGATATATTTTGGGTAAACGCCGTAAGTCTTTACGCTGGCGGAGTTAATAAAATCGAGAGAATAGAAGGAGAAGTATCGTATAACGTAGAAGATTACGGAATAGCGTTAGCAAAGGCGCACGGTGTAGGGCTAAGTAAAGAAGAATTCGAAAAAGAAATAGCACACCCCGAAGTAATAGAGCCGTCTTACGTTTGGAATTCTAACGAAGCTTTATGTTCGGCACTACATTTAAGCATAGAATCGCAAACTCAAAAATGCGTGCCTTATTTTTATGAAACGGACGTGTATTCTAAAACGTTAGATAGAATTATAAAAAAAGGCGATGCAATAGGTATGTCTTCAGTTGTAACAACTAAAACTCATCAGGGAATAATTATAGAAACACAATGTATAGGAAAAGTTTATGGGGAAAACGACGGAGATATGTGCGATTTTAGAATTTTGGGAGAGCCAAATCTAAAATTTAGCGTAGAAAAGCCAAAAACTGTTGAACATACTTGCGCAACAATCGTAAACAGAATTCCTTCCCTAATAAAAGCAAAAAGCGGACTTATTACTTTAGACGAATTAGAAAAAATAGAATATTTAGCCTACCCTATGGAATTATATATTTAAAACAAAAAGAGAGAGTTAAAATTAACTCTCTCTTTATTTGTTAATCTAATTTACAGATCAGTCAACGTCGTATTCAGCAAACGCTAACGTTGCAGATGCCATAATTTCAGTAAGTGTTCCGGAGAACGTACATTCATCAATGGTACCTTGATACAACGTATAGATTGCTAACAACTTATCTAACGTGTTCGCATCTTCTGCATAAGCTACTGTGTAAGGCGTATATAAGTTTGTTAATTCAATTTGTTTTGCATCCTTTTGAGCAATTAAATATGCACCTTCAAATTCTGCGAATTTAGTATCCATATTGCTCTTAATTGTTGCAAGTGCGTCCTTATAATTAGTGTAAACTTGTGCAATATCTTCATTAGAAATTATGGTTGCAAAATACGTTTCTGCTTCAGCCATTTCAGTAGTATAATCAGCGTCTATTACAGGGAAGGTTTCTGTAGAAACTACAGCAGTATTATTAGCTAATGCACTTGCAATATCTTGTTCGTAAATTGCTATTACTGCATAACCGTCGCCGTTTGCATGATTTTCAGTATTGGTATTGTTATGGTTATTAGATAACCAAGAAGACTTGAACGAACTTGCGTATGCGTTAATTAATTCGTTAGTGTAATCAACAACACCGTCGGCATTTACTAACTTATTAGCATAACCTATTATAGTACTCATATCTGTTGCAAAGTCGGAATCGTTAGTAGAAGAAGCGGTAATATCGCTCTTAATTTCTAACGTGCCACCGTTATCAATAAGCGTTGTGTAGTAATCGTAGCCTAAAGCAACTAATGCGTCGAAATAGCCTTGTTCGTCAACAGGAGTCGTCTTTAATCCGGTTACGTTAAACGAATCTCTTGTTGCGATAATAGAAACTTCTTTATTTGCAATAGTAACTATATCAGCGTATTTTTGTTCTTCAGCAGTTTGATACGAGAAGGTGTCTGCCATATCTGCAACAGCCGTCTTAATTTCGCTGTAAGAAACAAGTGCGTTCTCAATTGCAGTTATGTAAGCAGTCTTAAACGGTTCGGATAATTGTAATGAGTTAATTGCTTGAATTTGAGTTTGATTTGCGCCGATTAACGTATTATAAAGCGTTGCGTCTGCGGCAAACTTATCAATTCTGCCTTTAATTGCATTAACTTCTGAAGTTATATCTTCCTTCGTCGTCTTAGCGTCGATACCCGTGAAGATTGCTTCGCCGTTAATATCTGCTTCAATTTCGGTAGTATCCGTAATATAAGTCAAAGCACTTAATCCGCTAATCTTTGTAGTAGCATAATCAAGAACAGTCTTATATGCTTCTGCCTTATCGGTGATAAGAATTATAGCATCATGTACATTACCGTAAGCAGTATCTACTGCCGTTGTATCTGCGTAATCGCCCGTTAAGAATCCGTCTAAAGTATTTTCTACTGCTGATTGTAAATCCGTATCGTTCGGAAGTTCATATCCGGTGATGGTTGATTTAGCAGTTGAAACTTCACCAAGTAAAGTATCGTAGTTAGTAATGATATATGCTTCAAGATCTACTGCCGTATTGATAGAAGTAACAACTTCGTCAATTTCGGTTTCGTTCTTATCTGCAACTTGTAAAATATAAGTATCGTAAGCAACGAGATTGTCAATGTTACCCTTAAAGGTATTTTTATCCGCTTCTTCAACATTTTCTAACAAGTCGATGTTATCTTTTTGCGTCTTAGCATTTGCTAAAATGTCTACGTACTTATCTGCTTTATATCCTACTAAATCGATTTCGTCGATAATTGCTTGTTTTTCATCTTCAAGACTATCTTTAGATGCCGACTTAAAGTCGTTCCAGTTGTCTCCCGCTATATCTACGATTGCATCTACAAGACCGTTGAAGTTGTCTTCGATCGTGCTTTCAAATCCGCTAACTGCGGTTGCAATATTATTTGCTTTAACAGCAATTGCTTTTTTAATAATGCCGTCGTAAGCGTTTGCCTTATCGTCGCAAAGATCAAGAGCGTCGATTAAACTTTGTAAAGTAACCGTAGAATCAAACGTTATAGCGTTAACTTCGTCTGCAAAATACGTATTAGTATTATCGTAGCCGGTCGTTACTTTAGTTAAAATAAGTTGTTTATAAATTACAAACTTTGCTTCGTTAACTAAATTTCCGATTAATTCTTTATATTTAGCATAAGCAGAATTTGCTAACGTTGCGTCTTTAGCTAAAATTATGTATGCTTGACCTTCGTCTAATAAACAAATACCCGTCGTCTTAATTGCATTATCAATAGAATTAAATAACAAATCAAGATTATCGGAATCAGTTTGTACAATACTTTCTCCGCCGAATGCTTCTATTGCATCTGCCTTTAAGCCTTCAACGCTCGCTTTAACAGTTAAGTAGTCGTTGGTCAAAGCAGAAACTTTAGTAGCCTTCGTGTCTTGAGCGGTAGTGCCGTTAAACTTTTCGTTAGCATCTATTAAATCTGAAACTTGTTGTTTAAGAATAGATACTTCGGAAATAAGAGTAGCAACTTCACCGGTTTCTACTAAATCGTTTATCTTGTTATCGGTATATGCTTGTAATTCAATTGCTTTATCATTTAATACCGTTACGGTTACGAAACCACTTTCTATAGATAAAACGCCTGACTTAACGGTTTCTAGTTCGTTATTAAGGTTATAAATCTTGCCGAATATGTCGGCATTATTAACAGAAGCAACGTCACCGATTAATTCTTTAATTAAAAGGATATCGTTTTCTGCAACACCTAAATTGATAACTGCCCCGTTAACAGTCTCGGATAACGTACCTAAATTAGTAGATAAGATTTCAACCGTACCGATTACTGAATCTAAATTAGAAATTACGGTATTAACGTTACCGGTTAAAGTTTCTATACTAGTACCTTGTCCGTTAACAGAATTAGTAAGAGTGTCTAAATTTCCGATTAACGTTTCAACGCTCCCGATAAGATTTCCTAAATTCATGGTTAAAGTATTAACCGTTCCTTCAAGGTTGCCTAAATTTTCGGAAGTTCCGCCAACTGTTTCTGTTAAAGCACCTAGATTAGCAGTTAAAGTATTAACCGTTCCTTCAAGGTTGCCTAAATTTTCGGTTATAGTATTAACGGTTTCGGTTAATGCCGAAACGTTCGCAGTAAGTTCTCCGCTTATAGTTGCTATAGATTGATTAATACTGTTACTTGCTTCTGTCAAGAGTTGAGTAAAATAAGCTTTTTGGCTTTCGTCAGCAGCCTTATACGCTTCTTGAAGCTCGTTATATTGGTCATTACTCTTATTTTTGTTAACTGCAATTATTATCGAGTTAGCGATAACACCGCATAACGCCAAAATAAGACCAATATAAATAAGTACTTTGACTACTTTATTTTCGCCTTTTTGTTGTTTTTTTGTACTTTCTTTCATATTGTCTCCTTTTAATGAAAATAATATTATTTCTATTAAATGCACGGTAAACTATACACTCATAGTATTACCCTATAATACATAAGACATTATAATACCTATAAAAGTTGTTTGTCAAGTAGTTTTTGAAATAAAATTTATTCATTTATATATGATATAACAAATAATTTCCGTTTTTTGGCAAAAATTAACAATTATTAATCGTACGGTTTTTATTTTAACGCTTGTTATATAATGTATATATAAAAAAACCGACGATAAACGTCGGTTTAATAATTTTATTTTTTGTTATATTTTTTCCTTTGCGGATTCAAAAAGTTTTAAAACTTCTTTATTGGGCGCTTTAGTTAGTAAAGAAACAGTAACTGCCACAACTAAACTTAAAATAAATCCCGGAACTATTTCGTACAATTCCGTATTATATATAATGCTTGTAAATCCGTAATATTCAAAGTTAAATAATACTAACCATAAAACGGAAACTAAAAATCCGGTAATTACGCCTGCACACGCACCTTTATAGTTAAATCGTTTCCAGAATAAACATAAAAGCATAACTGCGCCGAACGCCGAACCGAAAATAGACCACGCTGCAGAAACCAAACTCATAATAGAAGTTTTTTCAAAGAAAACTGCAATTAAAAGGGCTACTATAGTTATAACGCAAACGACAATTCTACCTATCCACATAATTTCTTTATCCGATGCGGATTTTTTAATAACGCCCTTATAGATATCAGAAGAAAAAGCAGAAGACGACGCTAATAATTGCGAATCTGCCGTACTCATAGCGGCGGCAACGACTGCAGAAAGAAGAAGTCCGCCGATTAATGCTAAAGCACCACTATCAAACAGTTTCCTAACGAGTATTATAAATACGCTTTCTTTATTGTCCGAATTAATTTCCGTACCTATATATTCGTGAGCGAGTAAACCTACTACGGTTGCCATTAATAAAATAAGGAAAGTCCAAGTAGAACCTATTATTTGAGATTTTCTCATTTCTTTTTCGGATTTAATAGACATATATCTAACAACGATATGTGGCATACCGAAATATCCTATGCCCCAGCCTAAACCGGTTAAAATATTAGCAACACTCGACCAGTCTAACGAACCGGTTGATAAAAAGCTGTAATACGTAGCACCGGTTATAACTTCGGGGTCTTTTTCTAAAACGAAAAGTGCAACGATAGGTAATGTCATTAATGCTAAAAGCATAATCATTCCTTGGAAAAAGTCCGTCCAACAAACGGCACTAAACCCGCCGAGCATTGTATACGCTAAAATAATAATCGCAGAAATAACCATAGAAAGTTGTTTGTCTACGCCCGTTATTAAATTAAAAATCTTTCCGCAAGCGACAATACTTGACGCTGCGTATAAGCAATACCCTGCAACGAAAATAACTGCGCAAGCAATACTTAAAGCGTGATTTTTAGATTTAAATCTGTTAGTAAAAAATTGCGGAACTGTTATTGAATCGTCAGCCTTAATAGCATAACGGCGAAGTTTAGGCGCAACGAAAATCCAAGATAAAACCGTGCCTATAATTAAGCCGATAGAAATCCATACCTGACCGAGCCCTAAAATACAAATTGCTCCGGGGAGCCCCATTAAAACCCAGTTAGACATATCGGAAGCCCCGGCAGAAAGTGCCGAAACCCAGCCGTTCATATTTCTTCCGCCTAAAAAGTAATCCTTTTCGCCTTTGTCTTTATGCTTAAAAAATAGGACTATACCTATAATTAAAACAAATAAAAAATATGCTATAAACATAGCGAGTTCGTAATAATTCATAAATTTCTCCTAAAGAATATTAAAAAACATACATATTTTAATATATTTTTATAAAACTGTCAAGTTAAGTACAAAAAACGTTAAACGACCTTTTATTTTTAATAAATGTAATTAATATTCGTAAATTTGTTTTTCATTTTATTCTCATTGTTGCTTGTAAAAAGCAAAATTAAATAATGAGTACACAAATAATAACATTTTTTTATTAAAATTTCAATTATATTTGAATATCAAATAAA
>JAZUKR010000180.1:0-2248 GCA_045643385.1 Christensenellaceae bacterium | reverse complement strand
TCCTTCATCATCTGAAATAGAAACGCCAAACTGTTCTTCCATTGTCATTATCATCTCTACAGCATCAAGCGAATCAGCACCTAAATCTTTAACAATCTCTTTATCTTCTGTGATTTCATCAACCGATTTACCTAATTGCTCGGCAATAAGTTTTTTTATTTTATCAATATTTTCCATATATCCTCCTCAATGTAACGCTTATATTTTAATATAATTTTCAAAAAAAATCAAGCGTATAACATAGATTTTTATTTAATATCAAAATTAGGAATAGAAGCAAAACCTTTTTCTAAATCTTCTTCACTCGGAATATAATCTACTAAAGTGTTGTTTTTAAAAGATTCATACGCTTTAAGGTCAAAATATCCCGTTCCGGTCAAATTAAATACAATCTTTTTCTTCTCGCCCGTTTCTTTACATTTAAGTGCTTCGTTTATTGCAATCCTTATTGCGTGGGAAGATTCGGGAGCAGGAAGTATTCCTTCGGTTTTTGCAAAGGTTACTGCAGCGTCAAATACTTCAGTTTGTTTAACGGATACCGCTTCGATGTATTTATCGTGATAAAGTTTTGATACTATAGGATTTGCACCGTGATAACGTAATCCGCCCGAGTGAGTATTTGCGGGAATAAATCCGTTACCTAAAGTATACATTTTCATAAGCGGTGTAATCTTACCGGTGTCGCCATAATCGTAAACGTATTTTCCTCTTGTAAGCGACGGACAAGACGCAGGCTCTACCGCAATAATTCTGTAATCTTTTTTCCCGTTTATTTTATCTTTAACAAAAGGAGCAATAAATCCGCCGAAATTTGAACCACCGCCTACGCAAGCAATTAATATATCGGGTTCTATACCGTATTTTTCAAGTGCCGTTTTAGTTTCTAAACCTATAATAGATTGATGTAATAAAACGTGGTCCATAACGCTACCTAAAACGTATTTACAGCCCTTAGTTTTTATCGCCGTTTCAGTTGCTTCCGATACGGCACAACCAAGTGAACCGCCGGTATTTGGAAAAGCCTTTAATATCTCTCTGCCGACTTCAGTCGTATCCGAAGGACTTGGCACAACTTTACCGCCGTAAGTTTCTATAATACATTTTCTAAAAGGTTTTTGCTCTGCGCTCGATTTTACCATATAAACTGTTAAATCCAAACCGTAAAACGCACAAGCCATAGAAAGAGCCGTTCCCCATTGACCGGCACCCGTTTCGGTTGTAACCGAAGTTAAACCTTGCTTTTTTGCGTAATAAGCTTGCGGAATAGCAGAGTTGAGTTTATGAGACCCCGAAGTATTGTTGCCTTCAAATTTATAATAAATTTCTGCAGGAGTGCCTAGTTTTTTTTCTAAAAAATATGCTCTTGTTAAAGGCGAGGGTCTTACCATTTTGTAAAAATCAAAAACTTCGTCGGGAATTTTAATATATTCGTCAGTAACGTTTAACTCTTGCTTAGCTAATTCCGTACAAAATACTTCTTCAAAATCAGATAAAGTACACGGTTTTAAAGTTATAGGATTTAACGTCGGAGCATGCTTTTCCTTTAATATGGCATTAATATTATACCAATATCTAGGAAGTTCTTCTTCACTTAAAAATATTTTTGTAGGGATTTCTTTTTTCATACCTTTTCTCCTTAATAAAAATAAAAACACGCTTAAAACCGCTTGGGACGATTTTAACCGTGTTGCCACCCAATTTCGCATTTCTGCCTTAACGGATACTATCATATCCTGTTGCGTAACGTGCAACCTACGTCATACACTACTTATTTCGCATACGCCCTCAACAACCCATTCGAATTAGAATTTAGTATTTGTTTACACCAACCACAAACTCTCTAAAACTGTTTTCTAACCTACTACTTTGTATCAACGGTTTATTTTTCTTAATAATATCACTTAAAAATTTATTTGTCAACTGTTTATTCGTTTATTAAAACACAAAATTCGCCTTTTTTCAACTCTATTTCGTTTTTGTATTTTTTATTATCGATTAAATTTAAAAGTTTTCCGTTAAAATTTAATACTTTACTATCGCAACTTAAATTTATCGCAACGTATATGCCATAATTTTCATTCTCTCGCTTAAAAGAAATAAAACCATCGCTTATATTTTCCAAGACAAATTTTCCGCTCATAAAAACCGAATATTTATTTCTTAAATTCCCCAAAAACTTATACCAAGAAAGAATATTATTATCTATATTGTCCCACGGAAAAGTTTTTCTGTTTAAAGGGTCAAAATA
>JAZUKR010000179.1:0-3671 GCA_045643385.1 Christensenellaceae bacterium | reverse complement strand
AGTTCTGTATCGATCCTTTCGTCGTATATAACGCCATTAATAAAATCTTGAATATCAACCCTATTTAATATCCCTAAAACGTATCCTTTTTTTTCTTTTTTTGAAAAATTCCAATTTGGATTTTCCATAAATCCTAAAGTTTCGTAAACAGAATAAACAAAAGAGTAGTCGTAATGTTTTTTAACTTCTCCGTCATACATACCCCAATCGGATAAAATATTCTTTAGAGTTGTATAATAATAAACGTTTATATCAATGTAATTTTTAGGAAACTTTCTCCATACGTCGCTTTGAGTATTTTCCATATAATTATAGAATTGTTTTTTTGTGAAAACAACGCTATTAATTACGTTATAGTATTCTATATTAAACGTTGCGTCTTGACATCTTCTCAAATCTCTAAAATATACGCCGTTTTCCACTATAACGCTACGCTTATAGAGTTTGTTCCACGGAACGTCAAATATTGTTGACGTAGGGAAAAACTTCATAAAGTTCTTTCTGCAATCTTCTTTTGTTAAAAACGATAATTCATCACCGTCAGTTTTGCGTGAAAAAATCATTTCCCCGCTATCGCCTTGCGTAAAAAAATTTATACCACTTATTACTAAATCATAATTATTTTCTTTTGCAAGATTATATAAAGATTCATACATATTAGGTGCAAACCAATCGTCTGCATCTGGGAAAGCGAGATATTCGCCTTTAGCAATCTTAATACCTGCATTTCGTGCTGAGCCCGCACCACCGTTTTCTTTATCGATAACTTTAACTCTTGAATCATTTTTTTCGTATTCAAGACACAAAATTAGGCTGTTATCTTTACTTCCGTCGTTAACCAAAATTATTTCATAATCAGAAAAAGTTTGGTTAAAGATAGAATCCATACATCTTTTTAAATATTTTTCCGCATTGTATATCGGAACTATTATACTTATTTTCGGCTTACTCATATTTACTTCTTAATTATTATTTAGAATATCTTTTTAATATAAATTTTTTTGCAACATTAATTCCTAAAAATTTATAAATATAATATAAAATTTTTAAGTTTTTACTTTTAGTTTTATTCGCAACGTTTAAAACACTTTTATTTTTAGCGATTGATTGATTTATCTGTTCAATAAAATCCTTGTCTTTAATGTAAGATAAATCTAAAATTCCACTCATATAAATTCTTATATAATATTCATAAAATTTTGGTTTAAACTCTTCATGCGAAGGAAATCTAATATCTATATCATCTATACAACGTTTTGCTAAAAACATTTTATCACAAGACTTTTTTGTAACGCCTTTTTCACTAAAATTTTGTCCCAAACAGCCGTCCCACGTCATAGCATTATAAATAATCTTATCCGTAAAAAATGATTTATTTGATAAAACTATAGTCCTTGGAAGCCACTCGTCGTCATCATGATATATACCCTTACAAAACCATAAATTATTTTTAACGACAAAATTCGTTTTAAATACTTTGTTAACGGGTGAAGAAAGCGCTAAAATCTCATTATTATCGTACAATCTCTCAAAAAGTTTCTTGCCACCGTCTAAAAATAATCCGCTAACGGAATATTTTTTTTGAACGTTAACAATTTCGTTACCCTTTTCCAAAACGTCTTGTAATAAACCAAAATATATGTCAACGTCGTTATTTATTAAATCGTTATAAATTTCCTTTAAAGTATTTTTATCTGGGAAAACGTCGCTCCCTTCTAAAATTATGAAATACTTACCTGTTATTTCTTTTATTCCGGAATTTCTTGCTTCCGCTAAGCCTTCGTTCTTTTTATGTATTACTTTAATTCTCTTGTCTTTTAAAGCATATTCATCGCATATTTTACCTGCATTATCGGGGCTACCGTCGTCGACTAAAACCATTTCCCAATCTTTAAAAGTTTGTAAAAGTGCAGAATCTATAGTTTTTGGTAAAAGCCGTTCTATATTATAAACAGGCGTTACCAACGAAAAAAAAGGTTTACTCATCTTTTTATTTTCCTTATCAATATATTTAATTTTGTTTTATGCATAAATCTAACGATTAAACTTCTTTCTCTTTTAATTTCTTTACCTGTCCATATAGTCATACTAAAAGTATTTTTACTCTTACAATCTTTTATCTTGTCCGGCAACATACTTAAAGGACAAAAATAAGTCATAGGGTAAATTTTTATATTTTCAACAGTTTGTTCTTCACCGTTTGGAATAAAGCCGTGTTTTATTAAAAGTTCAGTCATTCTAATATTAACGGATTTATTGTTAAATTCACCGTTCCTTAATACGTAGTGATCATTTTTATAGGTGTCTAAGCATTCTTTAATAAAATTATTTTTAGGTTCAAAAGCCAAAGTACATGCCGCAATTTCGTAATTATCTCCCCCAAATCCGGTAAAAGCAGAATTAACTTCTAAAAGATTGCTAAAATCTTTTTTTACAAGACAATCCACGTCTAAATATAACCCGCCTTCGTTATACAAGGCTAAAAGCCTACAATAATCGGAAACAAGCGCAAATTTCTTATTTTCATATGCTTCTTTAACGTAATCGTTAATATTTACATCAAAATTTTTTTCATTCCATTTTTTAAATTCAAAATCGAACAAATATTTATTCCATGATTTTAAGCACTTTTTACTTGTTTTATCAAATTCATTCGTCCCAAACCAACAATAATGCAAAATTTTAGGTATCATAAACTAACCCTTAAATATTAATTTTAATTTATTTAAAACTTTTTTTAGAAATAAATTAATGAAATAATAAACTCTACAAAAGTTAACGACAAAAAATGTATTAAATTTTGAATAACCTTTATACTTACATTTTATTTTAGTACTTAAATCATTATAAATAAAAGTTTTAGTATTTAAAACCGCCCAATGAGGAATTAAAAATTTACGACTATATTCTTTGCCGTCATCAGATAAAGATTTAACGGTAAAATCATTTTTTAAATCCCAATAAATCTTATTTTTAACAATATTTAATCCGTACATTCCAAATCTAATAGGAACATCCATTATCTCTCTTAAATTTACAAAAGACATTGGCTTCATATCGTTTAATAACATTGCAAGCTGAAAGATCGGCTCATCTGAACAACTATTATTACCACCCTGTCTAATTAAACCGTACTCATCATAATTTTCACAAATTTCCGTCTTTATCTGATTAAAAATTTTATCAGTTAAATCCGAGTGCTTAAAATAATAGAGCCCCCCACCCTCGTGAGAGATAACCTTATTTAAATTAAACATTTTAATAGTTTTATTGGTAAGTCCGCACCCATTGATTTTTTCAAAATTATTATCTACTTCAACGTAATAACCTAAAAGGCTTATAGACGAATCGGTTTTCTTAAATAAATCGAATAAAAAACAAATTGAACCTGCAATAAAACAATCAGCGTCAATAAAAATTATTTCGTCTAAATCAACAAAGTAGGCATTTAATTTATCTAACCAATTATAATTAAAATCTTTTCTTACAATAACTTTATCGAAAAATTTTTTAGAATTAAAATATTTTAAACCAGTTTCGTCAGTAACCACATAAAAAGGCAAGTTATTTTCAGGATACAACTTATAACTCATATATAAATTACCTGCTAACCAACAATAATGCTCACCAGTTGCAACGGTTACAAAACCCTTAATTTTTTTATTCATATT
>JAZUKR010000178.1:0-16660 GCA_045643385.1 Christensenellaceae bacterium | reverse complement strand
AAAAAGTTAAATTTAACTTTATTTTATAAACTAAATATGTTATAATAATAAAAATGGAAAATATAAACGAATTACTTGGTAGACTGAACGAAGAACAAATTAAGCCCGTTTTAGATACGGAAGGCGCAGTTTTGGTAATAGCGGGTGCGGGAAGTGGTAAAACAAGAGTTTTAACCACTCGTATTGCGTACTTAATTTTGGAAAAAGGAGTTTCTCCGTCAAATATTTTATCTATAACATTTACAAATAAAGCTGCAAACGAAATGAAAGAACGTTTAACGAGTTATATTTCGGACGTTTCTTCTATGTGGGTTTGTACTATACACAGTATGTGCGTAAAAATTCTTAAAAGCGATATCGATAAAATAGGATATGATAAGAATTTTACTATATACGACGAAACCGATAAAGATAAAGTATTAAAGCGTGTAATAGAGGAATTGGGTTATGATGTCGAAAAGTATTTAAAACTTGCAAAAAATCAAATTTCTATAGCAAAAAACGAGTGTTTATCGCCTGAAGAGTATAGAAAAGAGTTTTTTGACAGCGTTTACGTTGAAGAAGTTTTTAAAATTTATAGGCTATATGAAAGACGTATGTCACAATCAAACGCACTTGATTTTGACGATCTACTAATGAAAACTTACGAGTTGTTTTCTAAATCAAAGGAAACTGCCGATTATTACGCTAATAAATTTAAATATATTCATATCGACGAGTTTCAAGACACTAACAAAGTTCAGTTTTTATTGGCGGAACGTTTATCTTTAACTCACGGCAATATTTTCGTCGTTGGCGACGATGATCAAAGTATTTACGGCTGGCGTGGTGCTAAGATAGATAATATTTTACATTTTGACAATTATTATCCAAATACAAACATATATAAACTTGAAAAAAATTATAGGTCTTCTAAAAAAATTTTAAGTTTGGCAAATTGTATTATAGCAAATAATACAGAAAGGCGAGTAAAAGAGTTATATACGGATAACGGCGACGGGGCAAATATAGAAACTTATTTTTGTACAGACGAAAACGAAGAAGCCTCTAAGGTTGCAATTACTATTAAAAGTTTAATACAACGGTCAAATTATAATTACAAAGATTTTGCCGTTTTTATGCGTGTTAATGCTTTAACTCGAGCTTTTGAACAAGAATTTACTAAATACGGAATTAAGTATAAAGTATACGGCGGTTTTAGATTTTTTGAAAGAAAAGAAATTAAAGATGTTTTATCTTATTTAAAAATTTTAGTTAACCATAACGACGACGAATCTTTTTTGCGTGCTATATCTTCTCCAAAAAGGGGAATAGGCGATAAAACGCTTACGGAATTAAAAGAATTTTGTTCATCTAATTACTTACCGCTTTATTTCGGAATTGACAGAATCGACGAAACAACTCTTAACAATTCGTCTAAAACAAAACTTAAAAACTTTAAAGAATTAATAGATTGTTTTTATTCGTATTCTTGTACTCACAGTATTTCCGATTTAGTAGAATATATATTAAAAACAACGGATTTTATGGAACAGTTTTCGGACGGAACTGAAGAAAACGAAAACAAAATAATGAATATCGACGAGTTAAGAAACTCTATTTTAGAGTTCGAAAAAGTTAACGACGGACTTCTTTTAACTGATTATTTAAATTCCGTAACTTTAAGTACGGATACCGACGATATAAATACGGATAATGCTGTCACTATTGCAACTATTCACGCTGTTAAAGGTCTAGAATTTCCTTGTGTTTTCGTTTCAGGGCTAGACGAAACGATTTTACCGTTAGCAAGAAGTATGGGTGACGATAGTGAACTTGAAGAAGAAAGAAGACTTATGTACGTTGCTATAACACGAGCAAAAGACAGGCTTTTTTTAACACGAGCAAACAGTAGATATATGTACGGTGAAAGACGTTTTATGACAAAATCAAGATTTTTAAAAGAAGGTCAAATTGTACTTAATCCTTCTTATTCTAAACCCGAAACTGAAAACTTATTTTTTACAAAAAGAGATAGTGTCTTATTTAATGAAAATGACGATTTGCCTTTTATTGACTCTGTTTCGTCGGGGTATTCTTCGTCGGGAGCAAAAAAATTTTTAAGCGAAAATAAGCCGAAATTGCAAGAAAACGTTTCCTTTTCTTCGTACAAATCGGGGACAAAAGTTTTGCACCCAAGATTTGGGGAAGGAATAGTTATATCAACTAGTGGCGAAGGGGATAATATGATTTGCGATATTCAGTTTAAGGGTGTTGGAATTAAATCTTTATCACTTAAATTTGCGCCTTTGGAGATTATAAAATAATGGATAGGATTAAAGAACTCGTTGAAATTTTAAATAAGTATGCTTATGAATATTACGTATTAGATAATCCAACCGTTTCAGACGGGGAATACGATAAACTTTATGACGAGTTAAAAAAATTAGAAAAAGAATATAATATTGTTTTAGACGATTCGCCGACAAGAAGAGTGGGTGGTGAGCCTATTTCTGAATTTTCAAAACATACACATTTGCAAAAACTTTACAGTTTAGATAAAGCAACATCTTTAGAAGAACTTAAAGATTTTGAAAAAAGAATTTCAAAATTTAACGTTAAACCCGTTTATACAGTAGAGTATAAATTCGACGGTTTAACAATGTGTTTAACTTATAAAGACGGTAAATTTTTAAGGGCGACAACCCGTGGAAACGGAGTAGAAGGCGAAGACGTTACGGCACAATGTTTAACAATAAAAAGTTTTCCGCTTTCTATTAAATATAAGGGTATGATTGAAGTCCAGGGCGAAGCCATTATAAGACTTTCAGTTTTAGAAAAATATAATTTATCCGCAAAAGAACCGCTTAAAAATGCAAGAAACGCAGTTGCCGGTGCAATAAGGAACTTAGATCCTAAAGAAACTGAAAAACGTCACCCCGAGATTTATTTTTATAACGTTAACTATATGGAAGACGGTGAACTAAAAACTCAGCGTGAGTGTGTTGAATTTTTAAAAGAAAACGGATTTAAGGTTTTTCCGTATTTTAAAATTTGCAACAGTTTAGACGACGTTATTTGTGCCATAAACGAGATAAAATTCAGTAGAAAAACACTAGACGTTTTAACAGACGGTGCAGTCGTTAAAGTCGACAACTTTAGTTTAAGAGAAAAATTAGGATATACAGATAAATTTCCAAGATGGGCAATAGCGTATAAATTTGAAGCTGAAGAAGTAACTACAATATTAAAAGACGTTATTTGGCAAGTAGGAAGGACGGGAAAGTTAACTCCGCTCGGTATATTAGAACCGACCTATTTAGGCGGAGCAACGGTATCTAAAGCAACTCTTAATAATTTTGACGATATTAAACGTAAAAAAGTTAAAATTGGCGCAAGAATACTTGTTAGACGCAGTAACGAAGTTATTCCGGAAATTTTAGGAGTTACAGAATTTTATGACGATAATAAAGAAGTAATTAAGCCTTGCGTTTGTCCCGATTGTGGTTCTATTTTATTTGAAAACGGTGCAAATTTATTCTGTCCGAATATTCATTGTAAGTCGAGAGTAGTTGCAAAACTATCTAATTTTGCATGTAAGTCGGGTATGAATATAGAAGGTTTTTCGGAGATGACTGCGTCGCTTTTATATGATAATTTCGGTGTTGAAAACTTTTCCGATTTATATACGCTAGATAAAGAAAAAGTGCTTGCTTTAGACGGGTTTAAAGACGCTAAAACGGATAATCTTTTTAATGCGATAGAAAAATCTAAAAACGTTAGTTTGCCTAATTTTATTTATGCTTTAGGAATAGATAACGTAGGCAAAAAAACGGCGAAAGATTTAGCAGATAGATACGAAAATATTCATAATTTAATCAGTGCAAGTTTTGCTGAACTTGTTTTAATTCAAGATATAGGAGAAATAGTTGCAACAAGTATTAGAAAATATTTTGACGATCCTTTTAACTATAACGAGATATATAATTTGATAAAACTCGGTGTAAACATATATTACGAGAAAAATGAAAATAAAGGCGTTTTTTCGGGAGAAAAGTTCGTTTTAACGGGTAGTTTAACAGATTATACAAGAGATGAAGCAAGTAAGATAATAGAAAGTCTTGGTGGTGAAGTATTAAGTAGCGTTTCAAAAAGTACTACTATTGTTTTAGCGGGTGAGTCTGCGGGAAGCAAACTAGAAAAAGCGCAAAAACTCGGAATAAAAATTATTGACGAACAAACTTTTAAATCTTTAATAAACACTTGATAAATATTAATATATGTGATATTATATATAAATATAAAGGAACGATTATTATGAGAAGTATGACCGGTTACGGAAGAGCAGAGTATTTTAACGATGGTATTAATTTGCTCGTTGAAATAAAAACCGTAAATAACAGAAATTTTGATTTAAATACTAAAATTCCACGTTCTTTTCTTATGTTTGAAGATAATATCAGAAAAGTTGTTCAAAGTTATATAATTCGTGGCAGAATAGATTTATTTATTAATTTTATTGATAAAAGAGAAAAAAACGAAGAAGTCGACGTTAATTTAGATAAAGCCCTTGCATTTTATAAAGCAGGTGAAAAAATAGCAAAAGAGTTAAGTATTAATAACGATTTAACTGTTTCGTCTATAATAAAAATGCCAGACGTTATTTCTGATAGTGTGTTTACTGACTATTCCGATTTAGAAGAAATATTGATAGAAACCGTGAAAAAGGCGTGTGAAAATTTAAATTCAATGCGTTTAACTGAAGGCGAAAAATTAATAGCCGACATGCTTAGTAGAATGGACACGATAAAAGATTTAAGAAATAAAATTTTATTACGTGCTCCTAACGTTGCTTGTGAATACAAAGAAAAGCTTAAAGCAAGAATTGTTGAAGCGTTAGACGGTGTTAACTATGACGAAGCAAGGCTACTAAACGAAGTTGCATTTTATACTGATAAGGTTAATATTGATGAAGAATTAACAAGACTCGATTCTCATATTAAACAATTTTGTGATACGGTAAAAAAAGCGGATTCGGGCAAGAAATTAGATTTTTTAATGCAAGAATTTAACAGAGAAGCAAATACTATTTGTTCAAAATCTAACGATATAGAAGTAACAAATCTTGCTTTATCATTAAAAAACGAAATAGAAAAGGTCAGAGAGCAGGTACAAAATCTTGAGTAGAAATTTGTTAGTTGTAATTTCGGGGCCTTCCGGCGTAGGCAAGGGAACTCTTGCAAAAAAACTTGTTAATGACAATAAAGATATGTTTTTAAGTGTTTCTTGTACTACAAGAGAGCCGAGAGAAGGCGAAACCGATAAAGAAAGTTATTTTTTTATATCTAAAAGTCAGTTTGAAAAGAAGATAGCGGAAGGCGACTTTTTAGAATATTCCGATCATTTCGGTAATTATTACGGCACGCCGAAATCCTTTGTTTTGGACAAAATGAAATCGCACGACGTTATTTTGGAAATTGACGTAGACGGCGGATTAAACGTTAAAAAGAACTATAAAGACACTTTACTTATTTTAGTTGTTCCCCCGTCGATTGACGAACTGATAAACAGATTAGATAAAAGGCATTCTGAAACGGAAGAACAAATTAAAACGAGATTAGAAAGAGTTAATTACGAACTCGATAAAAAAGATTTGTACGATTATACAATTGTTAACGATAATTTTGACGAGTGTTTAAATCAAATTGAAAAAATAATTAAAATAGAAAAACAAAAATTTTAAGGAGATTAGATATGATACATAAACCACCTATAGACGATTTAGCACAAAAAGTAGGTTCTAAATATGCTTTGTGCGTTGTTGCAAGTAAACGTGCAAGACAAATTATGGAAACAAATCAAAACGTTGCACCGGAAGTTGAAGCAAAAGAAGATAAACCGTTAAGTAAAGCAGCGCAAGAAATTTACGACGGAAAATTGATTTCAGTTAAAGACTAAAAAGATTATGTCCACCGTTTTTTTGCGATGGACATATTTATTTTATTATGATTGCCGAAGTAATTGTTGATTTAACAAATTCTGAAGTAGATAAAGTTTTTGAATATAAATTTGACGATCCGAATTTATGTGAGGGTTGCAGGGTAAACGTGCCTTTTGGTAGTAAAATTATTCAAGGCATAATTATTCGTGTAAAAAATTTAAGCGATTATCCTATAGATAAACTTAAATCTATTATTTCTTTTGTTGACGATAGCCCCGTTTTAACCAAAGAAACGTTGGCGTTAACTGATTTTATATGTAAAACGTGTTACGTAACGAAAGCAAGCGCTTTAAGGTTGTTTTTGCCATCCGAAATGCGCAAGGGGAAAGTAAGGGAAAAATTTGTTTCTTATGTTTACGCTAATGATTTATTAAACGTAGACGAAACGCTTAACTCCTTTAATAAGTCGGCAATAAAGCAAAAAGATTTTTTTCTTTATATTAACGAAGTAAAAAAGGCAAAACTTTCAGAATTAAATAATTTATTTGGTAATCAAGCGGTAAAATCCGTAATAAATAAAGGATTAGTTACCGTAATAGAAGAAAAGGATTTTAGACTTCCTTATAAAAATTTAGAAGCAAAATATTCTGAAAAAATTTTAACTAATAATCAAGAAAACGCTTATAAAAATATATTAGAAACCGATAAAACCACAACTTTATTATATGGAGTTACGGGAAGTGGAAAAACCGAAATATATCTAAAATTAATAAGCGACGTTATAAGAAACGGTAAAACTGCTATAATGTTGGTTCCGGAGATTGCTTTAACACCGCAAATGTTAAAGCAGTTAAGGGCAAGATTCGGTGAAGATGCTGCGATTTTACATAGCGGGTTGTCTGCAGGCGAACGTTTTGACGAGTGGTGGCGTTTAAGAACGGGTGAAGCAAAAATAGCAATAGGTGCAAGAAGTGCGATATTCGCTCCTGTATCTAACCTGGGTTTAATAATAATAGACGAAGAACACGACGGAAGTTATACGAGCGAATCTTCTCCTAGATACGATACTTTAGACGTTGCCAAATTCAGAGCGGAATATAACGGCGCTAAAATCGTTTTAGGTAGCGCCACCCCTAAAATTTCGAGTTTTTTAAATGCGGAAAACGGAATATATAATTTAGTTACGCTTCGTGAACGTGTAAATAAAAAACCGCTTCCTAAAATAGAAATAGTCGACATGAAGGTTGAAACAAGGCGTGGTAATTCATCACCTTTTTCTTCTGCTTTAAAAGAAGAAATAGAAAATTGCCTTAGTTCTAAAAATCAAGTTATGCTTTTTCTAAATCAGAGGGGATATTCAAAAACCGTTATTTGTACCGAATGCGGACATGTTTTTAAATGCGACGCTTGTGATGTTTCTCTTACTTATCATTATGAAGAAGACGCACTTTTATGTCATTATTGCGGTGCTAAATATAAAATGGTTGAGGCTTGTACCGAATGCGGTAGTAAGTTTATCAGATACGGTGGTTACGGAACAGAAAGAGTTGTTTTAGAGTTAAAAAAACTTTTCCCTAATGCAAAAATTTTGCGTATGGATAGAGATACGACTCAAAATAAAGAATCCCACTTTGAAATAGTTAACGATTTTGCACAAAAAAAAGCGGACATTTTAGTTGGTACTCAAATGATTGCAAAAGGTCACGATTTTTCTGACGTTACTCTTGTTGGAATACTTGATGCCGATATGAGTTTGCATTTTTCCGATTACAGAAGTTCCGAAAGGACGTTTGAACTTTTAACTCAAGTTTCCGGACGTTCGGGTAGAGCAGATAAGGCGGGTAAAGTTATTCTTCAAACGTATAATCCCGATAATTTTATATTAAAATTTGCAGTTAATTACGATTACGACGGATTTTATAAACACGAAGTATCCGTTAGAAAGGCAACCGGTTTTCCACCTTTTTACGATATAGTAAGAGTTTTAATTTCTGGCGAAAACGAAGAAACTTCTATCTTGGCAACAAAAACTATTTATAAAGAATTATCAAACGTATATAATGATAATAAAAACAAATTCAGATTTTTCGGGTGCATGAAAGCACCTATTAAAAAGATTCAAAATAAGTATAGATATCAAATTTTAATGAGAATAAATACTGATGACAGATCTCTTTTAGATACGATTTACTATACTTCTATAAAATATAACAATAAAGGTGTTTCCGTGTATATGGAAGTTAACCCAAATAATTTATCGTAGGTGAAATATGGCAATTAGAAACGTAGTACAAGTTGGTGACGAAACTTTAAGAAAAATTTCTTTTCCAGTAATTGAATTTAATGATAATCTTAAAACTCTTTTAGACGACATGAAAGAAACGTTAGTAAAAGAAGACGGTGTAGGGCTTGCCGCTCCGCAAGTAGGCGTTTTAAGAAGAGTTTTTATTCTTCTTGTAGACGATAAATATTACGAGTGCGTTAATCCTAAAATCGTATCTTTTTCAGGCTCACAAATAGGTACGGAAGGCTGTTTATCAGTTAAAGGGAAAATGGGCGAAGTTGAAAGACCTATGAACGTTACTTTAAAAGCTTATGACAGAAACGGAAAAGCTTTTACTGTTAAAGCGAGTGGTCTTTTGGCACGTGCAATTTTCCACGAAAACGATCATTTAGACGGCATTTTATATATAGATAAAGCAAATTACGTTAAGGGGTAATATTTATTAATGATTAATATTGTTTTTATGGGTACGCCGGATTTTGCCGTTAAACCGCTTCTTAATATTGTTAATAATAAAGATAAGTTTAACGTTATTGCATGCGTAACTAACGTAGATAAACCCGTCGGCAGAAAACAAATTTTAACTTCTCCGCCTGTTAAGGTTACGGCATTAAATTTAGGTATACCTGTTTATCAATTTAATAAAATAAGATTAGAAGGGGTAGACTTATTAAAAAAACTAAACCCCGATTTAATTATTACTTGTGCTTTTGGTCAAATACTTTCACAAGAGATTTTAGATATTCCGAAATTCGGAGTATATAATATTCACGCTTCTCTTCTACCAAAATATAGAGGCGCATCTCCAATTCAGTACGCTTTGTTAAACGGAGAAAAAGAAACGGGCGTTACTATTATGAAAACGGATATAGGTCTTGACACGGGAGATATTATTAGTCAAGAAAAAATTCAAATAGAAAATAACGATAATGCGGGTACTTTATTTGAGAAATTATCTATTTTAGGCGCCAATTTAATTATAAAAGTACTTGACGATCTTATTAATAATAAAATTACGTTTATAAAACAAGACGAAAAAACGGCAAGTCTTTCTAAAATAATTAAAAAGGAAGACGGTCTTTTGGATTTTAATCAAGATAACGTTAAAATAGTAAATAAAATTCGTGCCTTTAATCCTTCTCCCATAGCCCATACGCTTTTAAATGGCGAAATTCTTAAGATTTACTCTGCCGAGCCTTCTTGTATTAAGGGCGAAGTTGGTAAATTTTTAGGTAACGAAAAAGAGTTTATTATAGGAACGTTAAACGGTTCTATTAAGATTAATTTTTTACAAAAAGCGGGGGGCAAAGTAATTTGTGCCGAAGATTTTTTGAGAGGAAATAAAATTAGTCCTAATACTGTTTTTGGTAAATTATGTTAATTACTTTTTACGATTCATACACGATTTTAAATAAAATCTATCACGGCGAATATATAAAACAAGCTTTAAACAATACGCAAATTGATGAAAAAACTCGTGCTCTTACTTCTAAAATTGTATACGGAGTTTTAGATAAAGATATAGAACTTTCTTATTATATTAAGTATTTTTCCGATAAATCGCCTAAACTTGTTATAAGAACTATACTTAAAATTGCAATGTATTCAATTAAATACTTAAATAAAAAAGAATACGCCGTAACCACAAGTGCCGTAGAACTTACAAAAAAATTAGGGAAGGGTGGAACGTCGGGTTTTGTAAATGCTTTTTTAAGGAAGTTTATAAACGAAGAAGCAGTTTTGCCGGAAGACGAAATTGAAAATTTGTCCATTAAAAATTCATATCCGCTTTTTGCCGTTAAAGAATTAATAAACGATTACGGCATGGAAACCGCTAAAAAAGTTATTTCCGATTTTGATAATAAAACTTGTGTTTGTTTTTATGATGAAGACGGTGAAAAATATTTAACCGAAAAAAAAATAAATTTTACAAAAACGCCTTATAAAAACGTATTTTTATGTGAGAATTTTGTAAGAAATAAAGACTTCGATAAGGGAATTTATACTTTTCAAAACTTAGGATCCGTTGCAATTTGTGAAGCGGTAGAACCTTGCGATAGTATTTTAGACTGTTGTTCTGCGCCGGGTGGTAAAGCAATACGTCTTTCTTATAAATGTAAAAACATTTTAGCTTTAGACGTTCACCCGCATAGAGTTGAATTAATAAGCGATTATGTTAAGCGTATGAAAAGAACAAATATTGAAACTGCCGTTTATGACGCAACTATATTTAATAACGAGTTTAAAGATAAATTCGACGTAGTTTTATGTGATTCTCCGTGTAGCGGATTCGGTGTATTAAAGGATAATCCCGATATTGCGCTAAATAAAGATATAGATAACGTTATAGAATTGTCTAAAATTCAATTATCAATATTAAATAACGTAAAAAACTACGTTAAAAAAGGCGGATATTTATATTATTCAACTTGCTCTGTTTTTAAAAAAGAAAACGTCGAAGTAGTTAATGAATTCTTAAAATCAAACGGTAATTACGTTTTAGAAAAAATAGATTGTAAACTTAACCATTTAGAATTTTTTGGCACGATTCAACTTTTACCGAACGTTTCAGAAAGTTTAGGTTTTTACATCGCAAAATTTAAAAGGATAAGTTAGTTTTGAAGGAAGTATTACTAGGGAAAACCCGTTTTGAACTTGATAAAATAATTGATTCGTTAGGTGAAAAGCCGTATAGAGTTTCGCAATTATATAACGCTTTATATTTAGGCTTAGATTTTAACGAAATTACTAATTTTTCTTTAGAATTAAGAGAAAAACTTTCAAAAGATTATATTGCTCAACCCGTTAGAATAATTAAAAGTCTTAAGTCGGAAGACGGGGCGGAAAAGTTTTTGTTCGGACTTTACGATAATAACGTAATCGAAGGCGTTTTAATGAAGTATAAATACGGCAACACTATTTGTGTTTCTACTCAAGTTGGTTGTAGAATGAATTGCGCCTTTTGTGCTTCGGGACTTAACGGGCTTATAAGAAATCTTTCTTTTTCAGAAATTGTTGGAGAAGTTATTGCTGTTAACCGTTATTTAGAAGGTGGTCTTAAAGATAAGCGGAAAATAACGAATATCGTATTAATGGGTAGTGGTGAACCTCTTGATAATTACGATAATACCATAAAATTTATTAAGGCGATTTCTGAAGAAAATGGAATAAATATTAGCCCGAGAAATATTAGTTTATCTACCTCGGGGCTTGTTCCTAAAATATATGATTTGGCAAACGAAAATTTACCTATTAACTTAACCGTTTCGCTTCACTCTCCCTTTCAAGACGAAAGAGAAAAAATTATGCCCGTTGCTAAATCGTATAAAATTAGCGAGATATTAGACGCTTGTAAATTTTACTTTAATAAAACGGGTAGAAGATATATTTTTGAATACGTTTTGATAAAAGGCAATAACGACACAATTAAACACGCAGAAGAACTTATAAGGTTATTAAAAAATAAACCTTGTCACGTTAACTTAATAAGGCTTAACGACGTTAAAGAAAAAGGTCTTATCGGCGTAACAGATAAAGAGGCTTATAGATTTTTAGGGTTACTAACAAAAGGCGGTCTTTCCGCAACTTTAAGGCGTAAAATCGGGGAAGATATAGATGGCGCTTGCGGACAATTAAGACGAAGATATTTAGACGAAAACGGTTTATTGGGGGTAAATAAAAGTGAATAATATAAAAATTGCTCCGTCGATTTTATCGGCAAATTTTTCTAAAATAGGCGATGAAGTTAAAGAAATTACAAGTTTTGGTGCGGATTATATTCATCTTGACGTTATGGACGGAGTTTTTGTTAATAATATAACCTTTGGTCCAAAATTCGTTAAAGATATAAGGCCGTTTTCTAATGCGACTTTCGATGCACATTTAATGATAGAAAAGCCTTGGAAATATATAGAGAAATTTGCAGAAAGTGGTGCTGATATTATAACAATCCATTACGAAGCTTGCAAAAATAGATTGATAGACACGTTAAAAGCTATTAAAAGTTTAAACGTTAAATGTGGCGCTGTTATTAATCCGAATACGCCTGTTTCTAAAATTAAAAAAGCGATTGAATATTCCGATATGATTTTACTTATGAGTGTTTATCCTGGTTTTGGCGGTCAAAAATTTATTGAAAGTGTTCTTCCTAAGATTAAAGAAGCCTCCTTACTTATTAAATCAATAGGAAAAGATATAGATTTAGAAATTGATGGAGGAATTACGGAAGAAAACGTTAAAACTGTAAAGGACTTAGGCGTTAACGTAATAGTTGCCGGAAATACTATTTTTAAGGCAACAGATAGAAAAAGGGTTATAGATAATTTAAGAAATAATTAGTTTTTTGTCAAATAATAAAGGTTTTTGCATATAATTAGCATAGAGGTGTGTATGAAAATTTTGTGTATTAAACCACCTATGATAATTCGCAAGTTATTAAAACTTGTTTTATGTAAAAACAAAAGAGAATTAAAAAAAGACGGTTAGACCGTCTTTTTTTGTTATAATTGAATTATATAATATCTACAACGGTTTCGTAAATTTTTTTATTGTTTTCGAAATCGTTATTCATTTCTTCAAAAGTCTTATCTATTTCGGTATAGTTTGCAGTATTAAGTTTAAGATTAGAAACGTCTACTGCCTTATTTGCCAACAAGTTAATACTTGACACAGTATTCTTAAATCCGGAATTTAAGCAATAAATGTTAACTTGCTTTTTAATTGCTTGATTCATTGATGTACTAATGGTCGTATTTTGACCTGTAAATACTATTCTTGCATTTTGAGAAGCAACAGAAAAGGCTTTAGAAACACCTATATCGGAATCAGAAATATAAACTACGTTTTTACACATTCTTCCGCCCGTTATATTAGAAACTTCTTTATTCCAATTTGATGAATCGCTGAGCGTGTAATAAATTCCGGAAGATTTTGCGATATTTATTTCTTCTTCGTTTGAAGACATTAAAATAGGAACTGCTTGAAAATAAATGAGTAATTCCGAAATAATAATTCCAAGATTTGTTCCGCCTATTATACCGACGTAGTCACCTTTTTGAATTTTTAATCTGTCTATAATAGTCTTTGCAAGAGCGACGTGGGGGATAAATAAAGCATTATAATCGTTTACGCTTTCCGGTAGCGGTAAAACGTGTTTATTTTCTACCGTAATAAAATCGGTTAAAAATCCGTCAATATCTTCACCGCAGGTTAAAATATTGTCGCATTCGTTTTCGTCGCCGTTTTTACAGTTAATACATTCACCGCACTCTCTGTCCGGCTCAATAAAAACGTGTTGACCCTTTTCTATGCCAAACAAGTTAGCGTCGATTTCGGAAACAATACCGATTCCGTAACTTCCTAAAATTTTATCGGTTGCGTCTATTTCTCCGTTATATCTTAAAACGTCAGATAAAGTAATTAATGACTTCGTTATTTTTACTTTACATGAATTTTCTTTTTCGTTTTCGTCTTTAGAGTCGGTTAATATTAAGTTTTTAGGTGAAACAAGTTTCCAACCTTTCATAAATAAATCCTTTATAAAATTTTTTCAAAATTATTAAAGCATAGGTATTATATTATATAAAAACAAAAAAATCAAGTTTTTAATTATAAAAATTTAATAAGAAATTTTATTAATCACTTTATTTTTGTTGACTATATACTAAAAATATAATATAATGCAATAGTAAATTAATTAAGAGGTGCGTTATGAAAGAAGGTATACATCCCGATTATCACGAAGTAACAGTTGTTTGTGCTTGTGGGGAAACTTTTAAAACCGGCTCCACTAAAAGTGGCGATACTATAAAGGTTGATATTTGCAGTAAATGTCATCCTTTCTTTACTGGTAAACAAAAACTTGTAGATACCGGTGGTCGTGTAGATAAGTTCAACAAGAGATATAGTAAAATAGAAAAATAGTTGAATTATTATCGGCTTTAAGTGTAGTGTATACTCTTAAAGCCATTTTTTTAATAAAAATATGGGTAAAAAGCGTAAAACTTCCATAGGCGGTCAAGCAGTTTTAGAAGGGGTTATGATGCGTGGCAATTCTGCCATGGTAACTTCCGTGCGAGACCAAGACGGAATTATTAGAACTGAATCTAAAAGAATTAAACCTGCGAATAAAAAGAATCTTTTTTTTAGACTTCCGATTATTCGTGGTGTTTTTGCGTTTATTGATTCTTTGATTTCGGGAAGTAAGATTTTAATGAGGTCTGCAGAAGTCTATGGCGACGGTGAACCTTCTAAATTTGAAAAATGGCTTGCTAAAACTCTTAAGATCAATATAATGAGCGTTGTTTCTTTCGTTTCTATAATACTTGGTGTTGCATTAGCCGTTTTGTTATTTGTATTTTTACCTATTAAAGTCAGAGAAGGAATAGAGTTTATCGTTGGAAACGGTTTTACTTTCGGTACTTTATCAAAAAATTTAATCGAAGGTGCTTTAAAAATAACTGTTTTTGTTTGCTATATACTTTTGTGCACTTTGCTTAAAGATATAAAAAGAACTTTTATGTATCACGGTGCTGAACATAAGACTATATCTTGTTACGAAAGAGGTTTACCCCTAACTGTTGAAAACGTAAAAAAATGCTCGAGAATTCACGATAGATGCGGAACTACTTTTATCGTTTTCGTTATGATTATAAGCATTATTATTTTTGCTTGTTTCGAGGCGATTGTCGGTCCGTCGTTTTTAACGGGAATTTATAGAGTTTTATTTAAGATTTTATTAATTCCTTTAATTGCGGGACTTTCTTACGAATTACTAAAAGCACTCGCAAAAACAGATTCTAAGATATTTTTACCTATAAAAGCGCCGGGGTTTTTACTTCAAAAAATTACTACTAGAGAACCAGACGATAAAATGATAGAAGTAGCAATTAACTCTTTTAATAAGGTTTTAGAAATGGATTCCGACCCGAATATAAAAGAAGAGAATTTTGTTATTTCCGAAAAAACATGTAATTTAACAAAACGTGTTTATGAAGAATTAAAAAGCAACGGTATAGATGAAAAAAGCGATGCAGAGTGGATAGTTTCACTTTCGTTAAATATAAAAAGAGACGAAGTGTATTCCGATAAATACGTTTCGCCAAAAAACGTAGATAAAATAAACGCTTTAGTTAAAGAGAGAATTACGGGTAGACCGTTATGGTATTGCTTAAACGACACTGATTTTTACGGAATTAATTTTTTTGTTGACGAAAGAGTTTTAATTCCAAGACCCGAAACTGAAATATTAGTAGAAAGCGCACTTAAATATATAAATAAAGAAAGTAAAGTTTTAGATTTATGTACGGGTAGCGGTGCGATAGCCGTTGCTGTTTCTAAATTAAAAGGAATAAACGTTATTGCAAGCGACATAAGTGAAGATGCTTTAGATGTTGCTAAAATTAACGCAAATAAAAATAATGCCGACGTTACTTTTATTAAAAGTGACTTATTTAAAAATCTTTTAGACTATAAATTCGACGTTATTATATCTAATCCGCCGTATATAAAATCGGAAGATATAGATGGTTTACAGAAAGAAGTAAAAGATTTTGAGCCAAAACTCGCTTTAGACGGTGGAAAAGACGGTTTAGATTTTTATAAAAAAATAATAAAAGAATTACCTAATTTCTTAAACAAAAAGGGTATATTTTTATTTGAGTGCGGTATAAACCAAAAAGACGAAATAGTAAATCTTCTTAAAGATTTTAAAAATATTGAAGTTATTAAAGATTTAGAAGGAATAGACAGGGTTATAAAGGGAGAGTTAAATGTTTAGAAAGTTGGATAAAATGTTAGAACGTTTTGATAAACTAAACGAATTAGTAGGCGACGCAAACGTTATTTCTAATATCGAAGAATGGAAAAAATATACTAAAGAACTAGCCGATATGACCGAGACGGTAGAAAAGTATAAAGAATATAAAAAAATAGCTTTCGAGCAAGATGAATTAAGTAAATCAATAGAACTTGAAACCGACCAAGATATGAAGGCTTTATACGAAGAAGAGGTTTTAAACAATAAAAATTTAATAGAAAAATTGTCGGAAGAATTAAGAATCCTTTTACTTCCAAAAGACCCGAACGACGATAAAAACGTTATAATGGAAATAAGGGCGGGTGCAGGCGGAGAAGAAGCAAGTTTATTTGCTTACGAACTATATAAAATGTACGTTCGTTTTGCAGAAAGAAATCGTTGGAAAACCGAAGAAATAGATAATAACTCAACTGAACTCGGCGGAGTTAAAGAAGTAGTTTTTTCTATTTCCGGAAAGTCTTGTTATAAAAAGTTAAAATTCGAAAGCGGAGTGCACCGTGTTCAACGTGTTCCCGAAACCGAATCACAAGGCAGAGTTCATACGTCCACAGCAACTGTTGCCGTTTTACCTGAAGTTGAAGATATCGAAGTAAATATCGACGAAAAAGATTTGAGGGTAGACACTTTAAGGTCGAGTGGT
>JAZUKR010000177.1:0-2093 GCA_045643385.1 Christensenellaceae bacterium | reverse complement strand
TTAACTGCGCCGGTACCGAATTGTAATTCTACGTAATCGTCGCCGATTATAGGAATTTCTTTATTTACAATAGGTAAAATTACCGTTTTACCTATTAATTTACTTAATTTTTTATCTTTAGGATTTACAGCAACGGCAGAGTCTCCTAATAAAGTTTCCGGTCTTGACGTTGCAACCGTTATATAATCATTACTATCTTTAATAGGATATTTAATATACCAAAGATGACTATCTTCTTCTACGTATTCAACTTCAGCGTCCGACAAAGCGGTTTTGCAATCGGGACACCAGTTAATAATTCTATCACCCCTATAAATTAAACCTTTATTATAAAGGTTAACGAATACCTCTTTAACGGCTTTAGAACATTTTTCGTCCATGGTAAAAGATAGCCTTGACCAATCGCAAGAAGACCCTAAAGTTTTTAACTGTTCAATTATTCTTCCGCCATACTTTTCTTTCCAAGCCCATGCACGTTCTAAAAAGCCTTCTCTACCTACGTCTTTTTTAGTTAGACCTTCTTTTGCCATTTGTTCTACTATTTTTACTTCGGTAGCAATTGAAGCATGATCAGTTCCCGGAAGCCATAACGCACTATATCCTTGCATTCTTTTAAAACGAATTAAGGTATCTTGCAGCGTTTCGTCTAAAGCGTGACCCATATGTAATTGCCCCGTAATATTAGGTGGCGGAATTACAATAGTAAAAGGTATTTTATTAGGGTCTACTTTTGCTTTAAAATATCCGTTTTTATCCCATTCTTCGTAAATTTGCTTTTCAAACTCTTGGGGATTATACGATTTTGATAAATCCATAGGAATTACTCCTTTTTTTCATACGTACAAAATATTATACTTAAAACTTAAATTATTGTCAAATGATATTCAGTTTACATATTATAAATTATTAAAGAAAATTTTGGAGAGTATTATGAAAAAATTTTTAGCAATAATTATAACTTTTTGTTTATTATTAATGCCAATATCGGCATGTAATGACGAAAACGATATTAAAACAATAGAAGTAAACGAAGTTACTCACTCTGTATTTTATGCACCCCTTTACGTTGCGATGGAAAACGGATTCTTTTTAGAAGAAGGTTATAAAATAAATTTAACTAACGGCGGAGGATCAGACGCTTCTATGACTGCCGTTTTATCAAAAACTGCCGATATAGGTTTAATGGGACCTGAAACGGTTATTTACGTATTTAATCAAGGCAAAAAAGACAGCCCAAAAGTCTTTGGTCAATTAACTATGACAGACGGCGCATTTTTAGTTTCAAGAAAAGAAGAACCCGATTTTAAATGGGAAGACTTAAAAAATAAAGAAATTTTGGCAGGTAGAAAAGGCGGAATGCCCGCTATGACTTTTGAATATATATTAAATCAATTAAATATATACGACGGTGTAAACGTTAAACTCAATTACGACGTGCAGTTTAACCTTATGACAAGTGCTTTTATCTCAGGAACAGCAGATTATTGCACGGTATTTGAGCCAACTGCATCAGAATACGAAAAAGAAGGAATTTGGCATATTGTTGCAAGTGTCGGAAAGCAAGGCGGAGAAATACCCTACACTTCTTTTATCGCCTTACAAAGTTTTATTAAAGATAATCCTAACGTTATTAAATCTTTCTTAAAAGCGCTTAAAAAAGCGCACGAATTTATAGATACAAAATCTAATAAAGAAATTGCCGAAAGTATTGTTAAGCAATTCCCGTCGACAACTATAAATTCACTTGAAACTTCAATAAAAAATTATAAAGAAATTAACGCATGGAAAAAAGATATGATTCTAACCGAATCTCTTTTAGATAAAATGCAAAACATTATGGTTAACGCAAAAGAATTAGATAAACGTGTACAACTAAACGATATAGCCGATAATTCTTTTGCAAAAGAAATATTCGGATAAAAATATATTTTTACACAATGGATAAATATGAATAAACTTTTAGAATTAAAAAATATATCGCTAAATTACCAAACTTTATCAGACGAAATTCCTGCGATTAAAGATTTAAACTTAATATGTTACGAAAAAAATTTTATTTCTATAATAGGTCCTTCGGGGTGCGGTAAAACAAC
>JAZUKR010000176.1:0-44032 GCA_045643385.1 Christensenellaceae bacterium | reverse complement strand
AGTTCCGTCTGCCATAAACGGCATATCGCTTTCGGGTAATATTCTCGAAATAACACCCTTGTTACCGTGACGGCCCGCCATCTTATCAGCGATGGAGATTTTACGTTTTTGAGCAATGTAAACTCTAACTAACTTATTAACTCCCGGAGATAATTCGTCTTTATTAGCACGGGTAAAGATTTTAACGTCTACTACGATACCGCCTTCACCGTGCGGAACTTTTAAGGAAGTATCTCTAACTTCTCTTGCCTTTTCACCGAATATTGCACGCAATAATCTTTCTTCTGGAGTAAGTTCGGTTTCTCCTTTAGGAGTAACTTTTCCGACAAGGATATCACCGCTGTTTACTTCGGCGCCGATTCTTACGATACCGTCTTCGTCTAAGTCTTTAAGTGCGTCTTCGCCGACGTTAGGAATATCACGTGTAATTTCTTCTTCGCCTAATCTCGTATCTCTCGCTTCGATTTCGTGTTCTTCGATATGGATTGTCGTAAATACGTCTTCACGAACGAGTTTTTCCGAAATAAGCATAGCGTCTTCGTAGTTATAACCTTCCCAACTCATAAAACCGATAAGAATATTTCTACCAAGCGCAAGTTCGCCGTTTCTTGTTGAAGGACCGTCTGCAATCGTTTGACCTTTAGTAATCTTTTCGCCTTTGTCGACGATAGGTCTTTGGTTAAGGCAAGTACCTTGGTTAGAACGTTCGAATTTCTTTAATTTATAAACTCTTTCGCCGTCTTTTTCGGTTACAACGATTTTGTCGCTCGCAACACTCTTAACAACACCGTCTGCAACAGCGTTAACCATAACGCCGGAGTCGTATGCTATTCTTCTTTCAATACCCGTTGCAACTATTGCGTTTTCGGGGCAAAGAAGAGGAACTGCTTGACGTTGCATGTTAGAGCCCATAAGAGCACGGTTGGTATCGTCGTTTTCTAAGAACGGAATAAGTGCCGTTGCAACTGAAATCAACTGTTTTGGCGAAACGTCCATATAATCGATTTTTTCTTTAACTTCTTCGGTTATATCTTCTCTTCTACGACAAGATACACGGTCGTTAACGAAATACTTGTTATCGGTTAAAGGTTCGTTTGCTTGTGCAACGGTAAAATTATCTTCTTCGTCTGCAGTAAGGTAATCTACTTGTTCGGTTACGATAGTTTCTATACTGCCGTCTTTAAGCGTATTATGAACAACCTTTCTATAAGGAGATTCAATAAATCCGAATTCGTTAACTTGCGCATAAGCGGCAAGTGACGAAATTAAACCTATGTTTTGACCTTCAGGAGTTTCTATAGGACAAAGTCTGCCATAGTGAGAGTGGTTAACGTCACGAACTTCAAACGTTGCTCTGTCTCTATTTAATCCGCCCGGACCTAATGCAGAAAGTTTTCTCTTATGAGTAAGTTCTGCAATCGGGTTGGTTTGGTCCATAAATTGAGAAAGTTGAGAAGAACCGAAAAATTCTTTAATAGCCGAACTTACGGGGCGAACGTTTATTAACCCTTGCGGAGAAACTTCTTTGGGGTCTTGCGTTGCCATTCTTTCTTTAATAACCCTTTCAAGTCTTGCTATGCCGATACGGAATTGATTTTGTAACAATTCGCCTACCGAACGAACACGACGGTTACCTAAATGGTCGATATTATCGGTCGTACCGATACCGTAATTTAAGTCGATATTTACAGATACCGACGCAACGATATCGTCTACCGTAATGTGCTTATGATTTAACTTTTCGGTAATTGCACGAATAGATTTCTTTTCTTCGAAAGACAATTCTTCGTCTTTTCCTGCATTTACCATATCCCAGAACTTAACGCAAGCGTCAACGAATTTAAGTCTTAATTCTTTAGATTTTTCTTCGTTCTTCTTGTCTTCGGGTTTAATTTCCGATTCGGGAATATCTTTGGTTTCTATATAATATAAATCGTTAATTTCTTTTTTAAGTGTTTCGGCAACTGTTTCTACGCCTTCTTTTGACGCTTTCTTCGCTACCGATTTAGAAAACTCGTAAACAGGATAATAAACGTAATCTAAAAGTCCGAAATTCTTTGGATTTAATCCGCTTAATTCTTTAAAGTAAACTACGTTGTTACCTATAATCTTATGTTTTACACCGTTAACGTCTGCATTAAATACGTTAATGCCTGCGTCTTGAATAGCGTTAGCGGTTACTCTGTCTATTACTTGACCTTTCTTAGCCAAAACTTCTCCGTCGGAAGAGATAACGTCTTCAAAAGCGGTCAACCCTACGATTCTTGCGCCGAGTCTTAAGCGTTTATTGAATTTGTATCTGCCGACCTTAGCAAGGTCGTATCTTCTTGCGTCGAAGAAAATATTTTTTAAGTGTTGTTTAACTGCGTCGTCGGTTGGAATTTCACCGGGGCGTAATCTTCTGTATAATTCAACTAAGCCGTCTTGTTCGGATTTGGCTATATCCTTTGAAGCGGTTAAGTTAATCATTTCGTCTCCGTCGAAAAGTTTATCTAACTCTTCGTCCGTGCCAAAACCTAAAGCACGCAATAAAACGGTAGCGGTGAGTTTACGTGTTCTGTCTACGTGAACCCATAAAACACCTTGCGAATCTTGTTCGTATTCAAGCCATGCACCACGAGACGGAATAACGGTAGTATCGAAAATCTTTTTACCGGATTTATCTACTTCGCAACCGTTGTAAACACCGGGAGAACGAACGAGTTGAGAAACGATAACCCTTTCTGCACCGTTAATAATAAACGAACCGTTGTCTGTCATTAAAGGGAAATCGCCCATAAATACTTCTTGGTCAATAACTTCACCCGTAACTTTGTTAACAAGTCTTACTTTTACTTTTAACGGACGAGCAAAAGTAGCGTCCCTATCACGACACTCTTTTTCGTCATATTTAGATTCGCCGTCTAAATTATGTTCTAAAAAGTATAATTCAAAGTGGTCCGAATAATCCGTTATAGGAGAAAAATCTTCGAACACTTCGTCAATGCCTTCTCTAATAAAGGCGTCATAGGAGTCTTTTTGAATCTTGACAAGATAAGGTAATTCTATTGCTTCTTTAATTTTAGAAAACGTTTTTCTTTTAATCTTGCCACTTTCAATTTCCGGTAAATTACGTGCCATTCACACACTCTCCTTAAAAAAAATTTGTTTTTCTTAATATAACATTAGTTTACAAAGCCGAAAAAAAGTTGTATAATTAATAATGTTATAAAAAACTTGCGGTTTTAATATCGTTTTTTTGTCGTTTTAAAGGCGTTTTTGCCTTAATTTTTTACGGTTTTGCCCACAAAAAAGTCATAAAAATCGATATTAACCTATCATAGTACATTTTACAATGATATCTCAATAGGTAAAATTTGTCAAGCAATTTATTAATAAATTTTTATTTTTTTATTTTTACGTCGTTAAACGACAAAAAAGGCGGTTATTTTGAGAATAGATAAATTTTTAAAAGTTTCGAGAATACTTAAAAGAAGGGCTTTAGCACAAGACGCCGCCAAAAACGGAAGAGTAGTTATTAACGGTAGAAGCGTTAAGCCTTCTCACGAAATTTTAGTGGGAGACGTCGTTGAATTAAAATACAATTCGGGTACGGTTAAATTTAAGGTTTTATCTGTAAAAGAAGTAATAAAAAAAGAAGAAGCCGAATCTTTATACGAGATTATATAAAGGAAGAAAAATGAAAGTATCACTTATTTTGACTTGCGCAGGCAAAGGTTTGCGTGCAGGATTTAATAAAAACAAGTTATTAGTGCCTTTTAACGGTTTTACCGTTTTAGAAAGAACCGTTAAAAAATTCGTCGACAGTAATTTAATAGACGAATTTATAATAACGGCAAATTCTGACGACGAAAGTACGATAAAACAAATGTTTTCCGACTACACCGTTGTGCTTGGCGGGAAAACGAGAACGGAATCTATTAAAAACGCCCTTAATTACGTTAGCGGAGATATCACCGTTATACATGACGGAGCAAGACCGTTCGTTTCGGAAAAAGAAATAAAAGACTCTATAATTTCCGCAGAAAAATTCGGTAGCGGAATTTGTGCCGTTTTATCAAGAGATACGGTTGCCGACTCAAATAAAGGAGTTAATTATTTAGGTAAAGACGGCTTATATATAATAAAAACACCGCAAACGTTTAAAACGGAAGAGATAAAAAAGGCTTATTCAAAAATTAAAGAAGAAACTTTTAACGATGACGGCGAGATATACGGAAAATTTATTAAAACGCCTAAACTCGTTTTAGGAAGTTACGAAAATATTAAACTCACGTATCCCGAAGATTTTAATATTTTTAATAAATACGGCGATCTTCGTTTGGGCACGGGATTCGATTGTCATAAACTCGTAGAAAACAGAAAACTTATTTTAGGCGGAGTGGAAATTCCACATAATAAAGGGCTTTTAGGTCATTCGGACGCAGACGTTTTAACTCACGCTATAATGGACGCAATTTTGTCTTCTCTTTCGTTAAGAGATATAGGATATTATTTCCCCGATACCGATGATAAATACAAAGACGCAAACAGTATAGAATTATTAAAAGAAGTACTAATAAAGGTCAAAGATTCAGGCTATAAAATAGAAAACGTTTCGGCAGTTATTCAAGCAGAAAAACCAAAGCTATTAAATTATATTCCTAAAATTAAAGAAAACCTTGCAAACGTACTCGGCATATCTCTCGATAAAATAGGGATAGGAGCAACAACGCTTGAAGGTTTAGGATTCGTAGGCCGTGAAGAAGGTATTTGCGTAAACGCTACGGCAGTAGTTAAAAAAATTGAAGTGGATTTTTCTTCCCTTACGGAATTTTTAAAAGAAAACGTTAATTCTTTACACGTTGGCGGTTGTGCTTGTACCGTTTATTTAGACGGTAAAAAATTATACGAGCATTACGAAGGCTATCAAGATATTGAAAATAATATTAAACTAAGTGATAAAAGCGTATTTAGACTTTGTTCTATGACCAAACCCGTAACGGCGGTTGCTATTATGATTTGCGAAGAGCGGGGGCTTTTATCCGTCGACGACGAAATATCGAAATATTTACCCGAATATAAAGATATAAAATTAGGAAAAATCGTAAACGGAAAAGTAGTAGACGATATTGTAACCCCTACCCCTATTACTATAAAACATTGTCTAACGCACACGTCGGGGCTTGGAAGCGGAGAAATATTTAATTTAGAAAAAGAGTTCTATCCACACGGCAACGAAACGTTAAAAGAAAACGTAGAAAAATGCGCTAAAACACATTTGAGTTTTATTCCTTATAAAAAAGAAGAATACAGTTCTTATCTCGCACCCGATATTTTGGCAAGAATAGTTGAAATAGTAACTAATGAAAACTATTACGATTTTATTAAAGAAAACATCTTTGATAAATTAGATATGAAAGCGACGTATAACGCTTACGACGTAAAAGAAAATTTAGTAATTTCATACAGTGCAGAAAACGGAAAATTAATAAAAGACGCCAATCCGTATCACGGCATGGCAGATTTTCCTTGCGGTTACACAGGTGGCGGTGCAGGTTTAATGTCGACTATGAACGATTATGCAAAGTTTGCAAACATGCTCGCAAATTACGGAGAATATAACGGCGTTAGAGTTCTATCTAAAGAAAGTGTAAAAAAGATAGGCACTCCAAAACTTCCTATCGGATTTGACAGTATTATAAACGATTATTATAATTGGGGATATTTAGTTAAAACTTCAAATAAAATAAACTGGGGACAGACTCTCCCCGTAAACAGTTTCGGTTGGGGCGGTGCTTACGGAACGCATTTCTTTGTATCGCCTAACGAAAAATTAACGTGTGTGTATATGCATAATTCTTTAACTTACGGCGGAGCAGGTACGCAAGATACGCTTAACGTCGAATACCTTGTAACAAACGCTTTAAGAATAGCAAAATTGATAAAATAAAATTTCGTAACAAAACAAAAACCCGTTCCTTTTTGGAACGGGTTTAAATTTTGTTTTACAATTAAGATACGAAAGAAAATTCTATCAAAACGGGAACATATATTAAAAGAATTGCAATGACTTCTAAAATAACAATCCAAACGGACGGGTTACCTGCAAAGAATTCTTTTAAGGGTTTAATCTTTTTAGAAGGAATAAACGTTTCGTAAGAAGTTTTTTCGTCTTTAAATTTTACTAAAGCGATTATAGAACCTACCAAGCACAAACACATAATAGCAAACGGAATAAAGAATATCCATAAGGTGCCGAAATCGGTCGAATAAGAAAAGAATGATATAAAAAATATAAACAACCCTAATAATACGTTAATAACACAAAAAACAGTATATCTTTTAACGATAAATCTTTGATATTCACCGAATTCGAAAATTGCATAAAATACTTGAACAAGAAGTTCTATTATTAAAAAGTCGTATGCAATAACCATTAACATATCGATAACGGTAACGCCTAAGAAAGTGAATTTAAAAACTTCACCGTTCATACTTAAAACGTCTAAGCCGTTTGCGACGTGATAGGTTACCTTATCAGAAGTTGAGCCGATTGAATAATCGTATGATATATAATTTGCGAACAATAAAATAAGTATTGCTATAACCGAAAATATTGCTATTGCAGGAGTTATAAATCTGTAATAGTCAATCTTTTTTGCGGATTCATTAACTACCTTTTTATTTTCTTTTCCCATAATATTCTCTCCAATATCATTTTTTTTACACAAAACTCGTAATAAAAACGTTAGCAACTAAAAATTAATTAGTCTTTCTTTTCCTTTTTAGCGGTATCGATAACTTGAACGCCGTCATAATATCCGCACTTTTTGCAAACTTCGTGTTGTGCTTTGAGTTCATGACATTGTGGGCATTCTACGAGATTAGGCGCTTTAATTTTCCATTGAGCGTATCTTGTATTTGTTCTTTGCTTTGATGTTTTACTTTTTTGTACTGCCATATTTATGTACCTTCCCTTTAATTTTTACAATTACATTCGCCGTTGTTTAAGTTCGCTCCGCAATTAGGACAAAGGCCTTTGCATTCGTCTGCACAAACGAAACTAACGGGTAAATTTAATACAATAGCGTCGTCTACTATTTTAGATAACAAAATTACGTCGTTATAAGTGGAATATCCTTCTTGGTTATTCGGCTCTACGTTTTCGTTAAATACTGCCACGAAATCTTTAGCAGTTTGTTCTAAACATCTCGTACACTCGCCTTTAACGGTAAAATTAACTTCACCTTCAACGTAAGCTTTTCTGTCTTTTAAAAGATAAACTTTACCTAAAACTTTAACGGGAGTTATAATTTCCGTATTAGGAATATCCGATAAAATTTTTTCCGGTGAATACAAAAAGAAAAAATCTTCTTCCGTTTTGCCTTTCTTTTTTAGGTTTCTTAAATCAATTTCCATAATTCCATTATAAAAATGCTAAATAAGTATATACTATTTATTTTTAATTGTCAACGTTTTTTGAAATTTATTTTCATTTAATTTACTTAATCACTTTTATTTTAACAAAAAATGTTGTAAAATATCTTTAACGGATATAATTAAATTATAATATAATATTTGTAAAAAGTAAATAGAATTAGTGAGAGATTTTATTTTTTATGTTAATTTTAGGAACAATAACTGAATATAATCCGCTTCATCTAGGCCATATTAAACAACTAAGATATATGAAAGAAGAGTTAAAAGCGGATAAAATAATTTGCCTTATGAGTGGGAACTTTACCCAACGTGGCGAGCCTGCCGTTTTAGATAAATATAAACGGGCAAAACACGCTATTTTATCGGGGGCGGATATGGTGATAGAATTACCTACCGTTTTTGCCACCGCTAACGCCGAAATATTTGCTAAGGGCGCTATAAATATTTTTGACTCTATTAACGTTATTAACGGAATTTGTTTCGGAGCAGAATCGGGGAAAAAGGAAGACTTTTTAAATCTTGCAAAAGCCTTTAACAACGAAAGTAAAGAATTTAAAAAAGCGGTAAAAGAGAATTTAGAGCAAGGCTTTTCACTGGCAAAATCAAAGTTTAACGCATTAAAATCTTTAAATTCTAACGATTACAACGAAATGTTAATTTCTTCGCCTAATAATATTTTAGGATTAGAATACACCAAAGCCATTTTAGAAAGAGAGAGTAAAATAGATATTTTCCCGCTTTATAGAGAAGATTCTCATAACGATATAAATTTAAGAAAAGGTATTACAAGCGCAACGAGTATTAGGGAAGTTATAAAAACCGGCAAACTTAAAAAAATAAAAAAGTACGTTCCCTACTACGTGTATAAAGACTTGGATTCTTACCCCACGTCTTTTGATAAAATGATAATGGCTGAAGCAATTAAATCGAGCGAACAAGAATTAAAAGAAGTTTTAGATTGCACCGAGGGGCTTGAAAACAGAATTAAAGCACTATTAAAAGACAACTTATTATTAGAAGATTTTGTAGAAAAAGCCTATACTAAACGTTACACTAAAGCAAGAATAAGACGAATACTTTTATCTAACTTTTTAGGAATAAAAAAAGATTTCGTTTTAGAGTGCATAAAATCGGAATTATACGCAAAAGTTTTGGCGGTAAAAAGCGAGTCTAAAGACTTGATAACGGAAATATCTAATAAAAGTTCTATTCCTATAATAACCAGAAAAAGCGACGTTTTGGAATTGACAAAAACGGCTAAAACTTGCTTTAATAAAGACGTTTTGGCAAACGACCTTTATAACCTTGCCACGCTAAATAAAGAAAACGAATATCAAATGCTTATTATATAACTAAAACGCAATTAAAGTATAAACGTAAAGCCTCCGTGTTTATTATTGACACGAAGGCTTTTGTTTTTTCACTTCATAAAATCAAGTAGTATGCTGTTTTGAACGTATAAATATTCGTCTTTTATTTTTAGCGTATTTCCGTCAAGAATCAAATATTCTTTTTTCTTATTCAGTGCCGTTTTGTATTTTTCTTTAAAGTCTACGTTAAACTCTTTATTAAAGGAGTTAATATCTAATCCTTTACAAGTCCTTAAAGAAAGCATTATTTTTTCAAACTCACTGTCGTCGCCCATAATTTCGTCAGAAGAAATTTCGGGCATTTTATTATAAATTATAGAGTTATTGTATTCGTCTATAGAAAAACTGTTTGTAAATCTTCTGCCGTTTATAAAAGAAGACGCCGAAACGCCAAGACCTATATATTCGCCCCTTTCCCAATAATTTAAGTTATGTTTAGATTCAAAACCCTTTTTAGAAAAGTTAGATACTTCGTATCTATTATAGTCCTTCTCTTTTAAATATTTTCTTGCTCCGTCGTAAATATCGGCAACTTCGTCGTCAGATAAAAGTTCGCCGTTAAGATAATCTGTATAAATAGGCGTTCCGACTTCGGGAGTTAGTGCATACATAGAAATATGAGATACTCCGCCTGCTATTGCTAGATCTATAGTCTTTTTTACTTCTTCTATCGTTTGACCCGAAAGCCCGAGCAAAATATCTGCGCTTATATTTTCGCCCTTTAATAAATTGCAAGTAAGCAAAAAGTCTTTTGCCGTATGTATTCTGTTTAATCTTTTTAACTGTTCGTCAAATCCAGATTGTAATCCTATAGAAAATCTGTTTATTCCAACCGATTTATATGCGTCTATTTTTTCTTTTGTAACAGTGCCGGGGTTTAACTCTATGGTTATTTCCAAATTCTTTTCTAAATTGAAACATTTTTTAATCTGTCTCATTGCGCCCATAATAAATTTTTGGTCGCAAATAGACGGAGTACCGCCCCCAAAATATACCGTGGAAAAAGTTTTATCTTTTAACTGTTTTCCCCTGCCTTCCATTTCCCTATATAAACAAGCAAAATAACTTTCCGTCTTATTTATCTCTTTAGGGAAAGACGCAAAGTCGCAATACGTACATTTACTTTTACAAAAAGGTATATGAATATATATTCCTGCCATATTTTTCCTTTAATTGTCACTATCCGTTTTAAGAATAGATATAAACGCTTCGGAAGGAATTTCAACCGTTCCTATTGAACGCATTTTTTTCTTACCTTCCTTTTGTTTTTCTAAAAGTTTCTTCTTTCTCGTTACGTCACCGCCGTAACACTTTGCCAAAACGTCTTTTCTAAACGCTTTAACCGTTTCTCTCGCTATAACTTTTCCGCCAACCGCCGCCTGAATAGGAATTTCAAACATTTGGCGTGGGATAACGTCCTTTAATTTTTCTGCTATTTGACGGCCACGTTCATACGCTTTATCTTTATGAACGATTATAGAAAGTGCGTCGCATATTTCACCGTTAAGTAGCATATCGAGTTTAACAAGGTCCGACCTTTGATAACCCGAAATTTCGTAGTCGAAAGAAGCGTATCCTTTTGTTCTCGATTTAAGCCCGTCAAAAAAATCGTATATTATTTCGTTAAGTGGCAAAACGTATTTTAACTGTACTCTCGTTTTGTCTAAATATATCATATCTTTATAAACGCCTCGCTTAAACTGGCAAAGTTCCATAATGGGTCCTACGTAGTCCGGCGGAGTAAATATACTTGCGTTTATAACCGGCTCTTCCATATAATCTATTTCCGTAACGTCGGGAAGGTGCGTAGGGTTTTCAACCGTTAAAACCGTGCCGTCCGTTTTATATACTTTATAAGAAACGGAAGGTGCCGTAGTTATTATATCTAAATCAAACTCCCGCTCTATTCTCTCTTGTATAACGTCCATATGAAGTAGCCCTAAAAATCCGCATCTGAATCCAAAACCTAAAGCGGCGGAATTATCGGGTTCTATAGAAAGCGCAGCGTCGTTTAATTTTAATTTTAATAATGCGTCTTTTAAATCGTTAAACTTACTGCCGTCTAACGGGAATACCCCCGAAAAGACCATTGGAAGTGCTTTTTTATACCCTGATAACGGTTCTTTTGCAGGATTTTCGGCATAAGTCAAGGTATCGCCCACTTCGGTATCTAAAATACTTTTAATGCTTGCGGAAACGTAACCTACTTCGCCTGCACTTAAACTTTTAACGGGTGTAAGTTTTGGCGAAAAAATACCTACTTCGGTTACGTCGAACACTTTATTAGACCTAAACGCCTTAATTTTAGTGCCGACTTTTATCTCGCCGTCCACAACTCTTATAAAACAAATAACCCCTTTAAAATTATCGTAATAACTGTCGAAAATAAGTGCTTTTAAAGGTGCGTTTTCATCGCCTTTAGGCGGTGGAATTTTGTTTACAACCCCTTCTAAAACGTCTTCTATATTAAGCCCCGTTTTGGCAGAAATTTTTGGAGCGTTAGACGCTTCTATTCCCAAAATTTCTTCTATTTCGGTTACCGCCTCATCAGGTCTTGCAGACGCTAAATCCATTTTGTTAATTACAGGCATTATTTCTAAGTCGTTATCTATGGCAAGATATGCGTTCGCAAGCGTTTGCGCTTGAACACCTTGCGTTGCGTCTACTATTAAAATCGCACCTTCGCACGCTTTAAGTGAGCGTGAAACTTCGTAAGTAAAGTCTACGTGTCCCGGTGTATCGATTAAATTTAATATATATTCGTTGCCGTCTTTTGCTTTATAAAACATTCTAACGGGCGTGAGTTTAATAGTTATTCCCCTTTCACGCTCTAAATCCATAGAGTCTAAAAGTTGGTCTTCCATATCACGCTCGGATACTTGACCTGTTTTTTCCATTAATCTGTCCGCAAGAGTGCTTTTGCCGTGATCGATATGCGCTACGATGCAAAAGTTACGAATTTTTTCTCTATCTATTGACATATTTACCTTTTAATCTATAATAAAATTATAATAATACTTTATTTGTTAATAATTAACTTTAACCTAATCATTAAAAGTATATACTAATCGTTTAATTTTTGCAAGTAAAATTTTGGGGGAATTATGAGAATAAAAAATGACAGTTTTTTAATTAATAAACCTATTGCCCACAGGGGAATTTGGGACGATAAAACAGCCGAAAATTCTTTTTCCGCCTTTAATAACGCAATATTAAATAACGTCCCTATAGAAATCGACTTGTTTTTAACCGTCGATAATAAAATCGTAGTTTTTCACGACGATTCTCTTTTTAGATTGACGGGAGAAAATAATAACGTATACGATAAAACGCTTTTAGAATTAAATCAGCTAAAATTATTAAACACCGAAGAAAAAATAATGACCTTTACCGAATTATTAGATTTAATAAACGGAAAAATTCCTATCCTAATTGAAATTAAAAATCAGCCGAACGGCAAAAAATTAATTAAAATTTTAATAGAAATTTTAAAAAAATATAAAGGGGAATTTGCTATTCAGTCTTTTAATCCCTTTTATATTAAACGTGCAAAAAAACTTGCACCACATTATATTTACGGCATACTCTCGGATAAAAACTACCGTTCTAAAAACAAAATTTCTCAATTTATCGTTAACAATATGCCCCTAAACTTTTTAATTAAACCAGACTTTATAAGCGTTAATTACGACAACTTACCCCTAAAAAGAAGTAAAACTAAAAATAAGGTAGTTATCGCTTGGACGATTACGGGAAGTAAGGCCGAAACCTATTCGTATTTAAACGGCGCACATAATATTATTTACGAAGGATTTTTGCCTAAAAAATATTCGTAAACTATAATATATTTTCTATTCTAACGCTAAACGTTAAAGGTATTTGCTCGGAAAGTTCTTTTAATACTTCTATTTTAGAAAGTGCGTCCGTCCACTCTTTATCTCTTACTAAAATAACGGATTCCGCTAGCCACAAATCTATTTCTTTTATCTCGTTATGCGGAATAAAAATATGAAGATATTTTTTCTTTTCCACCCAGTTTTTTTGAACGGCTAAAACGTCGTTTTCGGTTGCCGTTTTTTCGTCCGTTTTTTCGTATAAAACTTCTAACACTTCGCTAAATTCATTAAACTGCCTTTTGATAAAATCCGTTTCGTATATAGCGCCTATTATTAATAAAGCACCTACGATTATTATAGATAAAATAGATTTTTTCATTGTGCGCTCTCCTTATCTATAAAATTCGCAATTTTATATTTTTTGTTTCGGATTTTAAGATATACTCTACCGAAATTATCAACAGTCATAACTTCGGTGTTTTTAAGTAAAGCGCCGTTCGATTTTAAAAACTCTTCTATATTATTTTCTTTATTTATCATTAATGCATTCTTTTTGTTTAACTTGCCTTCGGAAATTATTAAAAGGGGCAAGCCTTTTTTTATATTTTCGTAATCACTTTTAGGAAAAGCGGAAAGTTTGCCGTTAGATTCGAAAATAGCGTAATCTAAATCGTCTAACGAAAAATAACCTTGCGCACGCATAGATTCTATTAAATCTTCAACTCCCATATTGTTTTTCTTTAACTCTTTAATATCAACGCCGTTCGGATTAATAACTATACTCGGTTTCCCCGATATAAGTTTTTTACAAAAATTTCCGCCCTGTTCTATTAAAGATAAAATTTGGTGGAATAAAAATAAAGCGAGAATCCCTACAACTCCGTAAATTAAAGGTATAGAAACGTCCGCCATGGGTACGCAAGCAAGGTCTGCGATTATTAAAGTAACTATAAACTCATACGGTTGCATTTCGCCTATTTGCCTTTTACCTAATAGTCTCATTACTATAATTAAAGTAGTAAATATGACGAGCGCTCTTATAAACGTAACAATCATAAAAGTAGTATATTAATTTATAAAAGTTTTATTCGGCAAATTCTTTGACAACTTATTTAAAAAATGATAAAATTAAGATAAAAATAGAGTAGTGAAAGTGCGTAAAGTGTTGCAAAATGGGATGTCGTTTGCAAACGAAAAGGTATACCTTGCGGTACTTTCATGCGTCCGCTATTATTAAACGGGGCTTCCCCGAATAATCGTATCGGTCTCTCTAGTTTTAAGGGAGATTTTTTTATGAATTTAATTCTTTCTAATGCTTTTGATTTTTCGTACGTTTTTAAAACTGTTACTACAAAGTGGTATTATTACGTTTTTAGTTTGGCGTTTATAATAATTCTCTTTTGCTTATTTTTTATTAAATCGCCGAAAAAAAGGAATAACCTGTCAAAAACACAAAACCTTTGTTACGTCGCTATTTTTTCTGCGCTTTGTACGGTTACTAATATTTTCGACGTTAAAGTTAACGACGAATTTCAAATTTCTTTAGTCGCCACGGTCGGCTTTATTGCAGGATTTTTATTAGGTCCAAAATCTGGATTTTCCGCTTGTTTTTTAGGCGATTTACTCGGCGCAATAATTAATCCGCACGGACCTTATAACCCCATTATAGGTATAGGAACGGGATTTTGGGGTTTAATCCCCGGGCTTGCTTTTTCTTATTTTAGAGGAAAATCTTACACTAAAACCGCAATATCTTATGCAGTTTCGTTTTTAATAATTTCTATGGGAATTAATACTTTGGGTTTTTGTCTAATGTATCCTACAAGATATACGTTAGAAACGCTTTTGCCACTCGTTCCGTTTAAGTTTTTAGTTGCAGTTTGCAACTTTATAATTTCGTATTTATTATTAAGCGTATTAAAACGGACTTTACCTAAATCAAAATTTAATTTAAGGTAGTTTTTTAGCCACGATTTTCGTGGCTTTTATTTTTTTAAATTTTTCTAAGAATTTTAGTTTTTTTGTAATTAATTCTATTTCAAGCATATTAAAGCCAACAAAAAGTAAAGATAAAAATACGACTAAAATAACCGAAACGGTAAAGAGTGTTAAAACCGTTCCGAAAACGGGAAGCAACATTTTTTCCAGTAAAATCCCTAAAAATACCGTGGGAATATAAAAAGCAACGGACTTTAATATGTAAACTATATAAAACGAAGAAAGCGACGTGCTTTTTTTAATAAGTCTTAAATTTAAAATAGTGGAAAGTCCGTACACAAAAGAAAAGCCTATTAAGAGTGCATATATTCCGACAACAAAGGGTAAAAACCAGATAGATAAAAGCATAAACGCACCGCTTATAATATAGTAGATAAGCGTTTTAGTCTCGTACCCTATAGAATTAAGAATACTTGTAGTTAAACTCGATAAACTTATAAACAGCATTAAAACGGCAGAATAAGTTAAGTATTCTCCGCAATCTGTATTTCCGAAAATAACAACACCTATTTCTTCGCCTAAAACAATATATAAAGGAATAAATAGAGAAGAAATAAAAACTGTGAACTTTATTGCCTTAACTATATTTTTATTAAGAGATGAATAATCTTTTCTATAATAGTTATCGGAAATTTCGGGTATTAAAACCAAAGTAAAAGAGCCTATTAAAGTAGACGGAATAAATAAGAGCGGAAGCGCCTGCCCTACCGCCGCACCGAATTCAGACATGGCAAGATTTTCAGGAATCCCCGCATTTACTAATTGAATAGGCAAAACAATAGAAACAATGGAAACGGCAACGGTATTTGCCATACGCATTGCGGTAACGGGAAAAGACGATTTAACTATAGGCTTTAATTCATAAAAAGGGTTAGAAAGTTTTCCTTTTCTTAAAAAGAAAACTACAATCCCTAAAGTAAATGAAAAAACGTAAGATATAAAAACGGCAAGCCCTGCGCTAAACGCACCGCTAAAAACGTCCGTTGAATAAGTGATTAAAATTATGCCCGAACAAATCATAGCAATTTCTTCTAAAAGTTCTATAATGCTGTAAGGCAAAAAATCTTTATTTCCCCAAAACACGCCACGAAGCACTGCGTAAACCGAAGTAAAAATAAGCCCCGGAAGTATTACGTAAAAAATATCGTAACTTCGTTTATCTGCAAATAAAAAACCTAAATAGTTTTTAAAAATAAAAAATAAAGCACAAGTAATAAGAGCAAGAGAAAGTGATAAAAATATTCCTGCCGAAATAATTCTTTTTACCTTTTCCGGTTTATTTTCTGCCTTATATTTTGTCATTAATCTCGAAACGGTAATGGGGATTCCCGACGAACAAAAAGTAAAGCATAAAGCAAATACCGAAAGGGCAACTTGATAAAGACCTATTCCTTCCGCTCCTATAGTTCTCGATAAAAAAATACGGTATAAAAAACCCAAAAACTTTTCCGAAACACCAAAAACGGTAACTATTGCCACCGTCTTAAAAAACTGTCGCATAAAATACTCCAAAAAAATAACTGTTTGTACTATTCTATTCGACAAAAAAATTAAATATAATATTTTTATGAAAAAGTTTTTTTATAGAGTTACTAAATTAGACACAGTTTTATCAATTTCAACAAAATTTAAAATCCCACCGTCTAAAATTATTAAAGATAATTTATTAGAAGAAGAAATATCAGAAGGCGACCTTTTATATTTAGAAGAGTTAGACGGCAATATTATAACCGTATCGCCTAAAGATTCTCTTTTGTCTTTATCAAAAAAATTCAATATAACCGAGGAAGAGATTTTAAGGAAAAACAATATAGATTATATTTTTATAGGACAAATTTTGATTATATAAAAAAATAAAAAGCCTTGAAAATTTTTCAAGGCTTTTTACAATTATTAAACTATTTCTTTTTACATTTACATTTTTTAGGTTCGTCAGAATCTAAAAGTTCTTCTTCCGCAAGTTCGTCTTCTTCGTCAAGTGCTTTGCAAAATTCTTGGAAAACTGCGTCTAATAGTCTCTCGTCTTCTATAGGAAGTAATTCCGCTTCTTCGCCTTCTCCACCAAGTTCGAATATAACCAAATCGTCTTCGGATAAACCTTCGATTTCTTCTGCAGGTTCAAAAGCCGAATAAGTTTTGCCTTTATATTCTAAAGTGCCAACGACAAAGAATTTTAACTTTTTGCCGTCGTCTGTTTTTAATTCTACGATTTCGTCTTCACAACCGCAATCGCAAACTTCATCTTCACAACCGCAATCACAATGTTCTTTTGAGTGCGTATGTTCTTTACCGCAAGAACATTTTTTCCCTTTTTCCATAATAATCTCCTTTTAATTAAGTTATTTGTTTTTTTCTCTTAAAAACCCGTCTAAAATAGACGTGGCGGCAAGTCCGTCAACGAAATTTTTTCTTTCCTTTATGGACTTTCCTTGTTCTATTAAAATTTCTTCGGCTTCTATAGTGGTGCAACGCTCGTCTACAGTTTTAACTGTTAGCCCTAAATCTTCTAACTTTTGAATAAAAAATCTTGCCTTATTAGTTTGTAACGATTCCGTTCCGTCAAAGTTAACGGGAAGACCGCAAACAACAGTAGTTATGTTTTTTTCTTTAACCGTTTTTAAAACGTATTCTAAATCGGTTTTAAGATTTTTTCTAAAATACGTTCCAACGGGAAGTGCGTAACTGTTAAAGGGGTCCGATACGGCAACGCCGATACGCTTATCACCTAAATCTAAACAAAGAAATCTTTCCACGTCAAAATTTTAACATATTTTAACTTTTATCGCAAGAGTTTTATAAAAAAAAGGCAATTAAATTGCCTTTTTTCTATGATTTTTTTTGTTGTTTTTTCGTTAAGCCGTTTACTTTACTTATTACTTCGCTTTGTCCGTCTAAAACAAGATTTCTCGCTTTAACGGAATTTGTTACTATTAAAGCACCGCCAAGCATACCGAGAAGTATTCCGCATAAAAACTTTTCGTCCATAGTATCCCCCTTTTATAAATACTATGTGCAAAAAATTTTATATTATAATTTTTTTATTTTGCCTGCTTTTTTTTATAGTCTTCTATCGCAAGTTTAATCGCTTCTTCGGCAAGAACAGAACAATGAAGTTTTTGCGGTGGAAGTCCGCCTAAAACTTCCACTACTTTTTTATTCGTTAATTTTAATGCTTCGTCTACGGTCATACCCTTTACCATTTCCGTTGCAGTAGAACTTGTCGCTATTGCAGCAGCACAACCGAACGTCTTAAATTTTGCGTCTACTATTACGTCGTTTTCTATTTTTAAAGTTATTTTCATTATGTCTCCGCAAACTTCGTTGCCGACCATACCTTCGCCGTCCGGATTTTCTATTTCTCCTACGTTTTTAGGATTACTAAACGCTTCCATTACTTTTTCGTTATACATATTTTTCTCCTATTTACTAATTAAACGTTTTTTACTACGTCTTCCGCCTTAAATAAAGGGGACATTTTTCTTAATCTTTCTACTGCGGACTTAATTGTATCTACCGCATAATCTATTTCTTCCATAGTGTTATGTTTACCGAAAGAAAATCTTATAGAGCCGTGTGCTAAACCTTCTGGAAGACCTAAAGCGAGCAAAACGTGAGACGGTTCTAACGACCCCGACGAACATGCCGAGCCGGAAGAAACGGCAATACCCGCTAAATCTAAACTAAATAATATTGATTCTCCTTCAATAAACTTAAAAGAAAAGTCTGCGTTAGCAGGAAGCCTATTATTTAATCTCGGTCCGTTTAATTTTACAAACGGGACTTCGCTTAAAACTCTGTCTATAAAATGATTTCTTAAAGAAGAGACGTATTCAAAGTTTTCCTTTAAGTTCTCTTTTGCGATTTTTAACGCTTCCGAAAACCCTACGACGCCTGCAACGTTAGTAGTTCCGCCACGCTTTGTTCTTTCTTGATGACCGCCTGTTATAATGCTTTCTAATTTAATTCCGTTTTTAACGTAGAGTGCGCCAACACCTTTAGGCCCGTAAATTTTGTGCGAACTCATACTCATTAAATCTACGCCCAAATCTAAAACGTCTATATCTAAAACGCCGAGTGCTTGTACTGCGTCCGTAAAAGTAATAATATTATGCTCTTTTGCGATTTTAACCATTTCTTTTATAGGCTCAATCGTTCCAACTTCGTTATTCGCCATCATGCAAGAAATTAAAATAGTATCTTTTCTTATCTGCTTTTTTAAGTCTTCTAAATCGATAAAACCTTCGCTGTCGACTTTCATATAAGAAACGTCAAACCCTTCTTTTACTAATTCTTTTGCTGTAGAAAGCATTGCGGCATGTTCTATAGGACTAATTATAATATGTTTACCTTTTTCTTTATACGCTTTGGCAATTCCACGAAGCGCCCAATTATCGCTTTCCGTTCCGCCCGAAGTAAAATATATTTCGTTTGGTTTAGCGTTTATTAATTTTGCAATAGTATCTCTCGCTTCGTCAACTCCTTTTACTGCGTTCCTGCCGAAAACGTGCTGACTGTTAGCATTGCCGAAATTTTCCGTAAAATACGGCATCATTTTTTCTAGTACTTTTTTGTCGACGGGCGTTGTTGCAGCGTGGTCGAAATATATCGGCGTTTTTACCATATTATTAAAATTCTCCTTTTGCCATTTGGTCTAACGTTATACCGTCTAAAAATCCGTTTATACCTTCGTAAAGTTTTTTCCAAACCTTGCTTTGCGGACAACATTTACATTTTCCGTCTTTAGAAACACACTCGATTATTTCCATATCGTCTTCAAGCGTTCTTACAATTTCTCCAACCGTAATATCCTTTGGCGGTCTATTTAAATAATATCCCCCACTAACTCCCTTTTTTGCGGTAACTATTTTTCTTTTAGACAACATTCTCATTATCTTTTCTAAATATTTACCCGAAACGGAAATTCTACTTTCAAGCATACTTGCGGAAACCATTTTGTCGGGATAATTAACCGCTAAAATATGACAAGCCATTAATCCGTAATGCGTTTTTGACGATAATTTCATTTTACTTATTCCTAAATTGCAACCAAATTAGTTGCAATTAAAATTATATTCGCATTATACCCCTTTGTCAAATAAAAAAACGCCCTATCGAAAATTTTTTTCGATAGGGCGATAAATTAAAAATTATAAATTAGTCGTCGCAAATTACCGTGCCGTAAAAAGCCGTTTCGTTAATGTCGGCGTTTCCTTGTATAACGCCAAATTCGTTTTCGCCAAGATTTGCAAATGCCCAAACGCCAACGGTTTTAATTCCGGTAAAGTCTAAAACATTTTCATATGCGGAGTTAAATTTCACTAAAGCGGAATCTCCGAAGAAAGCGTAATCTAAAATTTCTACGTCGTTAATTTCCGAGTTAAATGAAACGGTTTTTAACGATTTGGCGTCTTTAAAAGCACGTTCGCCAATAACTTTAATATTGTTCGGAAGCGTAATGCTTTCTATTCCTGAATTTGTAAATGCAAAGTCTTTAATAATTAAATCGCCATCTCCGTCGTTAAACGTAATGTTTTTCAAACTCGAAGTATTAGCAAAAGCGTATTTGCCTATATAAGTTACTGCGCTTGGAATTTCGATATTATTAATAAATTCGCAAGAGTTAAACGCATAATCGCCTATTTTATTTACTTTTTCGCTTAAGTTAACTTTTTCTAAATATTCGTTTCCGCTAAAAGCATAGAAAGGAATTCCGTAGTTATTTAACGGATCAACGCTTACTTCTTTTAACGTCATAGGCATATAGTAAGTAAACGTATCTGCGCTAGAAGAGTTAAAGTTTTGCGTTACTTCAACGCCGAATTCGTAACTTTCCGTTCCGAACAAAAATCCAAACGTTCTTTCTTTATCAACTGATTTATTTGCAATTTTTCCCGTTTCACCGAAATATGCGTCTGAAATTGCGGTTTTACCGATAAAAGGAAGGGTTACTTTTTCTAATTTTTTCATATTAGATAAAGCGCCTTCTTGTATGGTTTCTATAGAAGTTGGAATAACTAATTCTTTAATTGTATCGTTACCGCTAAAAACGTTTGACTTAATAGTAGTAATTTTAACGCCGTTATGTTCTTTAGGGATAACTAATTTTTCCGTTCCGTCGTCTACGTAACCTACTACGGTGTAATATTTAACGTCGTTATCGTCGAATTTTAAACTGTAACGTAAACCTTTTTCGCTAACGTCTTCATCACTTCCGCAAGCGAAAAGCATGCAAGTAGAAATTATTAATAAAACTGATAAGATAATTATTTTGATAAACTTTTTCATATTTACTCCAAAAATAGGTAAACTCCACCCATCAATATGCCTTATAAGTTTATCATTTAATAAAAGTTTTGTCAATAAATAATTTTTATTTTATACAAATTTATGTAAAAAAATCAAAGAATTACCTTTCCGTTATAAAAAGATTCGAAAAATCCGTTGGTGTCTGCGCCTAATTTTTCGAATACTCCTTCTAAATCATAAGGGGTGGCGTTTTTAAATTTATAAGTTTCGTAATATCTTCGTAATCCCGAAAAGAATTTTTGGTCGCCTATAAACTCTCTTAAATTTTCAAATAATAAACATCCTTTCATATAAGCGATATTAACATATTCGTAATCGCTGTTAAAATCATTTAAACTTCTTATCATAGAAGTATCTACTTTGTTATAAAGCATATCGTAAACCGAACAAAAAGATTTATACGAATCTTCGGCAAGTTTAACCATATCTTTTCTTGCGTTTTTATCGTCAGAATATTTTTCGTAATACAAAATTACGGAATACTCCGCAAGCCCTTCGTCTAAAAACCCGTATTCTATTTCATTATTTCCTACGGCAGTTTGCCACCACATATGCGCCGTTTCGTGAACTATTACTTCAAAATAAGAATCTTTATCTAAATCGGAACTTATAAAAACCAGCCCCGAAAATTCCATACCGCCTTGAACGAAATTTGTTTCTACTATATTTAACTCGCTATAAATATACGTTCCGAACAGTTCGGAAAATAATTCTACTGCGCTTACTCCAACGTCTAAAGATTTTTGCGGAGTATCGTCTTTATAATAATAGTAGTTAACCCTAACGCCATTAATCTCTTTAGACATCATTTCAAAATCTTTATTAAGGACCATAGCAAAAGACCGACAGTTTTTCATTTCGTAAACGGAAGTAGATTTTTTAGAATCGTTACTAAAACTTTTTAATGTTCCCGAAGAGGCTAAAACGTATTCTTCGTCGTACGTGATTGTAACTTTCACGTCGGAAACGTCAGAAAAAAACGGATCGCCTATCGAATAGTATTTACACTCGTAAAACTCTTCCCTTTCTATAGCGCATAAAATCGGATAAAAATTCGCAAGATTAATAATCCCGTTAAACACTCCCGTTCTGCCTATAACTTCGGCAAGTTTTAAGGTGTAATAAACGGTAACGGTAACGCTTTCTTCAGGATAAATTTCTTCTTCTAAATTAACGCATAAAACGTTTTGGTCTTCCCCTAAAACGTTAAAATTTAACTCTCTATTAAAAAAACACACTTTTTCCACGTTCATATACCCGTAACTTTCCCCGTTAGGATATGCGCTTAAATAAAACTGTTCGTCGTAAGGTTTATATAAAGCGTCCTTTCTAAAAGCGTTGCCGTAAAGATTAAATTTTAAAACGCTAAAGGCGTTTTCGGAATAATTATAAAAAGTTACTTTTTCCACCCCTTTAAGCGTATGTTCGTCTTCTAAAACGCACTCTATTTCGTATTTGTTTATTTTGCCGTTTTCTTTTTCGCAAGAAGAAAATATAAAACAAGACGAAATTAAAATAAAACATAAAATTAAACACGCTGTTTTTTTCATAAAAAATCCCCGAATAAAATCTCTTTATTAATTTTATTCGAGGATAATTTAATTTATGATTTTAGTTTTTTTATTACTTTTCGTTAAAAACCAAATACTTTGCGGGATTAATAAATTCGCCGTTTTCTTTTACTTCAAAATGAAGATGCGTTCCGTCTTTATATTCTTGGCGGTTACTCGAAGATACTTCGCCTATAATTTCTCCTTGTTCTACACGATCTCCTATTGTAACAGTATCGCCGTCTAAAAGCGAATTATATACGGTTTTTAAATTGTTTCCGTGGTCTAACGTTATTGTATATCCCGTAAGCAAAGAATACTCTATGCTTTCAACCGTTCCTCCGTAAACCGCATAGACTTTAGCGCCTTCGTCTGCATAAAAATCTATTGCCTTATGCGAATTAAACCTGTTAAGCGTACTGTTAAATACCATGGTTTCGGAATAATCGGATACAGAGTTAGGGTTTAATACAGGCATAATAAATTCTACCGTTTCTACTACGGGAGTGGGGTCAGTAGGCGTATCTTCTCCCGTTTCCGTTCCGGAAGTTTGCGTTTCATCTTCTATATCGCCACCCGTTTCTATAATACCGGAATTATCTAACAGTTTGTCTTTTTCTAATACGGTTAAAGTTACCGTTAAACCTATTGCAATAATACAAATAGCAATAATAAAAATTGCGGCGTTCTTTCTTAAAAAGTTTATAACTTTTCCATTGGATTTACTCATAATTTACCTCCTAAAATCCTATCCCTTTCATTATTAACTTAAAAATAATTTATATACCTATTTTTAAAAACTTCCGTAAATTATAGGCGTGCCTACGATTATTCTGTCACTCTCGATATAAATTTGAATATTTACTCTGCTTTTTTTTAACGTTATAAAATTATCTATTTTATTTGAGTAAGCATAAACCGAATAGCCGTTTATGTATTTTTCGGTAAACTTAACTTCGGCATTAAAATCTTTTAATATTCTTAATTCGTCTATTCCTTTATTTACCGTACAACTCATGCCCTTTTTATTTCTTAAAAACAAATAGTCAAATCGGTTTGCTTTTACGATATTACATTGCGAAGAATTTTTATTTATATAAACGTAAAAATTATCCGAATAATCGAAAAAAACGGGAACACTGTTTTGGCAGTAAATAAAAAATAAAAATATACTTATAAAAAATATGTAAAGCGTTTTTTTAAACATAAAATAATCCCTTTGCTAAAAAGCAAAAGGATTATTGCCACGTTTATCTTTTTTTATTCTTTTATATATCTAAATGCCATTTATCCCTTATAACGCTATACCCGTTAAACGTATCTATTAAATCTCCGCTACAAAGTAAACGCATTTTAATATCGTCAAAATTTTCTCCTTTTTTATCTTTTGCTGTTATTCTGTTTTTAGCGCATATTATTTTTACGGCGTTATAATCTTTAATTAAATAAGAAAAGTCCGCTTTTTTGTTTTCTAAGCTTTTTAACTGAAAGTATAAGCCGTGCGTTATATAACTTTTACTAAGTCCGAATAATTTTGATAAATAATCAATTCTTTTTTCGTAATCTACGACGTAAATTTTTGTATTAAACTCACTAAATAAATATTTTTCGTAAAAATAGAGTTCGGCTTTTATTAATTTATTAATAAATCTATCTTTATCGCCCTTAACGTTAACTAACGCCGAAAAAAGAGAAGAATGCAAAAATAAATCCCCGCAAAATATGTAATTATATAGGTTTATTTTTAATAGATAAGAAAAAAGTTCTTCCTTTTCTATGTCGTTAATATTAAAATTTGACAGTTTATCTAAAATGCCGTAAAAATTATTATTTATTTTATCACTTAAAATTTTATTAAAATAAGTTATATAAATTTTGTAATCTATAAAAGAAAAAAGCCCGCATAAAATATGTCTTAATAAGTTTTTATTAGTTAAATTTTTAAAATTTAAAACTCTTTCGTCTAAAATAATAAAACGCTTTATAAAAATGTTAACCCTGTTTATAGAAGAAGTAAGAAAGAAAGACGCTTTTTTGTAAAACGCCGTTTTAAAGTCGATACCGTTTGGAATAAAAATCGCATAAGCGTTTCTTATTTCGCAAAAAAATAAACACGGCTCAAATAAATTAGGATTAAAAGATATAACTACTCTCGTATCTATAGGAAGATTAAAAAGTTCTAAAAAATCGTTATACTCATAAGTATTTTTTTCTTCTAAAAAAATCGTGTAAATTTTTCTGTTTAGTTTTTTAACGTGCTTTAATAAATCCGTGTTATAACTTTTAATATCGGTAATAAAAGCAATGCTTCCCGAAGGCGCATAATTTTTTAAAATATCGTCTAACGAAGTTAAATATTCGTTAAAATATATTTCTATATCCGTTAAATTATTATCTTTTAATATTTTAGTTATTTCTTTGTTTATTTGTTTGGTTTTCATACTAAAAACATATAAAATTAAGTTAAAAAAGTCAAGTTTTGCTCTAACAAAACTCAAAAATACCCTTTTTTGTAATTTTTCGCTAATTTTTTTAAAAAAAGTATTGTAATTCTGTAAAAATATGGTATAATAAATACAATAAGTCTTAAGGAGGATTTATAAAAATGAATAAGAGTGAATTAATTAGAGAAATCGCAAATAACGCAGGTTTAACCTTAAAAGATGCTTCTAACGCATTAGACGGTTACATTAAAGCAGTTACAACCGCTTTGAAAAAAGGCGATAAGATCCAAATTTCCGGATTCGGTTCTTATGAAGTTAAGAAAAAAGCTGCTCGTGAAGGTATCAATCCTAAAACAGGTGCTAAAATTAAAATTGCTGCAAGCAAAGTTCCGGCATTTAAGTTCGGCAAAGCTTACAAAGATACGTTTTAGTTTAGGTTAAAAAATTCGGCGGTCAATTGATCGCCGATTTTTTTTATTATTATATTCTAATTCCGTTTTTAATTTCGTTAAGTGCATTTTTTTCAAGTCTGCTTACTTGCGCTTGCGAAATTCCTATTTCTTCGCTTATTTCCGTTTGGGTTTTCCCTTCAAAATATCTTAAGGAAATTATTTTTTGTTCTCTTTCTTTTAATCTATTAAAAGCACTCTCTATTGCCACGTTTTCCGTCCAAAGTTCGTCGGTATTTTTGTCGTCGCCAAGTTGATCTACTAAAAGTAATTCGTCGCCGTTTTTACTGTAAACGGGGTCGTATAAAGAAACGGTATCTGAAATTGCGTCTAAAGCGTAAACTACTTCACTTACCGCAACGTTCATTTCTTTTGCGATACTTTCCATAGATGAATCTTTATCTTGTTTTTCTAATTCAGATCTTGTTTTTAGGGCTTTATAAGCGGTATCTCTAATGCTCCTTGCAATTCTAAGTGAGTTAGACCCTTTTATAAATCTTTTTATTTCACCTATTATCATAGGAACGGCATAAGTAGAAAATTTAACGTTAAATTCGGGATTAAAATTATCTACGGACTTAATTAGACCTATCATTCCCGCTTGAAAAATATCGTCCGAATTAATTTTACTCGCCCAAAATCTTTTTATTACCGATAAAACGAGTCTCATATTAGAAACGATAAATTCGTCTCTTGCACTTTTATCGCCTTTTGCTACTTTCTCTAATAAAATATTAGATTCCTCTTCGGTAATTTTAGGTAAAAGCGAAGTATTAATTCCGCAAATTATAACCTTACTCATAAACCCTCCTTATGTATCGGGTTTTATAAGTATTGGCAAAGCAAAAATTTTTATACTAATTTTTTTAATTCTTTTTTTAGTCTGCCTATAATCTTTTTCTCTAATCTCGATATGTAACTCTGAGATATTCCAAGAAGGTCTGCAACTTCTTTTTGAGTATATTCTTCTTTTCCGTTTAATCCGTATCTTAATTCCATTATTTCCTTTTCTCTGTTGTTTAATTTTAATAACGCTTCCTTTAGTAAGTCCGTTTCCACGCCGTTTTCTATTCGCTTATAAACAGCGTCTTCGTCGGTTCCTAAAACGTCAGATAAAAGCAGTTCGTTTCCGTCCGTATCCGTATTAAGCGGTTCGTCTATAGAAATTTCGGACTTGACTTTTACTGTTTTTCTTAAATGCATAAGTATTTCGTTTTCTATACAGCGAGATGCGTATGTTGCGAGTTTTATGTTCTTTTCTAAGTTAAAAGAATTAACGGCTTTAATTAAGCCTATTGTTCCTATCGAAACTAAATCGTCCGTATCTACGCCCGTGTTTTCAAACCGCTTTGCAATATATACTACAAGCCGAAGATTATGCTCTATTAATTCGTCTTTTACTTTTTCGTCGCCTATCGATAAGTTTTTTATTTTTTCCGCTTCTTCTTCGGGTGAAAAGGGAGCGGGCAAGGCTTCGCCGTTAGATATGTAGTTGATTACGTTTTCGTTTATTGAAAATAAATCAAGAAACTTCTTTAATAATATTTTTAGATTCATAAATTTCTCCTATTAAATCGGGGTGAAGTATAAGGTCGTAAAAACTTCCCGATTCGTTTTTTATTATCCCTAATTTCACTTCAGTATATTTATATTCTCTTCCGTCTATATTAATAGAAACAAAATCGGGTTTTATTGTCGAAATAAAAGAATTTTTGTTTACCGTTTTTATCGCTACTTTTTTAACGAAGGAAAACGATTTAAAATCAATCAACTTTAACGCTAATTTTTGAGTTATTAAAATAATAGGATAATTCCCGTCGTATAAAGAATTTCCCGTATCCATAAACCCTTTGCATTTTATACTTTTATTGTTAACAGAGATTACGCAATCGTAAGTAAAATTAAAAACGGTTTTTCTTTTGTATAAAAACATAATTCCTTTTTCGATTAACTTTATGATTAAATATATAGGAATAACTGATAATAAATAAAATACTTCTTCACCGCTTTTAACGTTAAATGCTCCAAAAATTCCGCTAATACCCCCGCCTACGGAAAAAGTAAACAAAAAGAAAACTGCGGTAAACTTAAAATATTCTTTTATCCCTTTGTAATCAGCGCAAATTAACGTCATTATTAGCCCAACTAAAATTTTTAATATAAAAGATAAAACTTTTAAATTTTCTATTAAAGGGTAAAAAACCGAAAACCCCGCACCGAACAAGACCGAAATAAAAAGCCTAAACTTAAAAGACTTTTTTTTAGTGATTTTAAGCGTGGCTTTCATAAGTAAATAATCTATAATTAAATTTTCTAACAAAACATATTCAACGTATATAACCATTTGTAAAAAATATTGTACAAATAAAAATGATACTAATAATTAAATAATTTATTAAATTACTAAAATTTTTGCCGAAAATATGACATAAAAAAAGTCCGACATTAAATCGGACTTTTTTACAATTTCCTTAAAATATTAAATTATAACAAAATATTTAAATTCAAAAAGAATAAGACAGTCGCAATAACTAAAGCTGCTATCGATAAATTTTTACCTTTACCGTTACGTTTATTTGCCCTACTTAAACCTATTCCACCAAAAATCCAACCTAAAAGAGGTATAAAAAACGAACAAATAAATCCGGCAATAGCTATACCGTTTGTATTCGGTTCAAAGAAACTATTTTCTTCTTTTATTTTCGCACCACAATGAAGGCAAACATAAGCATTATCGTCTATTTCTTTCCCACAATTCTTACAAAACATATTTTTCTCCTTTTGTGTTTTTTTATATTATAGTCAGTTTTTAGTGTACTGTCAAGTATTAACGTACTAATTTACATATAATATTGTTATGGAATTTAAAAAAAGATTTAACGAATTATTAAAAACTTGCGGAAAAACACAAGTGGAAATTGCAAAACTTATAGGCGTTTCTAAACAATGCATAACAGATTATAAGTCAGGAAGAATTACGCCTTCTATCGACACATTATATTTATTATGTAAGGAGTTAGATGTTTCTTCAGATTATTTATTGGGTCTAACAGATAAATTTTGAATAATAAAAAAGTCCGACATTAAATCGGACTTTTTATTTTTTATAAAAATTAATTACTTTTTCATTTGAGCGGCAACTTCTGCTGCAAAGTCGTTAACTTTCTTCTCTAAACCCTCGCCCATTTCAAAACGGGTAAAAGTTTTAATAGAGATTTGTTTATTTGCTTTAGAAGATAGATTTTTAACCAAAGAATCAATAGTAACAGACGGGTCTTTAACGAACGCTTGATTAAGTAAACAAAATTCTTCGTAATACTTTTTAACTCTGCCTTCAACCATTCTGTCAACGATTTGAGCGGGTTTGCCTTCGTTAAGTGCTTGCGCTTTTAATATTTCCTTTTCGTGGTCTAAAACTTCTGCGGGAACTTCGTCCGGTTTTAAGTATAAAGGCTTAGCAGCGGCAATTTGAAGTGCTATATCGTGAGACAAAGCCTTTACTTCGTCGCAATCGCAACCTTCTAATACTACTAAAACGCCAACTTTTCCGCCCATGTGAATATAACTTTCTACTACGCCGTTATCTACGGAATATTTAGCAAAACGACGGATAGCGATTTTTTCACCTATTTTTGCGGTGATAGCAATAGTTTCTTCTTCCTTTGCCTTAATTAATTCTTCAGAATCTTTAACGTTGTTATTTAATACGAAATCTGCAACGGAATCAACAAACGCCCTAAATTGGTCGCCGTTAGCAACGAAGTCTGTTTCGCAGTTAACTTCTACCAAAACACCCGTTTTACCGCTAACTTTAGCATAAACAATACCTTCTGCGGCAATTCTAGAAGCCTTTTTGGCAGCGGTAGCAATACCTTTTTCTCTTAAAAAATCTAATGCCTTTTCCATGTCGCCGTCAGTTTCGGTTAAAGCTTTTTTACAATCGGAAATTCCTGCTCCGGTTTTTTTACGGAGTTCCATTACGTCTTGACTTGTAAACATAATTCTATTCTCCTATTAATTATTCTTGTTCAACTGGAACGTCTAAATTAGCGCTTTCCATAGTAACAGTTTCAGTTTCTTCTACTTCTTCTTTATCGATTTGAACGCCTTGATTTGCTTCGATAACTGCGTCTGCAATAACGGAAGCAATTAATTTAACTGCTCTTATTGCATCGTCGTTTCCAGGAATTACGTGGTCAACAACGTCTGGGTCGCAGTTAGTATCGGTTATAGCAACGATAGGAATATTTAATTTCTTTGCTTCTAAAACCGCTATATCTTCTTCGTCGGGGTCAACGATGAACATCATGCAAGGAAGTGTTCTCATTTCCTTAATACCGCCGAGATTTTCTTCTAACTTATCTCTTTCGATTTTAAGTTCTGCAACTTCTTTTTTAGGAAGTAAATCGAATTCGCCCATTTTTTCCATATTATTGAGTTTGTTTAATCTCTCAATTCTGGACCTTATGGTCTTAAAGTTTGTAAGCGTACCGCCGAGCCATCTGCTGTTAACGTAGAATTGACCGCAACGTTCTGCTTCTTCCTTTATAGCGTCTTGCGCTTGTTTTTTGGTGCCTACAAATAAAATAGGTTTGCCTGTTTTTGCCATTTCTACAACGAAAGGATAAACGTCTTTTTCAATTAATTCAACCGTTTGTTCAAGGTTGATAATATGAATACCGTTTCTTTCGCCAAAAATGTACTTTTTCATTTTCGGATTCCAACGTCTTGTTTGGTGACCGAAGTGAACTCCTGTTTCTAGGAGTTGTTTCATTGTGATAACTGCCATAATAACCTCCGTTATTCCTCCTCGCCGTTTTTATTTATAGGCAACACTTGTAAATTAAGATAAATTTTTTACAAGCACGAAAGCCTAAAACTGCACGAGTGTGTTTTTTTGCTAAATTATTCTATCATAACGAATAGTTTTTTGCAAGGATTTTACACGTTAATTTAAAAATTTTTATACAAAAAAAGCAAGGCAGTTTAGCCTTGCTTAATATTGTTAAATATTTTTTATTTTGTTTTTAACGTTTTTAATATTTCTTTTAACAAGTCTTCGGTAGTCGGATTATTTTCTCTTTCTAATTTTGCTTTTTCTTCGGCTTCCTTTTGCTCTTGTTCTAATTTTGCTTTTTCTTCGGCTTCTTTATCTTTTATGTACTTATCAACGGCTTTTTTGTCGGTTAACTTAATGCCTAATTTTTTAAGATTTTTATAATCTTCTTTAGAAAGCATCTTTTTAGATAAACCGTTTTTAATTTTTTCGTTCTTTTCTTGTATGGAATTAATACTTTTTACAACGCAGAACAAAACGAAAGCAATAAGCAAGAAGTTGATGATAGCGGATATAAATGCGCCCCAATCGATATAAATTGCGTTTGTTAAATCGGTAGCATTTCCTACTAGAAAGGTGTAAACGCCGTCAAGTGAGCCGTCCGAACCTGCGATTAAATAAATAATCCAGTTGATAAACGGTTGCAAAATGTTAGACGTTAATGCGGTAACGATAGCGGTAAAAGCACCGCCGACAATAACGCCGACAGCCATGTCTAAAACGTTACCACGGGTGATGAATTTCTTAAATTCTTCAAAAAACTTTTTCATAATTTTTTCTCCTTAGAATATATAAACTATTAAGTTTGCAACGGAAATTAAAACAAGGTATAAAGAAAACCATTTATAGTTTGCTTTTTTAATAACAGATAACATAAATTTTACTGCAATATACCCTGTTAATATTGCGGTAACAACGCCGAAAATCAAAGGTAAAGCACTAATTTCGCCTATATTCCCTTCTTTAATTATATCGACTGTAGAAAGGAATAACGCCGCCAAAATTATAGGAATACTCATTAAAAAGGTAAACGCCGCATTTTCTTTCGGAGAAACTTTAGCAAACGTTCCGAAAGTTAAAGTAGATCCGCTTCTTGATAACCCCGGCAAAACGCCCACCGCTTGACCGCAACCCATAATAAAAGAAGTTTTAACGTTAATCGGATAACTAAGCGTAACGCTTTTTGCTCTTCTTTCAGCAAAAAACAATTCTATAGCGGTTAAAGTAAAGGTTATCGAAAGTAGCCAAATATTATCTTTAAATAAGTCTTCTATACCGATTATTTTTTCAAACACTAATCCGAAAAGTCCTGCGGGAATAGTCGCTAAAACCAAAAGCCAAAATCTATTCCACTTGTTTTTAAATAGCCCTATTATTTCGTTAAATAAAACTACAACAACGGGAATTAAAGTCCCCAAGTGGAGCATTACTGTATAAAAAAGCGTATTCTCTGTAATGCCGAACCAGTTTTGCAACAAAATTAAATGTCCACTACTAGAAACGGGTAAAAACTCCGCAAAACCCTGAACTGCTCCTAAAACTATCGCTTGCCAAATTTCCATTTTATCTCCTAAACTATTTCCCCACACAAAATTTTTTAAAAATATTGTCTATTATATCTTCGCTTGCCGTTTTGCCCGTAATTTCACCGAGTTTTGACCAAACCATTTTAACGTCTATTGCAAGCAAATCTAATTGCACGCTGTCGATATTTTCTAATGCGCTTTTTAAAATTTCACAAGCACTTTTTATCGCATTAAAATGTCTTTCTTCGCATAAAAAGTCGGAGTTTAAATCAAATCCGCTTTCAACCGTTTTAGTATATATCAATTCTTTTAATTTTTCAATGTTTATATTATGTAAAGCAGAAATTTCTAAATCGCCATTAATAGGCAAATCGGAATTTATATCACATTTATTTATAACGGTTATTTTATTGATATTTTTAAGTTTATCTAAAATTTCTTTATCGTTTTTGTCGAAATCGGATTTGTCTACGACAAAAAGTACAAGGTCGCTTTCTTTAAGAATTTTATTAGATAAGTCTACGCCTAAACTTTCTATTTTGTCGCTCGACTCTCTAATTCCTGCCGTATCGGAAAAGAAAAACCTTACTCCGTTTATATCTATATTGCCTTCAACAACATCTCTCGTAGTTCCCGCAATATCCGAAACTATCGCTTTATCGTAATTTAAAAGTGCGTTAAGTAAAGAACTTTTGCCTGTGTTTGGCTTCCCAACGATTCCTATTTTAACGCCGTTTTTAATAGTTCGCCCCGTTCTGTAACTATAAAGCAAACTTTCTAATTCTTTTAATACGTAGGCTATGGTTTTTTTTGCCGTTAATCTTGAATTTACTTCTAAATCTTCTTCCGGAAAATCCATATCGGCTTCAATTTCAGATAAAGCGTCTAACAAACTGTTTTGCAAATCGGTTATTTTATTAGAGAGTTTTTCTCTGTATAAATAATATCCCGCTTTAACAGAGCCTTCCGTTTCGCTGTTTATCATATCGATTAGTCCTTCTGCAGAAGATAAAGAAAGTTTTCCGTTAATAAAAGCACGTTTTGTAAACTCGCCTTTTGTCGCAAGTCTTGCCCCGTTCGATAAACAAGAACGCAAAACGCCTTTTGTTATTGCAATTCCGCCGTGAATATGGAACTCTACACTGTCTTCACCCGTAAAACTTTTGGGCGATTTAAAATAAACGCACATTCCGTAGTCGTTAAAACCGTCTGCCAAAACTTCACCGACATACATTTTATTAGGAATAAAATCTTTAACCTTGGTTTTCCCAACGGGTATAAACATTTTTTCAGCAATTTCTAAAACGCCGTCTCCACTCATTCTTATAACGGCAACGCCGGAAGGTGCTAAACTAGTCGAGATTGCCGCAATACAATCGCCTATCATTATTTATCGTCCTTATCTCTATTAGATTTATTGCTAAATTCTTCAAACGGGTCGTCGTTATTCTTTTCTTTATCGGTTTTATTAAAATCCGAAAAAGGCTCACCCGCATTATTATTGTTTTGATAATTTCCACCGTTTTGATACGGGTTTTGCCCACCGTAATAAAATCTGTTGGGAAAATTACGCTTTAAATATTCCATATAGTCAACGGGCTCTGCGTTTCTTTTAGCAAAAACGAATATCGGGAAAAGCCCGAATATGCTTAAAATTCCCGCCAAAATATAATGTTTTGGCCAGTATTTTCTAAATAACGCAAACGCCATGTCTAAAACAACAATATAACGTATTATTTCGAAAATATTCGAAATAAGGCTTAAAACGTAAATCGCCTTTGCCATAGACGAGATATTTTGATAAGGATAAACAATGTCGCTTCCCACAAAGAACGGCGAAGAAAATTCTCCGCAAAAATAAGGAACGAATCCTTCTTGCATTGCTAAATTGTAACTTTCCGAATAACAAAAACTTCCACCGCTTAAATAGTACCCTATTAACGGGAAATATAAAAGGAAATTCATTACTAAAAGAGTCAATTCACAAACTGTAAAAATAATAAAGAATAATAAAGGCAAACGTTTTATCTTGTTTCCGAAAAATACTTGTTTCCCCGATAACTCCGTTGCTCTATAAAGCCAAACAAAAGGCAAAAAGCACATAAAGTTATTTTTCATTTGCGCCTTTTTAGACATTTTATACAGACCGAACGAACGTAATAAATAAAAGCCTATTATTACAGCAAGGGAAACTACTAAAATAGCGATTATTTCGCTTTTAGTTAAATATTCACCCGTAAATCCGTTTGAAAAAAAGTCTTCTTTTATTATTAATATATCTTTCATAAAACCCCTTAATATGCCCTTGCAAAGATAACTTTATGTTTTGCGGGTTTTCCGCATATAGCACATTTACAAGGAACACCTTCATCGTCACACATTACTCTTGCAGTCGCTTGTGCAACTTCTTTAACTTTATCTTCGCATTCTTGACAACCGCACCAGCCCGCTTTAACGAAATTCTTCCCTTCAACGCCCTTTATTATACCGTCTAAACTGTCTGCTTCAACTATTTTGGAATCACGGATTTTTCTCGATTTAACGAGCATGTCTTTTTGAACTTCATCTAATAATCCGTTTACGGTATTCGCCAAGTTTTCTATCGCAACGTTTTCTTTACTTAAGTTATCACGACGGCAAACTACGGCAACGCCGTTTTCTATATCTTTAGGCCCTATTTCTATTCTTATAGGAACGCCCTTCATTTCCCACTCGTTGAATTTCCAACCGGGGCTCATATCTCTAACGTCAGTTTCTACACGGATATTTAGTTTTAATAATTCGGCTTCTATTTCTTTTGCCTTTTCTATAACCCCGCCCTTATGTACGGCAACGGGTACGATTACGACTTGAATAGGTGCAACTTTAGGCGGTAAAACTAATCCCCTTTGGTCGCCGTGCGCCATAATTACCGCACCGATTAATCTTGTGGATACGCCCCAAGAAGTGGTATAGCCTAATTTTAATTTACTGTCTTTATCTAAATATTTAATGTCGAACGCTTTAGCAAAGTTTTGACCTAAATAATGAGAAGTACCTGCTTGCAAACTCTTTCCGTCAAGCATCATGGCTTCCATACCGAAAGTAGCAACTGCGCCTGCAAATTTTTCTTTTTCGGTTTTTCTACCCGTGATGACCGGAATTGCCAAAGTCTCTTCTGCAAAAGAACGGTAGACTTCGAGCATTTTCATCGTTTCTTCAATTGCTTCTTCTTCGCTAGAATGTACGGTATGACCTTCTTGCCATAAAAACTCACTCGTTCTTAAAAAAGGACGTGTCGTTTTTTCCCAACGCATAACGTTGCACCATTGATTCATTAAAACGGGCAAATCTCTATAAGATTGAATCCATTTAGAATACATAGTGCCTATTATGGTTTCACTCGTAGGTCTTATTGCTAACGGCTCTTCTAACTTTGCTCCGCCCGCATGGGTTACTACTGCAACTTCGGGAGCAAAACCTTCTACGTGTTCGGCTTCTTTTGTAAAGTAACTCATAGGTATTAATAACGGGAAATATGCGTTTTTAACGCCCGTCTTTTTAAATCTACTGTCTAAATCTTTTTGAATATTTTCCCATATTGCATAGCCGTACGGTCTAATTACCATAGTGCCTTTAACCGGTCCGTAATCAACAAGTTCGGTTTTTAACACAACGTCCGTATACCATTTGGCAAAATCTTCGTTAATATCGGCTATTTCTTTTACAAATTGTTTATCGTCCATAACATATTCTCCGTTTTAATAACTATTCTTTTTCATTATACATTTTAACATAAACAATTAAATTATACAAGTTTTTTTAAAAACAAATGATAAAAAGGCTTGAAAAAAATAGGGCGTTGTTTTATAATTTAAATATAATATTTTTAGGAGTGTATTATGCAAGACATTAAACAACTTTCAGTAAATGCAATAAGGATTCTATCGGCAGAAGCGATACAAAAAGCCAATTCCGGTCACCCCGGTTTACCTTTAGGCGCAGCCCCTATCGGGTTTAGCGCTTACTCTAATATGGTTTTTAATCCAAAAGATCCTAACTTTATTAATAGAGACAGATTTATTTTATCCGCAGGTCACGGCTCTATGCTTTTATATTCTCTTCTTTATTTATTTGGATATAAAATCAAGATAGACGATATTAAAAATTTCCGTCAATTAAATTCTATAGCTAGCGGTCACCCAGAAGTAAACGTTTGCCCCGGTGTTGAAACGTCTACGGGTCCTTTAGGTCAAGGAATAGCAAACGCAGTAGGTATGGCTATATCAGAAACTTATTTAAGTGCAAAATTCAATAAAGAAAATTTTAACGTTTACGACCATTATACTTACGTTCTTTGCGGAGACGGTTGTATGCAAGAAGGTATAGAAAACGAAGCGGCTTCTCTTGCAGGCACGTTAAAACTTAATAAACTTATAGTTTTATACGACGATAACGATATAACGATAGAAGGCAATACCGATATAGCTTTTAGTGAAGACGTAGGTAAACGTCACGAAGCACTCGGCTGGCAAGTAATAAAAGTTAAAGACGCAAACGATTTATCGGCACTAAATAAGGCAATTAAAAAGGCAAAAGCCGAAAAAGAAAAACCCTCTTTAATAATAATTAAATCCGAAATAGGTTACGGCTCGCCTTTACAAGGCAGTGAAAAATCTCACGGCTCGCCTTTAGGAGAAGAAAATCTTGCAAAATTAAAAGAAAATCTTAACTGGAATTATGCTCCTTTTGAAGTTCCCGAAGAAGTATTTAAATATTGCAAAAAATTTGCAAATAAAGGTAAACGTATAGAAAAAGCATGGAAACTTATGATGGAAGAGTATGCTAAAAAATATCCTGACCTTTATAAAGAATTTATTGCATGGAATAAAAAAGAACTTCCCGATTTAGTTAATAACGAAAGTTTATGGACTTACGAAAAGGACGACGCATCAAGGGGATACGGCAACACGGTATTAAATAAAATTGCCGAAATAGTGCCTAACTTAATAGGCGGAAGCGCAGACTTAGCACCTGCGAATAAAACGAATATGAAATGTCGTGAACACTATTCTGCTAATAACAGATTAGGAACAAATATGCACTTCGGTATTCGTGAACACGCAATGGCTTCTATAGCAAACGGTATGTATTTACACGGCGGATTGCTTCCCTACGTTGGAACGTTTGCGGTTTTTTCCGATTATATGAAAGGCGCTATGCGTATGTCTGCTATTATGGAACTTCCCGTAACGTACGTTTTGACTCACGACTCTATAGGCGTAGGAGAAGACGGACCTACGCACGAACCTATAGAACAGTTAACCAGTTTACGTGCAACGCCTAACTTAAAAGTTTTCCGCCCCGCAGACGGAAGAGAAACAACGGCAGGTTGGATTTCTGCTTTAACAGGCAAACTACCCACTTGTTTATTCTTATCACGTCAAACTATTCCTATGTTGCAAGGCTCAAGCAAAGAAGCGTTAAAAGGCGGTTACGTAATAAAAGAAAGTTCAAAGAAAACTCCCGATTTAATATTTATTGCAACGGGTAGCGAAGTTAATTTGTGTATTAAAGCAAGCGAAGAATTAGAAAAGGAAAATATCAGCACAAGAGTAGTTTCTATGCCTTGCGTAGAATTATTTGAACAACAATCGGCTAAATATAAAAACTCTGTTCTTCCTTTAAGTGTTAAGGCAAGAGTAGCCGTTGAAGCAGGCGCAAAAGATTTTTGGTATAAATACGTAGGTTTAGATGGAAAAGTTATCGGTATGGAAACATTCGGTCTTTCCGCTCCTGCAAACGTTTTAATGCAAAAGTTCGGCTTTACCGTTGAAAACGTTATAAAAACCGCAAAAGAAGTTTTAGCCAAATAATCTAAAAAAAGTATAATAAAAGTCGCAAAATTAATTTTGCGACTTTATTTTATTAAATTTTATATCCACCCTAAAATCTTTGTAGCGTCTCTAAAATCGGAAACTATAGCGTGTGCGCCTGCATTTTTTAAGCGTTTATATTTATTCGGCTCAAAATCTATATCGTTGCAACCTATAATATCGTTACTTGCAACGCCTAAAGTAAGAGCGCCCGTTTCTCTACCTAACGCAATTTCTACCTTCCCGTCGCCTACTACCAATAAATTTTTACCGGGCTTAACCAACTCTCTTAAAATTGCTTCTTTAGAACAGTTAAACGAACCCTTTTTAGCGCCCCTAATCTCTGTAAAATATTTATCAAATCCTAAGATGCTCGCTTCCTTTATAACGTCTTCTTCGTCCGTTCCGCTTGCGGCATATATTTTTGCACCCATATCGACTAATCCTTTCAAAAATTCGTCGCCACCGAAAACTTTATAAATGGAATTATCTACTTTTCCGTTTATTACTTCTTGTTTTCTTATTTCAACGTCTTTCATAAGCCTTTTTAAATATTCGGCCTTATATTCCCAAGGGTCAAGAGGTTTTCCACCACGTTCTTTAACGGTATCGGCAATCCATTGCATTTGAAAAATAGTTTGAATACCCGTCGATTCGTCTATGTATTTTTTAGCGAGTTCTTCTACTTCACTTTTTTCTCCGGGAATAAATTCCACCATCATAGGAAGCATGGTCTTTTCCCAGCCTGCACGAAGTTTAGATAGTGTTCCGTCAAAATCAAAAACCGCCGCCTCTATTTTTCCTAATTTTTCGTGATTAACAAGAATATCCATAACTGTCTCCTTATTTTTTTAATAAATCTTTTAAGTAATACGCTCTCGTCATTGCAATTTCGCCGTTCATTCCAACAATATAAGCGTAAATATATTGAGAATTTATATCATTTAAATTAAGTGCGCTGTCTACGTAATCTTTAATATTAAATACTGCGCCGTTTACGGTTAAATTTTCACCGTTATTATATTCGTAAGATTTTGTTTTTCTTCCGTTACATTTAAATGCTATAGAATAAACGTCGCTCGTTTTTATATTTAATTCCATTTTTACGTTATCGAAATATAATTCTTTAATCTCCGGTCCGTTAGAAGAATAAAAATCTCCCTTTTTAAGCGCTTTTATAACAGTATTATACTCTAAGTTTTTTGCTTTAACAACTATAAAATGTTTTGCTAAAGAAAACTTATGGTGCATATCGTCTGCAGAGATAGGCAAAACCTTTTTCCCGTCACTTAGCATATCGAAATACGCTTGCCCGTTCTCGGGAATTTTTGTAAAATCGCCAACTCCGTTATTAACTTCTATCCCGAATAACCCCTTAATTTTTTTGTAATCGTCATAGTTTAGCATAGACCAAACAGGGTGATTTAAGGTAACTAAAAAACCTTCTTTTTTTGCGTTTTTAATTACGTCATTAACGTATTTTTGCGAAAAAACCCTTTCCGTTTTATCGCTAAATTTTTCCATATCTTCGGTTATATATTTTTTAGTATGCTCTAAATTACTAGGTATATATTTAGAATTAAAAGCGCTCGATAATAAATTTTCTTCTTTTTCCGCTATCAAATTTAAGTGATAATTTTTATTAAATTCGTTATCAAAATACCTTTTGTCGTTTATTCCTATTTCCATTCCGATAAGCGGTAAAAAGTTTTTATCTTTTAATTCTTTATGAGAAACCATTACTTCGTGGTCGGTAAATGCGACTATAGAATAACCCCTTTTTAAGTATTCTTGTTTTACTTCTTCGGGGTTATACCTTCCGTCTGATACCGTAGAGTGCGTATGAAGGTTGGCTTTATAAAATTTTCCGTTTTTAGGTAATAAATATTTAATCATAAAAATCTATATCCTTTCAAATAATTCTCCTAATCGATCAGCCGATTTTTTAAGGTCTATAACACCGCTAAAAACGTTATCTTCATCTCTTCCTTTTAAATATTGATCCGCTTCCAAGGTAAATTCGCCATCGTAATTTATATCTTTTAACGCTTTTATTATGGGGTTGTAATCTATATCCATAGAAAACGGAATTTGATGAGAATCGTGCCACTTATCGTTATCGTGAATATGCAAACATTTTAATCTATTGCCTAACTTTTTAATAAATATAGACGTAGGGTCAGAATCTTCTTCGTGCATCATTTCCGCATGCCCGATATCAAGTAATGCAACTAAATATTCACTATTCACCGTATCTAGTAAACTATTAAAATTTTCAGCGTTACTGCATGCCGCTCTTGTCGCCTTGTCGTTCTTCCAGTTCCACATATTCTCGGTGGCAATAATTACGTTATGTGCTTTTGCAAAAGGAATAAGATTATTAAATATTTCTGCGTTTTGAAAAACGTTATAATCGTTTACAGGGTGAATAACACAATACTTCCCGCCGATTTCGGCAGTAATTTCTATCGCCTTTTTTAAGTGGTCTGTTATTAAGTAACTTGTGGGAAAAGGCGCATGCGACTGGTTACATGTAATTCCCCCGTCTTGTCCTATACGTTTTAAGTTATGAACGAATTTTATGTAGTCTTTTTTATTTAAAGGATTGTTTTCGTTAACTATATATTCACCTTTGTCCCAAAAATACTCACAAATATTAAATAAAGACATGTCAAAATTGTCAAATCCCGCTTGTGCGACATAAGAAACAGCCTTTTCGTAACCCACTATATTCGATATCGATTGTATTTCTGTTGAAATTTTCATATAAATAGTTTGTCCTGACAATATATTTTATTGTAAAAATTCCTTAAAAAAAGACTTTGATAATATCAAAGCCTTTAAAATTTTAACACAACTTTATTAATAAAGCAACGTAATGGGCTCTATTTTTTATACTTAGTCGCCGAAGATTTTTTTACAGTCTTTTTAACCGTAGGCTTTTTGTTAAACGCAGTATACGCTTTATCGCAAGGGTTTTCTTTGGTTTTATCGCATTTAATACAAAAATCGAAAGTACCGCAAGCGTCTTTACCCATTTTTATGCTCTTTTCCCATTTAATAATGTCTAATTCTTTTTGTCTTTTAGTAATAGCCATATTAATCATCTCCCTTTCTTTTTCTTAAGTTTAGAGTAACATATAAAGGCTAACTTGTCAATACGTATTTTTACATTAACTAAAAATCTTTTAAAGCATGAAGTTTTAAGTTTTCTATTCTCACCGCACCGTGTTCAATGAAAAGTCCAATCTTCCCGCCTGTTCTATACAAAAGATGATGGAAAATAAATTTATCGTCTATATAAACTTCTACGGTATTTTCTTGTACCAACAATTTAAGATTATAAGACTTCTTTTTTGTTATTGTTCTTTTTTCAAAAGTCGGGAAAGTTCTAACTTTTGTTATCTCTGCTTTTTTATCTTCAAAATCAATTAAAGATACGTATCCTTCACCAAAAAGGTTATCTTTTAAATCAAACACAAAACCTGCAGAAATAGCGTTTTCATTACAGATTTTACCTTCTAACACAAAATCTTGCATTTGGTAGTTAAACGGCAATACTGAAAAATCGTTTTCACAAGCAAACTCAATGCCGTTTTCAGTAAATTTATATTTTGCTATCGAACCCCACTCGCCTTTATTGTCTAACACGTTGTTTTTATTAAATTCAAAGACGTCTTTAGTGTAATATTTTTTAATTTTGTCGTACCATTTTAAGTATAAATTGCCTTTTTTATCACACGAAACTATTTTAGGCAAACTCATTCTAACGTCAACCGGTCCATCGGGGTCTTCGTATACTTCGGAATAGAAAATATATCTCTTTCCTTTATGTAAAACGGTCTTAGCGCATGCCGCCGAAGCGTTTTTGTTTACTATTAAATCGTTATCTTTAACTTCTTTGTAAGGCCCTTCAATTTTATCGGAAACTCCGTATATTGTAATTCTTTGGAACTTTTCGCCCTTAATTTTTTTTCTGCCACCGTAACAGTTGCCGGAAAGACACAACATATACCATTTGCCGTTAATCTTAAAAACATCGGGCGTTTCTATACAATGATATGCTTTTGGCGAAAAAGCGGGAGGAAGTTGCTCCCAAACTATTAAATCTTTAGACTTGGCTAAACCTATAACGGCAGTATTCGTTGCCGTGTCGCTATTTATTCTTGTTGCAAAAAAGCCATAATAGAATCCGTCGTCTTCGTTTTTAACAACACATAAATCCCTACAATCGTAATCTTTAAAAGTAACGTTCCCGTGAACTGCCAAATTGTTTGGTTTTCCACTCGTTGCATAGTACTTTTTGTCGGGAATAAAAAGCGGATTTTTTTCGTGTTTTTTATACGTCTTATTATCAAATGACGTTGCAACCGACACGCTTTGCGTATAACCGCAAGAAGAACGGGAAGTATAATATAAATAATATTTGCCGTTTTCAAAAATTGTGCAACCCGTCCATAAATCCAAGTCGTCGTAAGAACCGTCTTTTCCACGTTCTAAAACTTGACCTTCAAATTTCCATTTAAGTAAATCGCTACTAGAGTAATGAGAAATACCCCCAACTTCACTAAGTTTAGGGTCTAAATCTCCCTTCCTATATTGCAAACAGTACATATGAACTTTTTTGCCGTCCGATAAGTGCCACGTATCTCCAAAAACAAGCTTCTTATTTTCGTGTTTTAAGCTCATAATAATCCCCTTATATCGATAAAAATTTGTCTGCGATAGCCAAAGCCAAGTCGTGTTTTTTCGGCGGATGAATTTCGGAACTCTCGTTCGCACAATAATCTTTCGCCTTAACTAAATATGTGTTTTCTGTTTCTAAAGCCACCTTTTCTTGCGCCTTTTGAATAAGATGCCATCCGTCGTCATTACGCAAGTCAAAATCGTTTATTTGAACGATTATAAACGGGATTTCTTCATTTATAAAATCTTTTCTCCAAGAAGAAATCAAATATTTTAATTCTTTATCGTAAATTTTTGCTTCGTCTACAGCCGTATCGCTTTCTCCTTGATACCAAACCACCGCAGATACGGGATAAGGCTTAACGAGAGAAAAACAAATATTGTATAAAAGAGAGTCGCTATTCCAAATTTGATAAAACGGATAATTATGGTCAAAGTGCTTTTTACTTTTTTCAAGTTTGATATCTTCCTTTTTTAAAACTTCTTTCGGAAGCCAACTTTCAATGACCGAAGCCCCTTGACAACAACAAATTAAACCAACCTTACACTTCTTTTCTTGTCTTATTTTATAAGCCGACTGAATTGCGATTGACGAAAGATACGGAACTAATTCTTTTTTCAATAAAACCCAACCGTCTTTGGATTTTAAGCGTTCTTCATCCGCTTCATAATATCGAACGTGGTCTATAGTAAAAATTTTAACGTCTTTATCGTCCGAAATATACGAATAGTCGTCTTTCCCTTCGTGAAGTTTGAACATCATATTAGATTGACCGGCGTATAAAATAACTTCTCCGACGTAAATATCTTTAACTTCGACAAAGTCGTCAAAAGTTTTTACGGTTAAAGTATAAGGTCCGCCGTAATCCATTTCGGGAAATTCCGCCGTAAAATGACCTTCTATATCCGGACAAACCTTAGTTATGTTGTTAAACGTAACCGTTGCGTCTTTTATACACTCTCCGTGAATAATTATTTTTCTTTTTGCAGGAAAAATCGCCCCGTTAGAGTATAAATTGTCTAACTTTATCATTATTTTAACTTTTCTATTTTATCTTTTCGGGTTCGGGATATACCTTATTAAAGGTTTCTACTGTAACGCTTTTTATTTTTTGCTCTTGTTTTGGTCTATCTTCATAGTCCGTCTTAGTATTTGCTATTTCGTCTATTACTTCCATGCCGCTAATAACTTTTCCAAAAGAAGCGTATTCTCCATCTAAATGAGGTGCGTCTTCATGCATAATAAAAAACTGAGAACTTGCACTATTAGGCATAAACGCTCTTGCCATAGATAAAACGCCACGAGTGTGTTTTAACTTGTTATCAAATCCGTTACTTTTAAATTCGCCTTTAATGTTATATCCTGCTCCGCCCATACCCGTACCTTTTGGGTCGCCACCTTGAATCATAAATCCGCTTATAACACGGTGAAAAATTATTCCGTTATAAAACCCTTTATCCACTAAAGAGATAAAGTTATTAACTGTGTTTGGCGCTACGAGTGGGTAAAGTTCTGCCGAAAACTTTTTGCCGTTTTCCATTTCAAAAGTAACAATAGGATTTTCCATTTTTATCTCCTTTTATTATAATTCAAACTCGTTTTCCCTTAAAATCCATTTGCCGTCTGTAAAATCAGGAAAAGAAACCGGTTGACCCGTTGCAAGAGATTGTTCGGCTAAAACAGAAATACATGCCCAGCACGCAAAGTCGTAGACGTCTATAGGCATACTTTTATTTTCTGAAAGTGCATTAA
>JAZUKR010000175.1:0-3141 GCA_045643385.1 Christensenellaceae bacterium | reverse complement strand
TACTGAACTTATGAAATTAATGAAGGAAAGCGGTATTCCTATTAAAATTCGTGCTTGCGATACAATGGGATTTGGCGTTAATTATCCTGGTGCATCGCTTCCTAGAAGTGTACCGGGGATTATATACGGATTGCGTCACTACGCCGAAGTTCCAAGTGAACTTATTGAATGGCACGGTCATAACGATTTTTATAAAGCGGTTTCTAACGCATCTACGGCTTGGCTTTACGGTTGTTCTTCGGTTAATTGTTCACTTTTAGGTATAGGCGAAAGAACGGGAAACTGTCCTTTGGAGGCGATGGCAATAGAATATGCCTCGTTAAAAGGTTCAGACGGTGGTATGGATTATACGGCAATTACCGATATTGCTAATTATTTTGAGAGAGAAATAGGCTACATAATTCCTTCTCAAACGCCGTTTGTGGGTAGAAGTTTTAACTCTACTCGTGCGGGTATTCATGCCGACGGTATGCTTAAAGACGAAGAAATTTATAATATATTTAACACAACGAAATTATTAAATCGTCCTATGCACGTTTGTATAAATAATAATAGCGGTTTAGCTGGTATTGCTTATTGGATAAACGAATACTTCGAATTGCCTAACGAACATAAGGTAGAAAAAACTCACCCTGTTGTTGCAAAGATTAAAATGCTTATAGATAAAGAATATGAAGACGGAAGATGTACCGTTATGGGTGATGACGAACTTGACCAAATGTTACTTGCTTGTGATAAAGAATTTCATAAAAAATTATTATTATATGCCGAATAATTTTTAAAACCCCCTTGTATTTATTCAAAACGTGTAGTATTATATATGTAGAGATAAAATTCTAGGGGGTTATTTATGAAAATTATCTATGGACCAAAAGGGTCGGGCAAAACTAAAGCGATTATTGATTTGGCTAACGAGAAAATCGATAAGTCAAAAGGGCATCTTGTTTTTATTACCGATACTAAAAGATACAGTTACGATTTAAAATATCAAATTAGAGTTTTAGATACAAACGAATTTAATATTTTAGGTATTGAAAAACTTGACGGTTTTATAAAAGGAATCGTTGCCGCAAATACTGATAACGAATATATATTTTTAGACGGCATTGCAAGAATTTCCAATAAACCTATTGCTGAATTATCGGTATTGTTTGAAACTATGGAAAGTTTAGAACAAAAATTCGGTGCTAATTTTATAGTTACTGTTTCTTGTGATAAAGAAGATTTGCCCGAATTTGTATTAAAGTACGTTGAATAGTTGATTTTTATATATAAAATAGTGTAAAATAAAAGTCGGAAAATATTTCCGACTTTTATTTATAGGTGCGATATGGAATTTTTAAGTACAAGAGGAAAATCGAAAGTAAATAACGCTTCCGAAGCTATATTAAAAGGTTTAGCAGATGACGGTGGATTATTTGTTCCGAAGACTTTCCCTAAAATTGATTTAAATGATTTATTAAATTTAGAATATTACGAGCAATCTGCGTTTATAATTAGCAAATATTTAGAAGAATTTAATTATAAAGAACTTTTAACCGAGTGCAAAAAGGCTTATTCAAAGTTTGAAGATAACGAGCCTGCACCCGTCTGTAAAATAGACGACGATTTGTTCGTTTTAGAGTTGTTTCACGGTCCTACGCTTGCTTTTAAAGATATAGCCTTAACTCTTTTACCTTATTTATTAAGAAAATGCGCCGATATTTGCGGTATAAAGGAACAAATATTAATACTTGTTGCAACGAGCGGGGATACGGGAAAGGCGGCTTTAGAAGGCTTTAAGGACGCTAAAGGTATAAAAATTAACGTTTTTTATCCTGAAGACGGCGTTAGTGATATGCAAAAACTCCAAATGCGTACTCAAGAAGGTGAAAATGTAAACGTCGTGGCGGTTAATGGTAATTTTGATGATTGCCAAACTGCTGTTAAAAATATTTTTTCTAATGCTGAATATGTTAAATTATTAAAAGAAAATGGTTTTATTTTATCGAGCGCCAACTCTATAAATTTCGGCAGGTTGGTTCCACAAATTGTTTACTATTTTTCTTCTTATATAGACCTTGTTAATTCTAACGAAATAAAACTTGGTGATAAAGTAAACTTTGTTGTTCCTACGGGCAATTTCGGTGATATTTTAGCAGGATATTACGCTAAACTTATGGGGTTACCTGTTAATAAATTGATTTGTGCTTCTAACTCTAATAACGTTTTAACAGAGTTCTTTAATAGTGGAGAATATAATTCTAAGAGAGATTTTATTAAAACATCTTCTCCGTCTATGGATATTTTAATTTCAAGTAACCTTGAAAGACTTGTTTTTGAATCTTATAATAGAGATGGTAAAAAAGTTTTAGAAAGCATGCAAAAGTTAAAATCCGAGGGTTTTTATTCTATTGATAAAAATATTTTGGAATTTCTTAAAAAAGAATTTTATGCCGATTTTTGTGATGAAGAAGAGTGCTTTTCTTCTTTAGAAAATACTTTTGATGAGTTGGGTTATTTGCCCGATACTCATACTTCGATTGCGCTTGCCGTTCAAGAAAAATTCAAAAATTATTCAAAAGATAAGAATAAATCAATAGTTTTATCAACGGCAAGTCCGTTTAAGTTTGCACAGTCTGTTTATTTTGCATTAACGGGCAAAAAGATAAAAGACGCATTTATTGCTTCAGAGAAAATTTCGTTAGAAACCGCTTTATCTATTCCCGAAAATATTACGAAATTAAAAACTAAAGAAATTAGATTTAATAAATCGGTAGATAAAACGGAAACTTTTGACGCTATAAAAGATTTTATTAATATAAATTAGGTGTAGTTATGGAAGATAAAAAAATATTATTCAGTGCAATACAACCGAGTGGAATTTTAACTATAGGAAACTATTTAGGAGCACTTAAAAATTTCAAAAAATTACAAGACGATTATAACGGTATTTTTGCTTTGGCAGATTTACATACTTTAACCGTAGAACAAGAACCGGCGCAATTACGCAGTAATTCCTATGAATTAACAGCTTTATATCTTGCGTGCGGTATAGATCCCGAAAAATCCGTTTTGTTTGCTCAATCGCACGTTCCGGCACACGCTGAACTTGCATGGATTCTTAACACAATAAGTTATCCGGGAGAATTATCCAGAATG
>JAZUKR010000174.1:0-1554 GCA_045643385.1 Christensenellaceae bacterium | reverse complement strand
CATTAGAACTTTCTAAAAAATATAACGTCGAACTTCCTATAATTTTTGGAGTTAACGATATAATATTTAATAATGCAAAGCCGTCTAAAGTTGTTAAAGATTTAATGAATAGAACAAAAATTTCCGAGTTTAATTGATTTTTGTATTGTTCGGAGTAGTGTATGGATGCACATAGTGAAAAATTATTAAATGAATATAAACTTAATATGCCGAGTTATCTTAAAGTGCAAGAGATAGTTACTAATGCGCTTAAAGACGCAGTCAAAAAGTTGGGGATGTACGTAACCGGCATTGAATCTAGGGTAAAAGAAGAAAAAAGTTTAATAGGTAAACTTGAATTAAAAGGATTAAAATATCATTCTATTCTCGATATTACCGATATCGTTGGTGCAAGAGTAATAACTTTTTATAATGACGAAATTGATACTGTCGCCGCTCTTGTAGAAAAGAATTTTACTATAGACTGGAATAATTCTGTAGATAAGCGTAAAATGTACGATAACGACAGATTCGGATATATGTCTTTACATTATATTTGTACTATTCCCGAATCTTTGTATAAAGACGATAATAATCCGCTTATAAATACTATTCCGTTTGAAATACAAATTAAAACCGCACTTCAACACGTATGGGCAACGATTAACCACGATATGGGTTATAAGTCTGACGTTGAAATTCCGAGAGAATATAAAAGAAGTATTTTTAGACTTGCGGGTCTTTTGGAAATTGCAGACGAAGAGTTTAAATCGTTTAAGTTAAATATTCAAGAGTATAGGAGAAAAGTATTAAATCTCGTAAAAGACGGCAAATTCGACGATATTGCTTTAGACGGTGATAGTTTTAAAAATTATTTACAAACAGACCCGTTCGATATTATTACAAAAGATATTGCTTCTACGCTTCATGCCGATATTGAGCATGTTAGTTTTCTTCCGTATTTACCTGTTTTAGATAAAATAGGAATAAAAACTCTGGGCGATATCGAAAGAATGAAGAAAGATTTTAGTGATGACGTTAAAAGGCTTATTCTTTTTCAAATGGGTGAAATGGATATAGATATTATTTCTTCCACAATCGTTTTAATGAATTTATGTTTTATTTATTCGTTAAAAAACGGTGGCGGAGAAAAAGACGTTAAAGAAATTTACGATATTCTTTACGGTAATAGGACAAGGAATATTAATTCTGCAAAAAGAATTATTGAACAAATAAAATCATTAAATATTATTTAAGGAGAAAATATGGTTATTAACAAAAATTTAACAGATTCTAAATTAGAATTAAAGATTGAAGGAAGATTAGATACAACAACTGCACCCGAATTAGAAGGCGTATTAAACGAATCGTATAACGGTATTACCGAATTGGTTATTGATTTAGTTAAACTAGAATACATATCTTCTGCAGGTTTAAGAGTTTTACTTGCAGCACAAAAGGTTATGAACAAACAAGGTAAAATGATAATTAAAAACGTCTGTGAAACCGTTATGGAAGTTTTTGAAATTACCGGTTTTGTAGACATATTAACTATTGAATAAAATTTTTAATTAA
>JAZUKR010000173.1:0-7068 GCA_045643385.1 Christensenellaceae bacterium | reverse complement strand
ATAATTATATATTTTTTCTTTACCCAAATATACCGCAGTAGTTTTAATAATATCTTTACAATTCATAATATCTCCGTGTAATAAAATCGCCCTAAAATAAGGGCGATTTTATTATGTTTATTCTATCTATTAAGCTTCGGTAATTCCCGAAATCATACCTTGACCGTTAGGACGAGCGCAAATTAAATCTGCGTATTTTACTAAGGTTGCGGTATAAACAGGTTTATTTGCAACTTGTTTTAATACCTTACCGTCGTCGCCTTCTAACCATTGCCAATCGCATAATTGATGCAAAGTAAAGTCGTTTGTATTTAATAAATACATTGTTCCGTCTGGACAGAATCTGTCTGCGACTACAGGTATTCCGTTATAACTTAAAGCCTTAAACCCACCTGCTAATTCAACCGTATCTATAAAACGTTTATTAGTAGATAAAAGTGCTTGAAGAGCACGTCTAACACCCCAAGAACAAACAATAAAGTTAATTTGTCCACCGCTTTGTTCTTCGATTTTATCTATAGCGGTTTGAATCATAACTTCGGTTAAAGTACCGGCGCTTGTAAGAGTATACGGTGTAAGCCAAGAGTGATTTGCTTTTGTTAAACCGTATAAAGTAGTGTTGCTTCCAAAGATTGCGCCGAGTCCAGTAATTTCGTTGTTATAAGAACCTTGAATAGTTACTATTGAGTTAGCGGGAACAGAAGTAGTAGTAAGAGTAGTACCGGAAACGGTAATTTTTTTGTTAGCCCTATCTACCGTTAAAATCTTTCTTTCGCCCGCACCCGTTAAAACGGCACCCGTTGAAGAGTCTCTAAAATCGATTACCATACCTTCCATAACGTTTTTAACAGAATCTAAAGTGATAACACCCGATGAAATAGTGGAAACGATAGCGATTTTACCCGAGCCGTCGCCGAATAACATTCTTCCGAAGTTAAACGTGCTGGACTTAATAAGTCCGTCCATTTCGGCGTTAAGTAAACTGATAAATGCACCGGAGTTGTTTTCAGATGCTCTTATTGCCTTATCGGAAATTTCAATAGTTCCGTATAAGTTTTTAAGCGTTACTACAAATTGCTCATAGTTATTACCTACAGCGTCGGGCAAATTGCCGTCTTCAGTACCTGCACCGATACCGCCGTTCATACCGTAGATGGCAAGTTTTTTAACTTCTTTGCCCCAAACGTCGTCAGAACTGCTTTCTATTGCCGCCAAAAACGGATTTGCCTTAAAATTTAACTGTTCGGTAATTGCGTCTAAATAAATTGATTTTAATGCTTTATCTGCATTAGTTAATGTAATAGCCATTTTTTCTCCTAAAAATTTTAATTGTTTTTAAGTAATTCTTTTGCCAAAGCACCTGCTTCTGCAATAGATTTAGGTTTAGAATTCGGGGTTTTAAAACCCGTTCCTTCATCACCTATTAAAACTACTTGTTGTTTAGCACCTAAAACGTCTTTTAAATATTCTTTAAGGATTTCTTCTTTGTCCATAGAGTTTGTATCTAAAGTATTGTTATTAGTTGTTCCTCCGTCGCTTAAAGAGACGGATTTTTCTTCCGTTTTTTCATTAAGCGCCCCCTCCAACTCTTTAAGTCTTTGACAGCGTTTGGTAAATTCAGACTGTAAAGAATTGTACGCAGAAAGAAGGGTTTTAACGTCTTTAAATTTTCCTAATGAGACTTCTCCATCCATCTTGCCCAAATCTTCTTCTACTTCCGTAGTTTGCAACGTGTCGATAGTTTTTTCATTGTTTACGTTTTCCATTTCTTTTCTCCCAAAAATTTTATTTTATATCCGTAACTTTATTTACGGTAATATACTTTTTATGTTCACTTATATGATAAATAATTTTTTCTCTTTCTTCTTTTGTTAATTCGTCGAATTCTGATAAGAAATATCTCGTATGTTCGTCTATGTGAATATTGTGGTCGTCTATTACGTCTATTTCTAAAACTTCTTTTCTAATAATATCGTTTTCTTTTTTTGCCTTATCTTCGTGAAGTCTTGATATATTTTTTCTCGAATCTAAATCGTTATAGCCTAAAAGAGACAAAACCTTTTCTTTTGTATAAGCACTCATTTCGCCGTTTTCGTTTTCTAAAATTCCGCTATCATACAGTTTAAATATTATATTTTTCTTTTCGTCTTCCGAATACTTTAACTCGTTTTCGCTTTCTAAATATACGTCGTCTGAATTTGCGGATTTTGCTTCGGCATAAAGTATTTTAGTATTATTAAATTCGTCTAAATATTTAACCGCTCTAAGTCCCCTAGTAAACTGTGCGTAAAGTTTTAAAATGTGATATGCAATTTTAAGATAACATTTTCTTATTATTTCCGCCCCTACGGTCATTCTTTCGTTATCTTGATTAATAAGTAATTGAAGTGCCGACCCTGACGAAAGTTTTGCATTAGAACTAGAAGAAGAAACGTCGCTTACTCCACTAATAATAACGAATTCGTTAATCAATTTTTCTTCTTCGTTATCAAAATCGGGCGGAATAGAAGTTTCACTCATCATTTTAGGTGCGTTACTTCCCTGGCGGTAAACCAAAACTTTACCGGGGGTTAAACCCTCTTCGATTAAATCGTCGGTATCGATTGAACCGTCTTCAACGGTCATAATTCCCATAGAAAGTCTATTCATAAACTCGTGTTTTCTGTTTTTAACTGCGTTATACGCTCTTTGAACGGGAATTAATCTTTCTATAATACTCGTTCCGAAAAATCTGCCTACACATTTAATTGATTCTTGCTTAATAAACGGGAAACCGAATCTTCCGTCTTTACCGTTTTTATAAGGAAGTTCGCCTATATATAATACCTTTCCGTCGGCAACCGTAATAACTCTGCCGTTAGGAAAATCAACTGACGGCGCTTCGTATCTTTCTATTACTATTAAAGAATCTTTAACCGTACGTTTTTCGGCTTCTTTTTTATTTTCCGGTTTAAGACTTAAATCGTATATGTCGATATCCGTACCCTTTAATTTAACGTTATATTTTTCGTTAATTAATGAAACGGGCAAAGCCTTAGCGTGAATTATACTTCTTAAATCTTCTATTTGCTCCGCATATAAATTATCGGGGAAAATTTCAAAAGGAGATACGGGAATAATTTCTACGTCTCCTTCGTAAACTTTAGTTCCGTTCAAATTGCCTACGGCGTTACCGCCTTCGTTGTTCCAAACGACTTTATAAAATGCCGTGCCTAGCACTTCACTCCAAGAAGTAACTTGTCTTACTATTTCGTCTATATCCGTTTTGTTAAAAGCACCTTCAACAAGTTTTTTTGCCAAATATGCGTTAGAAACGTCATCGTCGTCGTTAGAGTTCGGTCTGACCGAAATTACCGGCGTTACCCTTGAAAATTTAGCAAGTCTTGACTCAATAATGGGTGCAATATGATTAAATACTTCTTTATTTTGCCAGTAATACGTTTTGTCCTCGTAAATAAGTTCGCCTTTTTCACTCAACTTACAATATTGATTTCCGATAAAGAAATTCATATTAAGTTCCCATTGTCTCTCTAAAGACAACTTTTCTTTTCGCCTATTAATAAAATCGTTTTCCACTTCTATCGCCAAGTCTTCTAAAAATTTTTCTTCTTCTTTTTTAGACTTAACAGATTGTGCCGTTACTTTTTTATTCACTTTGTTTCTCCTTTTTTTTGTTTATCTTTTAAAAGTTTTAATAATCTCTTTTTTTCTTTTTTCAATTCATCGTCGCTTAAATTTTCAATACTAGGCACGTCGTCGATTAATATTTTTATTGCCGAAACGTCGGGCGGGACGTCTTTAATAGTTACTTTCTTTTTTAATAAAACTACTTCTCCGTCTTCTTTTACCCCATATTCTTCTATCGTTTCTTTATAATCATAGCCTAATGCTTTTTTTATAAGCGCAGACTTTAAATCACTGTCTTTATTTTTATTTTTTTTATTTCCTTCCATTTATTATTTTCCTAATTCTTTTTTCTTTGTCTTTTTGAATTTCGGTTTTTGGTAAAACTTCGGGCGTATTCTTCGGTTTTGTCATTACGTAATAACGCAATTCGTCTAAGGCGTGATCGTCGTATTTTTTTGGCACGTCACCTTCCTTCCACATATAACTTTTAAGTTCTCTAATTAAATTTACACAGTTTTTAAATATATAAATATTTGGGTGCCCGTTATCTTGTTTTAAGTAATCTTTTACCCTTTGAATACCCGAAAACAAATCTTTATTAACGTTTGGATTTGCTATTATTCCGTAATCGTAAAAAAGTTCGGTTACACTTTTATTTGATGCAAGAGTTTTTTGATTTGCGGCAGAATCTATTAAAGTGTGAATCCTGCCGTATGCATCTGTTTGCCAACCTAATTCTTTAGAAATTTTCTTTATCATATCCGAATGATAACAAACGTCCTTTTCTGCTTCAAAATGCTCTCTTATTACGTAAATATTTTGGTCGTAATCAACGGCGTACCAATGGCAAGATAAAGGGTTATTAAGCCCCGGGTCAATAGATATCTGATCGTACCAAGATTTTGGAACGTCAAACGGCTCTATAACGTGAAAGTTTTCGTCAAACTCTTTATATACTAAACCTAAGGCGCTTTTAAACCTTCCGTACCGTCTACTTTCTATTTGATCTAAAGATAAACTTTTTGTTAAAAACTCAATCTCTTTTTTATCTAAATACGGATTATCTGCCCACTCCATAAATTCGTACCAAATTTCTTTATTATTAGTCTTATTAAGATAAATTTCATCGTAAATAAACGTAAGTCCTTTTAACGGCGTCATCGTACCGAAAATGTCGCCCGATTTATCTATAACACGCATTAAACACTCTTCGTAAATATCTTTTGGCGGTTCTTCGTCAAACCAAACGAAATCGAGAGAACTTCCTTGAAATTTTTCTCTTCCCTGGTCACACGACTTAAAACCTATAACCGAAATTCCGCCAAAAACGTTTTTAATTCTTATCTGGTCTATAACGCCGTAATTTAAACTGTCTTTTTTGCCAGTTAGCATTGTTACGTCTTCTATCCACGAAGGGTTTAAATAGTGCAAAATCTTTTTTTGTGCAACGTCCCTTTGAACTTGCGTAGAAAGTGAAACCACCCACCCGAAAACGTTATCTTTATTTTTTCTGTATGGGTGAATTCCCCTTGCAAAATAAATACTTTCAACTGCTCCGCACTCGGTTTTTCCGCTTCTGTTCCCGCCGAATACCCATCTGTTCTTTTTCGGACATTTATGAAAGGCTAATTGTTTATAATGAATTTTAGTCTTATTATACTTTTTTAAGTGATCATTATTTTTACGTGCTTTAAGCAATTTTTCTATTTTTACTATTTTTTCTATTATTTCTTGTTCTGTTAAAAATTCGAATTCTTCCATATATTTAATAAATAAAAAAGGCAACTGACAAAATCACCTTTTTTACACGCTTATTTTGAATAATTAATATTTTTTTTTAATGTATAATCCTTTTTACAAAAACTTAAAGAGGACGCATTTATGAAAAAGTTTTTTATACTTTTTATCTTATTATTAGTGCTTTTTATTAATCCTATTAACACGGCAGTAGCAGAAGAAAATTCTTTTTATAGAGTAATAGACGAAGAAACCCCGTTTTTTTCTGACCCAACGTGTACTAACCTACTATTCTTTTTGCCGTATACTTACTACGTTAAAGTACTAAGTGAAAATAACGGCATTTGCCATATAGAGTGTTACGGAAACTATAATACTATCGACGGATATACTTATAAAGATAAATTGTTCTTAGACGGACTAACCGTTATTAATCCTTATCTTAATAAAACGATTAAGACGGTAGACGTCGCCGTCCTATTTAAGGACGGCGAAAAACAGTCTACTTCTCAATACGTCTTTAAGGATAGAGAGATGTTTTATTTCGGTAAATATATTTCTTCATCAAATAATATTATGTATTACGTTTCTTATAACGGGAAATTAGGCTACGTGGAAGAAGATAAAATTTTACCGTTTTCTATTAGTCTTCAAGAAAACGAATTGACTTTTATTAAAACTCCCGAAGAAGAAGTAACCCCTACTATAACAAAAGAAGAAAATAAAAACGGTTTAACAGGTTTAAAAACAGTAATAATTATTTTACTTTCCTTTGCGGGAATACTTGCCCTTTTTATTATAGTTAAACCCAAAGCCAAATTTAATAGAAAAACTTCTTATTACGACGAAAACGATTACGAATAATTAAGCACTTATTTTCTGCTTATTAAAATCCGTTTCCGTTTTAATAGTTTTATTCTTTTTAGGTTTATTTTTATAACAGTTTTTTTCATGCTCAATTACCCTTTTTAAAAGTTCTTTTATAAACTTTATTTCTAAATAATCTTTTTCAAAAACTTTATCTGTAAACCCGTTTTTTTCTAATTTATCAGAAAATATCTTTGCTATTTTATTTTGCCTTCTAAAATATTTTCTCGACGAAAAATCAAAATTCTTAAAATATTCTCTGTTCTTTATATGAAAATATTTATAATCTAAACAGTTATAATCGTATTCATTAAATATTTTTAAGATTTTATCACAAGTTAATTTTAAATTTATTAAAAGAATTTTTTGATTAGTTAAATCTACAATTTTTTCACATTGAGAAAATGCAGGCGAAATGTCCGATATAGAAGATAAAGCCTTTTTATAAGCAAGTTCGTCAATCTGCTCACAAAGTTTTTCTATACAAGAGTATCCGTATAAAACAGTTTTTGCATAATAAATATTCATATAATCTCTCCTTTTAAGTTTAGCGATTTTTACATAGATTATATTTGTTAAAAATCTCTAAGTCAATAAAATATGTCGATTTTTGTACAATTATATATATTTTTGTTCAAATATATAATATCATTTCCAAAAATTACCAAAATTATATTGCCGATAAATTTATCTTCAATAAGTTTATGACAAAATTTTACGAACATTTGTTCGTTTTTGTATTTTTAATATACACATTAAGAGTGTCAATTCCTGTCAACTTTAAAAAGATTAAGAAAAAATTTAAGTCGTCGTAGCATGTCGTTCCTTAGGAAGACA
>JAZUKR010000172.1:0-2420 GCA_045643385.1 Christensenellaceae bacterium | reverse complement strand
GCAGAAAGCATGATAGCTGGTACTGCAAGAAGTATGGGTATTGAAGTCGAAAAATAAGGAATATTCTATTTTAGTGGGAGAGTGAAATCACTCGAAAGTACCACAGGAGGTAATTTAAATGAAACACGGAAAAAAATACGTAGACAGCGTAAAAAATATTGAACCCGCAAAGTTATATGATATTGACGAAGCGGCGCAAATTATTATTGACACTGCAAAAGCAAAGTTCGACGAAACCGTTGAACTCCACGTTCGTTTGGGCGTTGTCCCGAAACAAGCCGATCAACAAGTTAGGGGCGTTATCGTTCTTCCTAACGGAACCGGTAAAAAGGTTAGAGTTTTAGTTCTCGCTAAAGGCGAAAAGGCAGACGAAGCAAAGGCTGCAGGTGCAGAATTTGTAGGTGCTGAAGATATGATTCAAAAAATTCAAACCGAAAACTGGTTCGATTACGACGTTATTATTACTACACCTGACATGATGGGTTTAGTAGGTCGTATCGGTAAGGTTTTAGGTCCTAAAGGTTTAATGCCTAACCCAAAATCCGGAACGGTTACTATGGATATTGCTAAAGCAATTTCCGATACCAAAGCAGGTAAAGTTGAATATAGACTCGATAAGAACGCTATTATTCACTGTGCTATCGGTAAAAAGAGTTTCGGAAAAGAAAAAATCGTTGAAAACTACAACGCTTTAATGGAAGCAATAGTTAAAGCAAAACCTGCTTCTTCTAAAGGTCAATACTTAAAGAGCGTTGCTATTGCAAGCACGATGGGTCCCGGCGTTAAAATTAACGCTAAATTTTAGTTGACATCAAAATATTTTGGTGATATACTAAACATTGTAAAAATTAAATAGCCTAAGACAGTAGGTATTCAAATTATTGATGTAAATCCAACCGAGGTAAATTATCTAATGCGTTTATTAAACGCCTTTAATTTCATCTCGGAGTTAAAGGCGTTTTTATTATTCTAAAAAGGAGGTAAAAAAAGTGTCGGCAAATTTTGAGGCTAAAAAACAAGTAGTTGAAGAAATTAAGACAAGTATTCAAAATTCTAAATCTGTAGTTTTAGTTAAATCTTTAGGTTTAACGGTTGCAGAAGATACAGAATTAAGAAGAGAATTCCGTAAAAATAACGTTACCTATAAAGTTCTTAAAAATACGCTTATTAAACGTGCTTTTAACGATTTAGGTATAACGGATTTCGATGCGGATTTAAACGGCCCTACAACCGTTGCGTTCGGCAACGATGAAACGGGTGCTGCAAAGATTTCTGTTGGTGCAGCAAAAAAATTCGAAGATAAATTCGAAGTAAAGAGCGCTTACGTTGAAGGCGCTAAAATAGATGCAAACGGAGTTAAAAATCTTGCTTCTATTCCGGGTAAAGAACAACTTTACTCTATGCTCGCAGGTGCATTATTGGGCGTTCCGAGAAGCCTTGCTATTGCGCTTAATAAAGTCGCAGAACAAAAAGCAAATGCTTAAAATTAATTAAAATTTAAAAATTATATTCATTAGGAGGATATTTAAAATGGCAGACATTCAAAAATTATTAGAAGAAATAAAAGGTATGACAGTTTTAGAACTTAACGATTTCGTTAAAGCTATTGAAGAAGAATTCGGCGTATCAGCTGCTGCACCCGTTGCAGTTGCTGTTGCAGGTGCTGCTGGCGAAGCTGCTCCCGCTGCTGAAGAAAAGACTGAATTTAAGGTAATCATTAAAGACGTTGGCGCTAACAAGATTGGCGTTATCAAAGTTGTTAAAGACGTTACCGGTTTAGGTCTTATCGAATCTAAGGCTTTGGCTGAAAACGGTGCTACCGTTAAAGAAAACGTATCTAAAGAAGATGCAGACGCTATTATCGCTAAGTTAAAAGAAGCCGGCGCTACCGCTGTTGCTGAATAATTAATTTAATTAGCAATAAAATTAAAGTAGGTGATATTCACCTACTTTTTTTTATTCGCTTTTTTTAACGTTTGATATTTTTTTATTCTCTAATTCAAAAGTATAGTAGTTTACGTAAAAATTCTTTTCGTCCTTTTTATATATTAAACCCACTTCATTAATGTCTCTAAAAACGGGCGGTGGAAACACGCCTATATAATTTCCTAAAAACTCTTTTAATTTTTCTTTGTTATTTAAAATATTATCGCTCACTAATTCCGTTATGTCGTCGTCATATAAAAAGTTTTCTAAAAAAACATAAGGAATTATTCTTTCGTTTAATCTTTCTAAAGTTATGTTTTTCCCCTTAGAAATATTAATTTCTTTATCGATTATATTTTGATTAAAAGAATACGTAGTCGTTATTTTATGTTTAGAGATATCTAAAATCTCTTCTTCGGTTATAAGCGTTTTGGATAAAGTATAATTATCAACTAAAGTAGAGATTATTTTTTCCGTTTTATCTTTTAAATGAT
>JAZUKR010000171.1:0-1595 GCA_045643385.1 Christensenellaceae bacterium | reverse complement strand
TCACAAATTGATAATGTGTCTTTTCATCTGAATACCGAATTAGTGCGTTTTTTTCTGCCATTACTTTTGTTATCTTTTGTATGAATTTTAAGAAATCTTTGATTTGTTTTTCGTTTCGTCCCAAAGTCAAATCAATGCAATGTACCCGGCTTAGTTCTGATTTACTTTCTTTAATGTATATAAAACCTTTATCAAAATAATTATAAATAGTAATATAAAATTTATCATCTAATTTAAATTGATAATTATAGGCTAGTAATCTACGTGGTGTTTCTAAATCCCTAATGGTTTTAGGGTCAACTTCATATTCACCCGTGGTTGCAAGTTCGTTACCCGGTATCCGTAATATCAAAGGAATTTCTTCAATTGATTCATAAGCCATTGGAACCCATTCAATTCCAACACGGGCACCATTTGATATAGGTTGAATAACTTGAAAATCACCTTGTTTTAAATTAAGCCTATCCCAATCAATTCCGAATTGTGTAAAGTAAGGGTTGTAATTGGTCATTCGGTTGTTATTGTTACCAATGAATATAACCATACAATCATGGCGATGGCGGACTACCGTTGACAATATGTTGAGAAAATAATCAAGTTCGTTAATTAAATATTCATCGGGATTTACCGTTGCAAATTCTTCCATGAAAATAATGTTATAGTCATCAAAATTTCCGGAACGAATTTGTGCATAATCCGTTAGTGCTAAGCATCTTCCCATTTCTTTGTTATTACAATAATAATAACGACCATCGTAATCAATTCCATATTCCGGGAATGAATTGAAATAACTACCGGCATCTGAATAATATCGTGTATTCCTAACTATTCGCATAAACTTTTTATTGTTTGTATCAAAATTCCATTTTAGAAATTTTGCATTTGAATAAGATTTACCGGGGCCACGCCCGGAAACGGCAAAGAAATATTGTAAATTGTGCGGGTTGTTTTTTAACCGTTTTGAAATGTCATAGTATTTCAATTGAAATCACCGCCGGTATGAATTCTAAAATCTATTGTTTTATATTTTCCGTTTTCGTATTTGTATGCAATATACCATCTAGGGGTATCGTTTGATACCCCGTTTTCTAAAATAATATAAAATTTAGGTACAACTTTATATTCAACACGGATTCGGGTTTTTGGGTCAATTCCATATAGCAACCGGTCACATTGATAGAAAGTATCATATGGAATAACGTCAGTAGCATACATTTCTTCAATGTCATCAATAGTTATTGGAATTAAACTAAATGGTATATGAAATTTATTCGTTCGTTCGTTCATCATAATTATTCTTCCGTTTTGAAAATAAGAATATTATCAATATCCCCAATTGATTCAATGTGAAAATATTCCATTGTGTCTTTCAACACAGTCGGCAGTTCACTTGCCTTAACCCTATCATTAAAAGTAATTGCAAGTTCATTGTTGTAAGTGTCATAATATGTTACTTGTACCACATAATTTGGTTCGTGGTTCTTCATTAACCAAGTTCCAAGTTCATCAAATTTTAAATCCATGTTATTTTCCTTTCTGTAATGTATTTAAAATAACCAATACAAATCAAATGTCATGTTTCATCACTCCAATCT
>JAZUKR010000170.1:0-50017 GCA_045643385.1 Christensenellaceae bacterium | reverse complement strand
AAATACAAAAAGGGTATATATAAATACTATGTATATAGCGGATTTAAAGTGATATAATATACATAGGCGATAATTAAATACGTGTCGCATCTGAAATAACGATGTGTACCCACGGCAAGTGGGAATGGCGAAGCCATAATAACCAGATAACACTAACGGTAATGAGATTAATAATCTTGTTGCCGTTTTTTGTTTGCCTTACTTTCTGCCCAATGGGAATTTGCCTAACCATTGGGGGGTGATTGTTTTTATTCTTCCTATACGCTATTGCACAACGGTGCAGGATAAGGGTTTTGCGTGCCTCCGTATACAGTTATTTAACAAACGATTTTACCTTATCGGTGGGGTTCAAATCCCACATAGCGTTTCGTTCTTTTGAACGATTGCATTTATTTATCTCCCAATAAAGTGGGGTAGTGCCACGCACGCATTGCCCCATATTGCCCTTTAGCCAAGCGGTAAGGCGGTGGACTTTGAATCCATTATGCGTAGGTTCGAATCCTGCAAGGGCAGGTCTGAAAAATTTTAAAAAAATAAAAAGGTGTTTGGTATGACAAAGAAACAGTTTGAAAAGAAATATCCCAAAGGACTTAACAACACAATCGTTAATTTCGAAAAGTCGCTTTATAAAATTATGATTTCAGACGAAATCGACAAGATCATTAATTGCACCAAGGGCAAAGAGAAACGTTGGTTAAAGCAATTTAGGATCGAATACCGCGATTTGATTAAAGATTGGAGTGATTTGCCTATATGGGAATCGTTAATGGTTATTAAAAGTCCAAGACTATTGAGCGACATAATCAGTTATATGGTTACAAGCGATGATAGCGTTTACCAAGGGGAAGATTTGAAGTAATGGACAAATACGAATTACGTGGGAAAATGGCATACGCATATTGGGAAGAATTAGGTCAGTATGACAAAACGATTCTTCGCGACCGTAGCCATTGGCACGAATGGGTAAATGAATACCTGTTTACCGGTTATGAATGGCTTGACATATTTTCTGATGACGGACAGATAGTTGGATTTCTTATTTTGGGCAAGCGCGGACGTGACGTTCCGGAAGGTGCAGACTATTTCATAGAGCAAGCATATATCCGCAAGGAATACAGACGTAAAGGACTTATGACAAAAGCACTTGAACGCTATGTACGTCAAGGTCATTACGGCAAATATGCGTTGTGGGTGCTTGAAGGAAACGTAATTGCACAATTATTTTGGCAAAGCGTGTTTGAATATACGCTTAACGGCGAATGGTTGATTATACCAATGTCGGAATACAAGCCACCGACCGCGTATCAATGGTGTTTTGAAGTCAAGGAAAGGGTATAAATGGCAAGTCAAGACCTAATACAAACAACCAATGAGTTCATAAGGCAAAAAGCACCTAACGGCATAATGCAGGTTTATGACATTGATATGTTTGTGGACTTGGCGCACATAGCATTTGGCGAATTAGACGTTGAATACGGCTTGGATCTGCTTAAACAAGCAAGGGGTTATTTAGCCATATTGTTCGAACAAGCAGGTGTAACGGCAGAGCAAGCGGACAGATACCGACTTGAAACAGGTGCATCAATTCCGGAAGTCGAAGTGCTATGGAAGATCATTCGTGAAGAAGCATTTTGGCTATTTGAAAGTTTTATAGCCTATATGGAACGCAATCGTGCTTATGACAAGAAGTTTTATGCGCCAAGAAGATACACAAAAGACGGAAAACCGTCACTTGTTCTTGTTGCAAGAGAATTACAAGCACTTGAAGAACGCAAATATAAGTTTCTCGGCGTATCTATGCCAAGCCGTGTAGGAAAATCAACAATTTGCATTTTCTTTTTGACGTGGAAGGTTCTCCGTGAACCAAATAGTCACAACGCAATGGGTGGACACGCAGGAACACTAGTAAAAGGGTTTTACAAGGAATTGTTAAACTTGATTACGTCTGCGGAATATACTTTTGAAGAACTTTTCAACTATTACCACGCAGGTCACACAATGATTCGTGACAAATCGGCAGAAGATTATTCAATTAACCTAGATGCGCCAGACCGTTTTCCAAGTTTAGTATGTAGGGGCATCGATGCCACTTGGACAGGCGCGGTTGACGTATCAAGTGACGGTATTTTGTACGTAGACGATTTAGTTCGTGATAGACAACATTCATTATCGCCGACACGTATGGAAGAAACATTCCAAGAATACCTAAACAAAATGGTTGACCGTAAGAATGACGGCGCACAAGAACTAATGGTAGGTACGTTGTGGAACGTATTTGACCCACTTGAACGCTTATACAAGTTATACGGCAATGATCCACAGTATAAGTTTTTGCGTATTCCGGCATTAGACGAAAATGAAGAAAGCAATTTTGATTATGTGCTACACGGATTTTCGACAGAATACTACAAAGAAATGCGTGAAAGGCTTGATAACGCAGAGTGGCAAAGCAAGTATCAACAAAAGCCGTATGTTCGTGAAGGTTTGTTGTTTCCTACTGACGAACTTAATTACTTTGACGGTTATGTTCACGTAAGCGAAATCAAAAGAGTATATTCGGTTACTGACCCTGCCTTTGGTGCGCACGATAAATTGTCAACACCGATATGCTATGAATTAAATAACGGACGTAAGTTAATTTGTGGTTGGATATACGATAGCCGAACAATCAAATTTACGATACCAAGAGTTGTAAATGCGATGAGCGACCACAAGATAACCGAAATGCGAATAGAAAAGAACGGTGCAGGCTTATTGCTTGAAAAAGACATTAAAGCCGAAATGATGCGACAAGAAGTTTATAATTGCAAACTCAATTCCGTTTCCGCACCGAACAGAATGTCCAAAGAAGATAAGATTATGGGTTATTCGGACTACATCAAAGACAATTTTGAGTTCTTACCGCCAAAACGTCACAATGTAGAACCCATAAATGATCCAGACATATTATTTTTTGAACGTGATGCAGATTATCAAAACGCTATGGACGATATGAGTATGTATACAAGCGAAGGTAAGAATAGTTTTGATGATGCACCAGATAGTTTGGCACAGTTGGCAATTATGAGCGAAAAGAAATCTAACGGAACGATTGAAGTGGTACGCAATCCGTTTAGGGGAATGTAGAAGAATGGTTACAAGAGAATTAGTCCTTGCTTATCAACAGGCACAAAGAGAATATAAAGAACTTGACAAGAAGTTTGACCGATTAAGTCACAAACGCATTCCTGCGGAACACGGAACTGTTCGTGGCTCAATGAAAGACTTTCCGTATGCAGAAGCGCACTTTGTAATTTCTGGTTCAGACATAACAAGTGACGAAGAATACAAAAAGCAGATTCGTCAAATGTTCATTGACTTACAAGGTAAACGCAAATTGTATGAAAGCCTTGAAAACGAGTTGGCAAACCAAATTGAATTGATTGAAGATGCGGAAACACGAAAGATATTTGCTTTAAAATACCTTTACGGTTGCACCGATAAACAGATTGCAGATCGCTATGGACTTGAAAGAAGCACTATTACAAAGCGTTTAGGCAAAGTTTTTGACTAATATAGTCCATAAATATTGCATTCACATTTTTGAAATGCTAATTTGGTATTAGTGAAAAGTATATCTAGTCTTTTTGCTCATAGAAAACACCCCATAATGTATACCTAGAAAGCAAGCAGATTTTGGTCTGCTTGTTTTTGTTTTGTAAAAGGCAATGGAATTTAAACGAATACCTATTAATTGCCCTAAATGCAAAGCACAAGTTATGACTTATGACGGCAGAAGCACAATTCCTAAATCAACACTTTGCAAATGTGGCAGAGTAGTTTGTTTTAACCCTAATACGAATACAACGAAGATTATTGAACAAACCGCAAGGAAAAGTTCTAGCGGTACAAGGTGGTATTAATGGCTTGGAAATATAACGGAAAAAATTACAGACCTTTTTCTGCATTGTGTGATTGTCAGTTTGGGCGAAAAGTTATAACAACTAACGCACTTGCTATCACAAAGGACAATGTAATTGAAGAACTGAATAAAGCACTTTACATTCACAACATAAACAAAGCCGAAATACAGTACCTTGACGGCTATTATCGTGGTGATCAACCGATTTTGTATCGCAAAAAAGACGTAAGACCGGAAGTAAACAACAAAATTGTTGAAAACCTTGCGTTTATGGTTGTTGAATCAAAGACTTCTGAAATGGCAGGCGAACCCATTCAGTACGTTTTACACGGAACTGATGAAAAGAAGTCGGAAGAAATCGTAATGCTTAATTCGCTTGTTGATAGCGAAGATAAAGCCTACGAAGATATTGAACTTTGCCGTTGGCGAAGCATATGTGGTACGGCATATCGCTTTATTGGAAATGACAATAACAACGGTAAATTACTTGACGAAACCCCTTTCTCAATCACTACTTGTGACCCAAGATACACATTTGTATGTTACTTCAACAACGGCAGACCTGCTTTTAGTTGTCAGATAACAACGGACGAGAACGATAATACTCAATACTTGGTTTTCACAAGCGGTGAATATTTTATCATACAAGGCAATGCGATAATTCAAAATGCGATTAACGGTAACGGTGACATTCCTGTTATTGAATATCCCAACAACGCAAGAAGATTATCAGACATTGAAATCACAATTCAAATAACAGACGAAATTAATTTAATGGCATCTGACCGTTCAAATGGTATTACACAATTTGTTTCAAGTTTTATTAAGTTTGTCAATTGTGAAATTGATAGCGAAACTTACAAGCAAATGCGTGATGAAGGTGCTTTGGTTGTTAAGTCAAACAACGGATCTGAAAACAAAGCCGATGTTGATATTCTTTCACAAGAACTTAACCAGACCGAAAGCCAAGTTGCGGTTACAGACCTTTACGATAAATTTTTGGAAATCCAAGGTCTTGCAAACAGGCAGAAAAACTCCGGTGGTGATACCGGTAATGCGGTAATGCTTCGTAACGGTTTCTACAACAACGAAAAGCGTGCAGAAATCAACGAACCTATCTTCAAACGTTCTGAAAGAATGACATTACGCCTGTTATTAAATCGCTTAAGAGTGTTTAAGGGATTTACTCTTACACCTAGCGATGTGGAAATTAAAATTTCTCGTTCCAAACTTGATAATATGCTTACCAAGGCAGAAGTATTACAGATTCTTCTCAATTGCGGTATTGACAGTTCAAGAGCGATTAAGACAGTTGGGTTGTTTAGCGATCCCGAACAAGTTGCGGTGGAAAGTCAAGACAGAATGAACGTGCTTTATCCCACGCAAATCAAGGAAACGGTAACAATCGAAAATAATGGTAATTAAAAATGGCAAATCTTTCTTCAATCGACCAATTAAATAACCTGCTTACCGAAAAAGACAAGCAGACCATTAAAAAGTATTTTGAAGAAATGGATTTAGACCTTGACGAAATCGAAGAACGCATTTCGCTTGCGGAAGATATAAGCGTTATGTATATTGCTCTTTTCGTGTTCATATCGGCTCTTATAGCGGTGGGAAACGAATTAGATGACGAATACCTTAAAGATTATCTTGAACGTGGCTATATGGACGTGCTAGACCGCCACAAATATGACACGGAAGATGATTACTACGGTGATTACGTTGATTTCATTTCTGACGAAGTGATAAAGACCACGGAAGAACAATTAGCCAAGGAATATTACTTGTCAAATGATAGGGCGGTAACGATTGGTTGCAACGATGCGAATGCTTTTGGAAATTACCAAGAGCATATCGAAGCAATCAAAGCCGGATATGCCTTTAAGCGTTGGGAAACAATGCGTGATAAGAAAGTTAGACATACTCACGTAATGGTTGACGGTCAAGAGCGACCGATTCAATCACCATTTAAGGTTGGCAATAGCGAAATGCTATTTCCGCTTGACGAAAGTTTAAATGCAGAAGCAAAGGAACTTATTAATTGCCGTTGCGTATGCAAATACTTTAGATAAAAGGTGCTTAACGGCACTTTTTTTAATATAAAAATTTAAATAAATTATGCCCCACTTGCGTGAATGTGGAACACCAATGCAGACAGACCTGCGTTAACAAATGACGGTGTGGAAAGGAAATGAAATGACAAGAGAACAAGCAGGCGAAATGCTCAAGGCTTTGGGTATTGAATCACCCACGGACGAACAGGTATCGAACTATCTTAATCAGATAGGCGGTGAAACAAAAAAGGTTAAGGAACTTGCAGAAAAGTACAAGACCGATGCTTTAAAGGTTGCGGACTTGCAATCAAAGTTAGACGAAATTAACAACGCAAACTTAACCGAACTTGAAAAGGCTAACAAAGCGACCGAAACCGCAAATGCACAGATTTTAGAGTTGCAAGCGCAGATTGCAAAAATCAATCTTCAAAAAAGTCTTGCAGAAATCGGCATAACAGGCGAAAGCGCAGAAAAGTTATTTGATACAGACGGAAAACTTGACACATCTGTTTTAGGTCAGATCATTACCGACAGAGAAACAAAGGCTATTTCCGCAAAGGAACAGGAATTGCTAAAAGGAACTCCAAATCCTAGCGGTGGCAATAAAGATAATGACGGAAAGACACCGGAAAGCGAATTGATTGCTAGTGTTGCTCAATCTTTGGCAAACGCTTCAAACAATGCTTCTGATGCTATCGTCAACGCATATTTATAAAAATCTTGAAAGGAGATTCTATTATGAAATTTACTGATAATTCAGTAGGAATGACACCCGAAATTCTTAAGAGAAAATTAGGTGGTGAATTACTCGTTCCTGTTACTATCGCTTCTGGCGCATTCACAAACGGTGTGTGCAAGGCAGGAACACCTATCAACGCAAGTGGTGCAAAGGCAACTACTTCTTCTAGCAACAATGATGCCGTTGGTATTCTTCTTTATGATGTTACTAGCGACAACCCTAACGGTTCACTTATCAAGGCATTTGCAACAATCAATTCTGCCGTTGCACAGGCTCATAGTGGTGTTACTTACGATGCACCCCTTAAGGCTAAACTTGCCGACATCATTTTTGAATAATTGAAAGGAGTATTGACTTATGAACTTAACTGACGTTTTTAGCGCACAGGCAATCGCATCTGTTCACGAAACAGTTGGATCAAATAAGATTGCATACCTTGGCGCAGGACTTTTCCCTACAAAGAAGAAAATGGGTCTTGACCTTTCTTGGATTAAGACATCAAAAGGACTTCCTGTTTCTTTAGCACCTTCTGCTTTTGATACAGTTTCCACAATTCGTTCAAGAGAAGGTATCAAGATTGAAGAAACCGAAATGGCTTACTTCAAAGAATCTATGCTTGTTAAAGAAAAGGACGAGCAGGAAATGCTTCGTGTACTTGATGCAAATGATCCTTATGCAAAGGACGTTCTTGCAAGAGTATTTGACGATGCAGAAACACTTATTGACGGTGCAAAGGTTGTTCCCGAAAGAATGATTATGCAACTTCTTACTTCTAACGGCAACCCTTCAATTAGCATTTCCGCAGACGGCGCAACATACGCTTACAACTATGACCCTAACGGTTCATACGCAAGCAACAACTATCACGCTTATAGCGGAACTTCTGCTTGGTCTGATGAAACCAATTCTGATCCTATTGCAAATATTGAAACCGCACTTGATGCCGTTGAAGCATTAACAGGTAACAGACCTACAAGAGCAATTTGTAATAGCGTTACATTTAATCACATCAAGAACAATGCAAAGGTTAAGAACGCAATTCTTTCACAGAACATTGTTACTGTTCCTTACCTTTCAAACGAAACCGTTAAGGCTTATATCAAGTCTGAACTTGGTGTTGATGTAATTGTTTACAACAAACAGTACAAGAATGAAGCAGGTGTTGCACAGAAATTCTTTGCAGACGGTTTCTTCACACTTATTCCCGAAGGTACTCTTGGTAGCACTTGGTATGGTACTACACCCGATGAGAGAACACTTCTTGCAAATCCTGCATACGATTGCAAGGTTGTTGACGGTGGTGTTGCCGTAACTGTAACTGTTACTTCTGACCCTGTTCACACAAAGACAACCGTTTCTGAAATCGTTCTTCCTTCATTTGAACGTATGGACGAAACCTACACAATCAAGGCATTTTAATTAACTGAAATGTGAAGCGGTAAGATAGCAAGTATTGCGAAAAGGGTTTTCGCCTGCCCCTTCTTACCGCTAAATAGGCGAATAACACAAAAAGGCGAAGGTGTTTATTATGAAATTTCCTTATCTTGTAACACACAATGGTATTGACTACCCCATTGGCGCAGACGTGCCGATTGAAGAAGAAACCGCACCTGTTAAGCAGGAAGAAACGGTTATAGATACTGTTGAAGAAAAGGTAGAAGAACCCACTATTGAAGAACCTACCTTTGAATACACAAAGACAGAAATTAAGCGTATGCCGATTGCGGAACTTAAGAAGATTGCAAAGGCTAACGATATTGACGATACAATGTCCGGTGCGGACATTAAAGAAGCGATTATTAAGAAGTTCGGTTTATAGGAGTGATTACAATGTCTTACACATTGCTTGAAACGATTAAGATTAGATTGCGACAATTTGATACGTTAGAAGTTGGCGGTGAACAAAAAATAGTTTTCAACCAAAAGGAAGAAAATCCGATCCTTGAACAGTTAATCGACAAAGCAAGATTAGACATTATTGATTACCGTCATTATCCAGACACTTACACTATCGAAATGATAGACGAAGATATTGATAAACGTTATAGAAACATTTTGATTGATTTAGTTCTTTATGACTATTCAATTGAAGGTATGGACTACGAAAACAATCATTCTGAAAACGGTGTCTTTAGAACCTTTAATAAGCGTGAAGCGATATTAGGAAAAGTTGTTCCTTTTGTAAAAATCATTTAGAAGATTGTGCGTGAGTAAAATCGCAGGGCGGTAAGCGTTACGGTGGTGGGTTGCTTACTTTTTATTCACGTTTGGAAGGGTTAAGTTTTGGAAATAGCAAAAATAATAGCAGACGTACTTATTGCATTTTTTGCGTTTGTTGGTGGTATTGCAACGGTAGTTATTACTCAAAGGCATACAGACAAAAGACAAACCGAAGAAATTAATGCAGATAAGCAAAAAGAAGTCCACGATGAAATTGCAGAAAGCGACAAAAAGCATACTTCTGACATTCAAATGTTACGTGGCGATTTTGGCGAACTGAAAGATATGTTCGCAGAACTTCAAGCATCATACAAAAACACGATTACAGTTATTTCGTTGAAAATTGATGCTTTAGAAAAAGCACAGAACAAACACAATGATGTAATCACAAGAACATTCATTGTTGAAAAGGATATTGAAGTGCTTAAGAACCGTGAGAAGGTTTCAGAACATAGACTAGAAGATTTAGAAAAGCGCATAGATAAGATAAATGATAATCAAAAGTAAAAGCAAGAAAAAAGAAACAAAGAAAACATTCACAAAAAAGTGGTTGGACATTATCTTGACACTTGCCGAAGTTGATATTCAGTTGGCTTATATATTAGCGTACATTTCAATTATTATGGACTTGGTTCAAAGGAACAATGCTAATGCTTGGGTTGCAATTATTGAATTGACAATAGTTATAGTAACTCAATTATTAGCAACCGTTCTTGGCTATTTTTGCAAATCGTTTTTTGAAACTAGAGAAGAAAAACGGCAAAGGCTAAAAGATTTTGAAGCAGGTTTTGACGAAAGGGATTTGTTATGACAATCGGTTTAATGCTTATGCTTTTGGTTGGCGGTAGCGCAATCGCTAGTCTGCTTACAGAAGCAATTAAAAAGTTTGTAGAAAACATTGGTAAGACCGTAAAGCCTAACATTGTTGCATTGATAATGGCTTTTGTAGTTGGTGGTCTTGGCACTATTGGTTTTTATCTTGTTGCCGGCATTGAGTTTAACACAGTTAACATTATTGGCATTATATGTATGGTTCTTGCCAATTGGGTCGGTTCAATGATTGGGTATGATAAAGTTATTCAAACTATTCAACAAATAGGTGCTAAAAATGGTGAGATTAGCAAGAGCGAATAAGCAGACATTTAAATACTCTTTGTTAATAGGCGAAGAAACAAAATTCGTTTTAGACGAAAACGGTAATAAGGTTGTCGATTATGTTGACGAAGAAACCGGAATTACCTATTACCGACAAGAAGGCGAAACGGAACTGATTTATTCCAAACCCATTACTTGTAAAGCAAACATTGCATTTAGCGGTGGCGAAGTGCAACAAAAGGAATTTGGTATAAACGATGCTAGTTATGATGCCATTCTTGTTTACGTCAAAGGCGAATTTCCTATTACCGAAACTTCTTTGATTTGGTATGAGAACGAACCTGCATATGATAACGGTAGATTAGACCCCAAAAGTGCAGATTATAAGGTAATGCAAATCAAGAATAGCCTTAATTTGACAAGGGCATTGCTTGGCAAACTTGTTAAATAGCCTTTTGACCTAGCAGATAGCCTTATACAGAGCATTTAACATATCTATTGTTATTTTATTCATATAAGGCTAAAAACGGTGCTTAAATGGCAAAAACAATAACATTTAATGGTCTTTCAAAATCAAGTATTGAACAGGCTAAAAAAGAACTAATTAAATATAAGCAAATGCTTGAACTTAAAAACCAAGCCTTTACTCAAGCGTTGGCAACTATCGGTCTTGCAAAAGCACAAGAATTAGTTATTACAATCGGTGCAAAACCCGCTTACGAAACAGGCGATTTGCTTGCAAGTTTGGATATAAAACAAGGCGATATGATTAAAGGGGTAAACACTTGGTATGTATATACAGATTGTCCTTATGCCCCTTATGTTGAGTTTGGAACAGGATATGTTGGGGCAAATAGCGCAGAACACCCCAAAGCAGGCGATTTTAGTTACCAAGCAGGTGGCAAAAATAATAGCGAAAGCGGTTGGTGGTATTATGACAGAAAACAAGACCGTGTACGTTGGACGGCAGGTATGCCAAGCAGACCATTTATGTATGAAACCGCACGCGATTTAGCAAACCAAGTTCAAACAATAGCAAAGGAAATATTTGGAAATGCTTGATATTGAAAACATTGTTTATTCAAGATTAAAGAATAAATATCAAAATCAATTAAAAAATAAATATCCTAACATAGCATTTACTACTTCTGATAGGAACGCAAAAGAAGCGACTTTTCCTAACGTGTATATTCACGAATTGGGTAGCCGTGAAACAGGCGGTTGTTTAGAAGGTGATGCGATTTGTGCGGTTGATTCAACTATTCAAATTATGGTTACCGATAACGCAAGTCCGCAGAATACAAAATATGTTATGGATAGACTTGTAGACGGAATGAAAGGTATGTTGTACCAAGTTACAATGATGCCTGTTAATGATAATTCAAGTTCCGTTTACATCAGAATAGCAAGATTTAGCCGAGTAATCGGTTCTGGTGATACGTTATAGACTTCATAGAAGTTTATATATATTAACGATGCAAATGAAAGGGCGATAGTCCTTTTATTTTTTTGCGCAAAAATCTGAAAGGAGATTAACGAAATGGCTTTAGCAGGTATTTCAACACTTGGTGTTAAGTTTGGCTACGGTATCGAAACAACCGCAGGTGACAAGCCTAGCACATTCAAGCAACTTACAAGAATTAACTCTATCGGTGGTATCACAATTTCCACAGAAACAATCGATGCTTCTGCATTGGAAGATGAAACCACAAAGTCAGTTGCAGGACGTGGTAACGCAGATTCCACAATGGCGGTTACTGTTAACTTAACACAGGACACTATTGCAGAATGGGAAGCACTTATTGGCGCATACACAACCGCAAAGGACAACGGTAAGGCGGTTTGGTTTGAAGTATATTCACCTTCACTTGGTGGCGATGCGTTCTTCGTAGTTGCAGAACCCCCCTTACACATTCCTATGCCCGAAACTAACCAAAATGAACTTTGGACAGTAGAAATGACTTTAACAGTTAATGACTACAAGGGTATGGACACCGCCGTATTATTCTCATAATCGGCAACTTAATTAGATTCAATGGGTTAATAAGTGGGGCGGTGTAACAACCGCCCCCTTTCCTACCCATAAAACAGGCGAAAACGGAAAGGGAAAATTAGTATGAGAACATTAACAGTAAACGGACAACTTCTTAAAGCAAGAGCATTTGATTTTAACGTAGTATGTGAACTTGAAGCAGGTGGAATTACCCTTGCAGACATCAAGAACAAGCCTTTATCTTTTATTCGTAACTACGTTGCTTTATGCGCAGGCACAGATCTTGAAAGTGCAGGTAAAGAAGTTGAAGGTCACCTTATGAACGGTGGCAAACTTGATGATATTTTGACAGTTATGAGCGCGGAACTTGAAGAATCTGATTTTTTTCGCGCGATCTCACAGATTCCAGAGAAGGAAACTTCAAAGAGCAAGAAGAAAGCAGAACAGTAAAAGTAGAATATAAATCGTTAAAGGATCAGATAGAACAAACGTGGTTGTTACAAGCGTTATCTATTGGAATTGCATATAACGATTTTTGGTGTATGACACCGCATATTGTTAATCTGCATATAGAAGCGCACCGCAAGACTATGGACGAGCAAAATATGCTTATGCACTTGCAAGGTGTCTATATGCGTGATGCTATTGCTTCGACAATCGGTAATGCGTTCAAGGGTAAAGGGCAACAAGCCTATGAATATCCTAAAGAACCGTACAATATATTTGGTATAAACCGAGAGTTAACGCAAGAAGAAAAGGATTTAGAAGTCAAGGCTCTTTTTGATAACCTGCAAGGAATGAAACAAAGGTTTGACAAAAAGAAGAAAGAAGAAGAATTACAAGCATCTATCAAAGCACGATAGGTGCTTTTTTTCTTATTAAGGAGTATAAATGGCAGACATTGATAGTTTAGAGATAAAAATTGTATCTGATGCAACGCAAGCATCTGCTAGTCTTGACGCTTTTGTTTCTTCTCTTGAAAGAATGGAAAACGCATTAGGTAGAATTAATGGTGGTAGCCTTAACACATTGTCACAAGGCTTACAGAACCTTTCTAATGCTTTAGTAGGTCTTTCTAACATTGACGGTAGAAAATTTACTACCATTGCTAATAATGTAAATAAATTATCCGCTATTAAAGGCGCAGATTTAATGCAATCCGCAAATGGTCTTTCTGCTATGAGTAGTGCCTTTGGCAGAATTGGTACAGTTGCACCGCAATCGGCTCAAAGCATAGCGGATTTAGGTAGTTCAATTAAGGTTCTTGGTAGCAAAATGGTAGACCAAGCGATAAACAATATGCCGAGATTGGCAACCGCTTTATCAGACTTGTTTACACAGTTGTCACAAGTTCCAAATGTAAAAAGAAACGTTATTGCACTCACAAATGCTTTAACTAACTTTGTTAGTTCCCTTCGTGGTGTGCCTAAACAAACATTGCAAGCAGGTAAATCTTTGGAAAACCTGCAAAAGCAATCCACGAAATCGGTTAAGACATTTACGAATCTTACGTCAAAAATAGGTCTTTTCTACGCAAAGTTTTTCTTGGTTATGCGTGGAATTAAGAAATTGTGGTCTGCTACTGAAAGCGCAATGGACTATGTAGAAACATACAACTACTTTGCCGTTGCTTTGGATAAATTAGGCAGAACAACCGCAAAAGCCTATGGCGAAATGGGCGAAAACGATGCCGAAACCTATACAGATACTTTTAGAAAAAAGTTAACTGAACTTAACCGCAAAATGACCGGTTATAAATTGGGTGATAACGGCGAACTGATTGATACTGAAAGTATTGGTCTTGGTCTTAACCCCGAAAGATTAATGAATTTCCAAGCACAAATTATGGGTATCACAAACTCAATGGGTATGCTTGGTGATACATCAACTAATACCGCAAAAGCATTGTCAATGTTAGCATCTGACTTATCTTCATTGACAAATACAGACCTTGAAACCGTAATGGGCAACCTTCAAAGTGCCTTAATCGGTCAAGCAAGGGCGGTTTATCGCTATGGTATAGATATAACAAATGCTTCGCTTGCGCAAACGGCACTTAACCACGGCGTTGAAAAGAGTGTCAAAACGATGTCGCAGGCAGAGAAAGCACAGTTAAGACTACTTGCTATTTTAGAACAATCCCAAATTGCGTGGGGCGATCAAGCACGGACGATTAACAGTGTCGCTAATATGTATCGCGTATTTAGGGAACAGGTAGCAAACCTTGGTAGAGTAATAGGAAACTTGCTTTTGCCTATCGTGAAAGTTGTTTTACCGTACTTAAACGCAATTATTATCGTTTTAAAGCGTTTATTTACATTGCTTGGCTTTAAATTATACGGTAACAGTTGGTTATCTGACTTGAATGAAGATATTGGTTCTATTGGCGGTGGGGTTGGTGACCTTGAAGATTTAGGTGAAGAACTTGAAGATACCGCAGATAGTGCCAAGAAACTCAAACAACAGTTACTTGGTCTTGACGAATTAAACGTACTTACAACGCAAGAAGATAGCGGATCTAGCAAAGGTCTTAATATGGGCGGTCTTGATTTGGGCGCAGATATTGCCGATGCTTTAGCCGATTATGAAGCGGTGTGGGACAGAGCGTTTGCAAATGCAAAGAATAAAGCCGAAGAAATTGCCGATTATATTTGGGGAATGTTAGAAAGATTTTCCAAGAGCAAATTTTGGCAAGCCGTCAAAGAATTGTTTGATGTACTTAAAAAAATTGCAGGTATTTCATTTAAAACAATTATAGATTTTTGGAAAGAATTTTTAGCACCTGTTGCAAGTTGGTTAGGCAATGAAGTATTTGCAAAACTTGTAAGATTATTCCACGAATTTGTGGACAAGATAAATTGGGATAAAATATTATCCGCTTTGCGAAACTTATACAAAGTATTAGCAAAGTTTACAATCAACATAGGCAAAGGTATTATTGCCGTGTTTGAACCGTTAACGAAATTAGCATTAAACGTTCTTGCAGGAATAATAAATGCTCTTGCAACCGCAATTGATTTCTTGGCACAGGCTTTGCTTAAAATACCAGAAAACGTATTGGTTGCTATTGGCGGTTTTATTGGCGCAATTTTGGCAAAATCGCTTATTACTTCTGCTTGGCAAATGATTAAAGCATTGCCGTTGTTAAGTAGTGCTATTGTTGGCGTTAAAGAAGCGTTTATGGTGCTACAAGCATATGGTTTAAAGCCGTTTATTTCATATCTTGGCACATTCTTGAATCCTATTACTTTAGCGATAGGTATAATGGGTGCGTTGGTTGCGGTAACAACAGTTCTTAACGAAAAATGGACAGATAGTGCAAACGCGGTTGCTATTAGTGCTTTGTCATTTGAAAATCTGACAAAGAATTGCCAAGACGGTGTATTTAGCCTTGAAGAATTAAATACATCATTTATCAATACAACAAAAAGTATTTCGGGCGAATGGGTTGCATTAAACGAAAAAATAACACCGCTTGAAGGTTTAAAGACAGAAGTAAGAAATGCGGTAACTGAAATCAATAAAATTTCAAGGTCTATTAATTTAGGCGCATATACCGCAGAACAAAAAATTCCCGATTTAATTTCCCAATTTGAATCGTTGTATTCGCAGACAAAAACATTGATGCAAGAAGAATATGACGTTATTATTATGGGTCTTTCGGGTGCGTTATCCGATGTTCTTATTGCAAACGGCGAAAACATTCCCGACCTTATTGCGCAATACGCTTTGGTTCAAGCAAAGGGCGAAGAAATTGTTGCAGACGTATATAAGGAATATGCAGAAGCCAAAGCAAAGTTTGAAAAAGACAATGATGCAGAAGCCTTTGCACAAACAGTATACGATTTAGCGCAAAAACTTGATACTTCTGGGTTGTCCAAGGCATTAGATACAAGCACAAGAGCAATGGAAGATTTTGCAGGTGCATTAAATATAGAAGATTATCTTACAGATAATGGTTTAGCACTTGACAAGTTCGAACAGGACATTAAAGCGGTTTCTTCGGCATATACCGAAGGTTTAACTTCAATTGAAGAAGCAAGCACAAAATACGAAGATACTTTAAAGGCTTGGGAAACAGAAATGCAAAATTTGGGCATTGATACCGCAAGCACAAAAGTTAGCGATGTATTAGATGCAAACGAACAAGCCACAGTTGATGCCACTACAAAGCAGAAACAAGCACTTCAAGAATACATTGGCGCATTAGACGAAGGGTTGTTAAACCAAATACCTTCAATCATTCAAGAAGCCAAAGACACTTACGCAGGAAGTGATTTCTTGCAGGATATGTTTTCGGAAGATGCCTATACAAAAAAGGCTTTGGACGAATGGATAGCAAATACTGTTACACCGCTTTATGATACTTTAGGTTCTGAATTTGAAGAATTTGGAACAGAAGGTTCGGAAATGGCAACACAGGCTATGCAAGAAATCGTTGACAGTTTGTTTGATGTAGAAAAAATATATGGCGGGCAAGGTCAAGAACTGTTTCATATTGCTACATTAAAAGCAGATTGGGAAGAAGAATTTAAGCGTGAGTTTAGCACAATTGACAGTTACGGAACGTTATACAACGTAATGAAGTTGGGCGGTGAAGGATTTAATAACGCGATTGACGATAATGTAGATGAAAGCGAAAAGAAAACAAAAAATTGGTTTTTGTCAGTTTTAAGTACCGCCGTTAACATACTTCGCATACATTCACCGTCAAGAGAGTTTTACGAATACGGCGGTTATGTTGTAGAAGGTTTTAACAACGGTGTTAGTGACGGTATTGATAGTTCCATTACTGTAATGAACGAATGGGGGAATGCGATTCTTGATTCGTTTGACAGTATATCTACCGATGCTTGCAAAGAAGGTATCTTTATTGGTACTTGCATTAGCCAAGGTATTATAGACGGTATGAATAGTCTGAAATATGACATTAAGAGTACCGCACAAGAGTTAGCAGACCTTGTTAAACTTGGCATTGAAAAGGCATTAGACATACATAGTCCTAGCCGTGTAATGTTTGGCTTGGGTCAGTATACAACCGAAGGTTTCAAACTTGGTATGGAAAGCCTTTATAGCGAAACGGAAAGGTCATTGCAAGGATTCGCCGGTGATTTAGCAAGCGTTCCGCAAACAGATTATTCCTATAACGCTAACAATTACAATGCTAACAGTTCTGGTTTAAGCGAAAGTCTTTACCCTGCAATTTACGATGCTATGAGTTCTGCACTTGCAGATAACAACGGTTCAGTGAATGTAACTCTTGAAGGTGATGCAAACCGCTTGTTCAGAGTGGTTCAAGAGAAATCTAACAACTTCAAAAAGAGAACCGGTCAAAACGCTTTTGCGTAACAAACAAATATAGGTGGTAGGCATTTCGGTTTCGATTTGCTTACCACTTTTTTAATGGAGTAAACGAAATGGCATATAGCGATTTTCTTATAAAAGTCGGCAATTACGAAATATCCACAAAGAAATTTATTAAAGCGAACAGTTATAGCGTGCTTTATAGTACGTCTGATTTGGATTCTTACCGTGATGCGGACGGATATTTGCATAGACAAGCCTTATCGCACAAATTGATGAAGGTTGAATTTGAAACCGTTCCTATGCTCACAAATGACGATATAGCAGAACTTATGCGTAATATTCGTGCCAATTACATTAATTCGGTGGAAAAAAGTTGTCTTGTTACCGCTTATATTCCAGAACTTGACGATTACGTAACGGCAGAATGTTACATTCCAGATATTCAATTTAGTATATACGGCAATTATGGTGGCAAGATTCATTACAACGCTATTAGATTTGCATTTATTCAGTATTAAGGGGGCAAAATGGTAGATTACAAATACGCAGACTTGTTCCTTAATGATTCTGTTGATAAACAGATGCACATTTACTATGACAATGGTGCAGGTCATATAACTAATTCTGATTTATATTCACAAGAATTTGAATTGCAAGAAAGTTTAAGTTCAAGTACAGACCTTAAATTTGGTGCTTGCGAAAGTTCTTCAATTACATTCAAAATAGCAAACTCATTTATACCGCTTAAAGGCAAGGTGTTAAGAGTTGAGCAGGTATTAAACGGCAATACAGACGAACCCTTTGTATATGGCACATATAAAGTTGAAAGCGATGTTCCTACGGCAGATAGATACGGAAGAACAGTAACCGCATACGATGCTTTGTATGAAGTCCTTAACGAAGATATGTATACGTGGTTTAATACAAATTTCCCAAAGAGTTTTACCCTTAAGCAATTAAGAAATAAGTTTTTTGAGCATTTCGGCATTGAACAAGAAGAAATTGACTTGCCGAATGACAATATACAGACTTCAAATGCTTTGGGTGATATTAAAACCTTAACAGGCAGAGATATTATTACGGCTTTATGCGAATTGAATGGTTGTTTCGGTCACATAGGACGTGATAGTAAGTTTCATTACATATTCTTTAAAGAAATTGTTGAAGGTCTTTATCCTGCGAATGACTTATATCCGCAAGACGATTTGTACCCCAAGGACGAACAAATTGACCGTATCGTTAATAAACGGCATTACATAACCGCCACATACGAAGATTACGAATGTCAAGCGATTACTCAAGTCAAGATTTACAACAAAAACAATGAAGTATTGGCAAGCCGTGGTAGCAACGATGTTGTTTACAACATATCTGACAATATTCTTGCTTATGGTCTAACTAATGCAAATGCGCAGACAGTTATTGATAACACTTTTGAATACTTCACAAGAGCGTGGTATATGCCTGCTACGGTTGATAAAATCGGTGACCCTTGTTTGGAAGTTGGCGATACCGTTAGATTAGTTAGCCGTAACAAGATTGTATATACGTTTGTTTTACAACGCAATATTAGGGGCATACAAGCCTTAAGAGATAACTTTGAAGCAACAGGCAACGAAGTCCGTGTTGATGATACTGACAACCTAAAAAAGCAAGTTAGGGCAACTACGGCAAGAACCGAAAGGTTGCAAAGCGGTGTTGATACGGCACAATCGACCGCAAATACCGCACAATCGACCGCAAATACCGCAAATAGTACCGCTAGTAGTGCTAAAACAACGGCAGATGATGCGGTAAAAAGAGTGGGAACTATTGAAAGCGATTATGTTAAAGCAACAAGGTTAAATGCAGACGTTGCAAACCTTGGATATACAAAAATCACAACCGCAGATGTTGACAATTTAATTGCCAATAATGCCACAGTAAAAGGCAAATTAAGCGCAAGTGATGTGACCGCAAATTATATCGCAGGCAAATTCACAACAGGCAATAGTGCTAATTTCCCTTGGATAAGTTGCACTAATATTAAGTGTTCAAGCGGTGTTGTATTTGATTATGAAGGTGCGACAAGGACATTTGCCCCTAAAACAATCAATATTAATGGAACAAATTACAGGGTATTGGCGAATTGATGAATGAAGAAATTAGAGAACTATATAACACAATTATAGCAACATACAATATGTCAAACGCACCAATAGAAGCAAAAAGACTTATCGCAGAAAGTGTTTGCTATATGTTATCGCAAAAAGCGGACGAAATAATAGTCCAAGAAATAAATCAAAGAAAGGACAACGAAGATGCAGAAAGCGTACCCCGATAAAATTGATTGGGAAAATTATCCGTCTACAAACACGGCACTAAATGCAGATAACTTAAACAATATGAGTAATGCACTTGATGTTGTAGACACAAGAGTTGTTGGATTTGACATTACCAAGGCAAATCAAGCCGATATGGACAATGCCGTTATTAATGTTGAATTTGATGACAAAACAGGTATTTTCACGTTCACAAAAAACAAGGGTCAAAAATTCACAATTGATACCTTACTTGAAAAAGTTGTAACCAATTGGAATTACAACGAACAAACACAGAAATTGGAAATCACACTTCAAGACGGAACTAAAAAAGAAGTTGACCTTTCAAGTATGATTACCAACTATGATTTTCAAGACAGTACAGAAATTAACTTTACCATTCAGAACGGAAAAGTTAAAGCAAATGTCTTGAACGGTTCTATTACCGAATCAAAGTTACAACCTAATTTCTTGGCAGATATAAGAATATCTGAATCAAATGCCAAGCAATCAGAAACTACGGCAATTGCAAAAGCACTTGTATCGGAAGGTTATGCAAACGGTACACAGAATGGAATACCTGTTACCGAAGGTGAATATTTCAAGAACAATGCTAAATTTTGGAAAGACCAAGCACAAGCAATCGCAACAGGTTCTATTGGCGGTTTGTCAGACGTTGAAATTGTAAACCCTACCGACAAACAAGCACTTGTATATGATGCTTCTACACAGACTTGGGTAAATGGAACAAGTGGAACTGTAATGTCTACAGAATCGCAACATATCGAAGGTACACTTGAAGGTTCTTTACAGTTGCTTGATTGTGCAAGGAATTTAATTCCGTATCCGTACCTTAGTGGCAATCAAACATTAAGCGGTGTAACCTTTACTTTTAATGCTGATGGAAGCGTACACGCAAAAGGTACAGCATCTGCAACTATTACCCTTTCACTTGCCAACCAAAGTAATATGTCTTATGCAGATTTAGTCGGCAAGAAATTAACATTAAGTGGTTGCACTGACAATCAATTAAATAATGTAGGTATGGAATTTTATGCGAAACCTCCGCAGATATGGCAAAGAGATTATGGTAGTGGAATTACATTCGATATGCCAAGTAGTCCGTCAGAATTTAGAGTTGCAATATTTATACGTTCTGGTACAACAGTAGACACTATTTTTTACCCTATGTTAGAAGAAGGTGCGGTTGCTCACGATTATGTTCCGTATGCGGGATATATAATCAAGACTTGCAATAGAAATTTGATTCCTTTTCCGTATACTGATGGAATGAGCAAAACTTCTTTAGGAGTTACGTTTTCTGTTAATTCAGACGGAAGCATTACCGCTAACGGCACTTCAAGTGGGAGTGCTACTTATGATTTGGCTTATCCAATCGTTCTTCCTAAAGGTAGATATAAGATATCGGGAATAGATACAAATAGTTCGTATTTCATTCTTTTACAAGGTATAGTTGGTTCAAGTGTCATAAAAACAATAGGTAGCACAAGAAGTGGTCAATCAGAATTTAACATTGATTACAATGGTTATGATAGTATTCGCATTTCGTGCAGAGTAGCAAATACAACCGCAAATAATCTTGTATTTAAGCCAATGCTTGAATATGGCGAAGTTTCGCACGAATTTGAAGTGCAAAAGACTTCATCAGTAGATATTACCAAAGACACAAAGTTACCTTTAATGCTTGATGCTTACAAGGGTGTAACAAACATTCTTTCACCAAGTTATACCAAGGTAAATTACGCACTTAACGAAAGCGGTAAAGGATTGCTTGATGCTATTGCGGGAATACCTACTTCAAATGGTATGGTTGAAATCCTTGTAGACTTAACCGATGAATCCTTAATCGGTAGCACAATTCGATTAGAGCATAGAGATACCGCAGAATCGCATACGCACGAAACTTATGAAGTGGTTTCTACCGAAATCGAAACCATATTCAATTGTAAGAATGTTGGTTGGTGGGATATTACAGTAACAACACCAAGCGGTGATGTATTTACCGACACCGTAGAAGCAGACTTTTATGGATTCTATCACACAACAATCGGTGGTGATATTCATATCAATGTGACCTATGACGATTCCTTTGTTGGTTCTGTATTCCACTTAACCAATGGTGACAAGGTATACAACAAAACCGCAACGAGTGCAGGCGGTACACTTTCTTGGATTGTAAACGAAGAAGGTGATTGGACAGTTTGGGTAAGTGTTGGCGGTACAAGATTTGAACTTGCTTTTAATAATGTTCAACACGGACAAACATATTCAGATAAAATGTATGCCATTTTAGACGGTGCTACGGCATTACCGATAAACGATATAAGCAAGTGGCTTATGTGTTCAGTTGATACAGTATCGGTTAAGTACACAACACTTGCACAGGTATTAGCAGATACAACGGTATTAAATACACTTTTGGGAAACGAGAATGCTAATAAGTATTTGATTCGTTCAACAGGCTTTGCTACTGATTGTTGCGCTAATGAAGATTTTATGACCTATCTTGGGTTAAAAGACGATGCTTTGGTATATCAGTTTTTGAACGATGAAACTTGGCTTAATGCTATCTGCAATAGTCAGTATTTCGAGAGTATACTAACCAAAAGTGTTCCTGTGATGACAAGTGATACTTCTCCGCAAGGAAGAGCCTTTGCTACGGATACATATAGCACAAACAATCCTTATAAGGCATTCGATAAGGATACCGGCACAAGATGGTTATCCAATACTACTGTAGCAAATTCTGTAGATTTAGGGATAGGGTATATATTTGTTGAACCGATTATCTGTAAATTATTCAAATTCACAATATCATCAAATGCTCCGATTTCGGAAATACAGTACACAATTCAAGGCTCGAATGATGGTAGTAATTGGACTGATTTAACCGAAAAATTTACAGATGTTCCCAAAACGGAATTTGCTACTCACATCATAGATAATAATGTCGCATATTCGAGATACAGAATGCACATCACGAAACAACAAGGTAGCACTACATCTACTCGTTGCGGATATATGAATGTGATGAATTTCTACGGAAGGTAGGTGAATGTATGACAATCGAACAAAGGCTAACAAACCTTGAAAACCTTGTGTATTCCTATATCAAATCAAATAACAAGGCACTTCAAGAAAAGGGTTACGATATTGACGGAACGAGAAATAGCATTAGTACAAATTCTGCCGAATTAACCAATTTATCGAACGGTATTTCCGAAGATTGGGAAGATAAGACCAATTACAAAGTTGGCGAATACAGAATGTTGAATAATGTTCTTTATAAGTGCGTAAATGACAATATCGGCATTGAACCGCCCAACGATATTTATTGGGAAAAGACAGACATTGCAACCGAGTTAAACAATATTATAAATAGCATAAAGGAGTAGAAAATATGAGATTTTATGTTTTATCAATTCAGTATAATCGTGTAGCGGGAGCAGAAAACAGAACAGTTCCCAAGGCTTATGACACAAAGGACGATGCTATGGCAGAATGGCACAGACAATTATCGACAGATATGAAGAATGAAACACTTGGTTGGTCTTTGTGTATGGTTGTTGATGAATTCGGAAATACTATTTCGCCTAAATCAGAAAACAGGTGGACAAGAACCGAAGAAGTAACTGAATAAATCAATGTGACCGCTACTCAATTTGGGTGGCGGTCTTTTTATTAAAAGGAGTTTTGCGAATGTTAAATTTTATTGTTGGCGGTCAACAGATATTAAGAACAGATAATACTTACGTTGTTGCCGATTCCAAAAATTATTTAAAGGCTTCGTTTATCTTTACGTCAGATTGGGAAGGTGTTGTTAAAACCGCCGTATTCAAACAAGGCGAATATATTTACAATGTAGTTCTTCTCAATGACAGTTGCTATGTTCCGGTCGAAGTCCTTAACGCAGGCGAATTTACAGTTTCCGTTTATGGCGGTGATTTAATTACCGCAGATGTTGTTTCTATCCCTGTTTATGAAAGTGGTTTTGAAGAAGGTCAAACACCCGAACCGCCTACACCGGACGTATATTCACAAATTATGGATATGTTGGGTCATTTGCAAGGCGGTCAAGTAGATTATGTATTGTCCAAAATAAGCGACAATGACTTTGATTTTGAATGGGTTAAGCCTGCCGACAAAGAATCTACCAAATGGGGCGAAATACAAGGCGATATAACCGCCCAAGCAGACTTACAGAGCGCATTTAACGGTAAAGCCGATAAAAGTATCGTACCCACAAAAGTAAGCGATTTAAAGGACGATGTAGGCATTACAACCACCGCTTATGTAGACAATGCCGTTAATACAGTTGCTAATTCAAAGGTTGACAAAGTTAAAGGTAAAGGACTTTCGACCAATGACTTTACCAATACTGAAAAAGTAAAGTTAATGGGTTTGGTTGAAGTAAAAGCAAATCCTACGGTGTCCGGTTCTGAACAGGTTCTTGAAAGTATTGAAATTAACAACACTAAATTCCGTATGCCTAGCGGTGGCGGTAGCGGTGCGGTTCAATCTGTTAACGGCAAAGTGGGTGCGGTAAATTTGACCGCAAGTGATGTAAAGGCTTTGCCCGCAAACACAAAAATACCGTCAAAAGTATCAGAACTTGATAATGACGAAGGTTATGCAACGGATAATGAAATTGCAATTCGATACAATTCCGCAAATGATATGATTCAATTAAGGGTTAATGGTGCGTGGATTGATTGGAAAAATGCAGGTTTGCACGAACCTGTAAAAATTACACCTGCACTTACAAGCAATAACACACCTAGCGGATATGTTGCTACCTGTTCTTCAAAACTTGAAGATAGATTTGACGTATGGAAAGCATTTGACGAAATACACGATGTAGACGATTCTTGGATAAGCCAAGATAACCAAGGTATTGATTCTTGGATTCAAATTGAATTACCAGAACCCAAACCTTGCACAGTTTTGAAATTAAGGAACAGAAATTCTTGGAATTTACACGCACCACACGAATTTGAATTATATGGTTCAAATGGTTTGGGATTTGAGAAAATAGCATCATTAACAAATACGGAAAACGCATCTGATGCCGTTTCTATTTTCAAATTTGAAAATAGCAATTTATACAAGATATACCGAGTTAAGATTAATAGTTTGCTTGGTACTGACGGAAATAACAGTTGGGTTGCAATTGGCGAACTTGAACTATTTGGCTAAAAGGCTTGGCACATTAGGGTAATACCTAGTGTGCCTTTTGTTTAGAAAAGGAAAAAATATGGCTATATCAAAATACAATGAAAAAGCCGTTCAACCGATTATTCAATTTATGAAATCGAAAGGCTTAAATGATAATGGTATATGCGGTTTGCTTGGTAATTTATATTCTGAAAGCCGTTTATATCCCAATAATTTACAAAATAGTTACAACACAAAATTGGGAATGACGGACGAAGAATATACTCTTGCCGTTGTTAATAACATATATACCAATTTTACAAACGATAAAGCAGGTTACGGTCTTGCTCAATGGACATCAAGTGGACGTAAAAGTGGTTTGCTTGATTATTGCAAGAAAAATCGTAAGGCTATTGACGATCTGCAAGCGCAATTAGAGTGGCTTTATACTGAATTGTCTACGTCATACAAGACGGTACTATTTGAACTTACAAATCCTAACAACACGATTGATTCTTGTGCAAGAATTGTAATGGTTAAATTCGAAAGACCTGCAAATCAAAGCGAAGAAAACCAATTGGTACGTGTTGGTTATGCTAAAGACTTTTATAACACCTATTTTAAGGGCGCAGACGTGCCGAATAAGCCACAAGACAAGGTTTATAGTAGAAATACTTATATAGAGCAAATGCGCCACTATATAGGGGCAAAAGACGGCAATGCTTTGCACAAAGAAATTATTGCAACCTATAATAGTTACGTACCGCACCCACGCGGTCATAAACTTAACGAAAAAGATGCTTGGTGCGCAGGTACAGTTTCCGCTTGTGCTATTGCCGTTGGCTATACAGACATTATTCCAATTGAGTGTTCTTGCACCAAAATGATTGAACTTGCAAATCAAAAAGGCATTTGGAATGAAAATGATGCTTATGTACCTAAAGTATCAGACCTAATTCTTTACGATTGGGAAGATAACGGAATTGGCGATTGCAAAGGTCAACCGAATCACATTGGTGCGGTCGAAAGCGTTGTAAATGGAATGATAACCGTTATTGAAGGTAATTACGGCGGTGAATGCAAACGAAGAACCTTACCAATTAACGGAAGATATATTCGTGGCTATATCTGCCCTAAATATACCGACATACCTGTTAGTGATAATTCAGTTTATTATACCGTTGTCAAGGGCGATAATTTATATCGTATTGCAAAAAAGTACAACACAACCGTACCGGCAATAGTTAGATTAAATCCGCAAATTGACAATCCAAATCTTATTCATATTGGTCAACAGATTAGGGTTAAATAGTAGCGTTTGAGTTTGAAAAAGACATTTTCCGTTTTTAGCAATTTCGTTGCTTTTTTGACGAAGAATGCCGTAAAATCAACGTTTTCGCCCCTTCTACTGTTAACCATTCGTTACATTTTGGCTTACATAACAAAAATCCCACAAATTCAATGAAAACACCGTATTTTCAAGCGTTAGACATTGTTTTTGTGGGGTTGTTTAAGTCTTGTTATGTAAATTCAAATTCGTTTAAATTTTATTCCGTTTTTTGCAAATTCGTAGCACTAAATTACTAATTCGTAGCATTTTCATTAATTTCTTTTAAGTCATATCCTTTAATCTTTTTCATTTCTTCAATTAGTTCTTCGTTGGTTCGGTGACCGTATACAGATTCTTCAACGTCCTTGCCTGTCGAATGACCCATAATCATATGTTTAGATAAATCGTCCATTTTGTATTTGTCCGCAAGCCAAGAGAACGTATGTCGGCAATCGTGTGGAGTATGCTTTGTGTTTTTAACCGATGTAGAAAGACCTAATTCTTTCAATTTTTCATCGAAATACTTTCTGCATTTATCGTCCGAAGTTTTTATAAGTGCGCAATTTTTAAGGAAGTCTGCAATAAGTGGGTGAATAGGTATAATTCTGTTTTTACTTGACTTGGTTTTATTACCACCTTGCATAATTCCTTTTTCGAAATCTATCTTCATTGTTGCAAGTTCTGATATTCTCATTCCAGAATAAATAAGTATCAAAATATATTGCACAATCTTGTCATTCTTATGTTCCCATAGTTTCTTGATTTCTTCTTCCGTAAAAGGCACACCCTTTTCGTCATCGTCAAGAGTTTTGATTACAACATATTGAGCATAATCAACGTCAACCAAATCGTTCGCAATCGCAAATGAAAATACATTTCTTAAGCATTGAACAATACCTTCTAAAGATGCGTGACTTAAATCGCAAGCATCAACTATTTTTTGCATATCGTAAGTACGCAATTTTTTTATTGGAATATTGTGTATTTCTTTTAAATTATTAAATCCTGCATTTGCCAAATACATAGAAGATTTTGAATATGTTCTTTTGGCATTGTTAACATATTTATCGTCATAAAATAATTTGTGAACTTCTGCAAACGTTATATCTGCTTTTTCTAGATCATAAGGCTTTTTGTTGTATTTGGTTAATGCTTCGAATGCTTCTTGATATGTAGGGTAAGAACCGATGCAAGGCACAGGTTTGGCAGAACCATTATCGTAATAATCAGTAACGCTTGGATAAGCATAATATGGATTTCTGCGTTTTCCGGAATATTTTCGTATAGACCCAAAACCATTAGGCAACCTATGGAATTTTGATTTAGAATAAGTTTTCTTTTTTTCGGTATAACCGCAATGTGGACAAAATTGTGCTTGAGTAGATAGCACACCGCCACATTCCTTACACGTTGTTAAACTCATATAGACCTTCTTTCTGCTTTTTGTTGTGGTATAAAAATTGGTGCAAAAATTAAAAACGCTTGTATATCGCTATTTCACGGCGCATACATTATCGTTGAATTGTGTTCAAGGTTTGGTAATGGGGCGGTCAAGTCTATTATGACAACCGCCCAAATTACTAAATTTTATTTTTTATCTTTGTGCATTTTTAATATCGACACATTCGAACATCTGTTCTATTATTCTAATACACGAAAGGGGTGTATGCAATGAACGAAACCAAAAATGATATTATAAATATGGTCTTTGAAATTGACGATGAATCAATTCTTGATTTCATTCAAATTATTGTTGCGGATTGCTATTCTGATTACCTGCATACGAATAAACAATTTGTTCAACAAGGGTCTGTTTGTCTTGGGGCAAATTCATATACGTATGAATGAAATTTCTTAACGCAGGATCACGTTTAATACTATTCAACATTAATGCGACTTCTTTATCGTAACGGTCTGTATCATATTCGTAGTTAAAGAAGTCCGCACCGGAACAATTCAATGCTTTCGCAATCAAATTCAACTTATCATAAGGAATATTAATTTCCCCACTTTCGTATCTTGAAATAGTCTGCCTTGTAACGCCGATAGCATTACCTATTTCTTCAAGGGTCTTTCCTTTTTCTTTTCTTATTTCTTTAATTTTTTCGCCTACTGTCATTTTTGTTTTTTCCTTTCTTATATATCATTGTAACACTTGGCGTAAATAAAACAACATTTTTTTGCAAAAAGGTACTTGACACGTACCTTTAATAGTGATACTTTAGTGTTACGTAATACGTGACATTGAACGTTCAACACAATATCTTGTAGAAAGGAAAAAGAAAAATGGTAAATGTTGAGTTGCTTAAAGACACCATAATTGTTAGTCGGCACAAGACAATACAGGAAGTTTTCACCGAAATGGGTCTTACAAAGCGTAAATGGGCAACACGAATTGCCAAGAAAGATTTCAATTGTGACGAAATTAAGCATCTAATTGAAATACTTAAATTAACTTGGGAAGAAGTGCAGGCTATTTTTTTTGCCGATTAAGGTACGTGACACGCAACAAAGGGGCATCAAAATGAAAGACACATTGACAATTGAAGAAACGGCAGAACGATTAGGTGTTTCAAAACAATGCTTAAGAGTAATGCTACAACGCAACCTAATACCAATTGGATATGCAATACCGAACACAACAGGCAAAGGTTATCGGTACATCATTTCCAAACACAAATTGGATAAGTATTTAGGCTTGGAACAAAAAGAATAACAACCACAACAGAAAGGCAAAGGAAGAATGAAATTACTTTTATACAGTTTTTGGTTTTTGTCATTAATTGGCAAATCACCATACGAAGGGGAAACCTACATTTGCGATGAATACTATCAGTATTGCTTAACCGAAGGTACGGAATATGACATTGAGCCAGAACTCATAATGGCGATTGTCGAAAGAGAAAGTTCCGGTATTGCAGATGCGGTAAATGGAAATTGTAAAGGCTTAATGCAGATAAACGAACCATTTCACGCAGAGCGAATGAAAAAGAATTTGTGTACCGATTTATTTGAGCCTTTTGACAACATAACGGTCGGCACAGATTACATCAAAGAACTTTATGACGAATACGGCGATATGGGTTACGCACTTGGTGTTTATGCCGGTTATACAAACGCATATGACTACTACATAAACGGTCAGTTAACACCGTATGCAAAAGACGTACTTGATAGAGCAAGCGAATTACGCAACATTCACGAAAGGTGGGCGAAACGAGTTGAAACAATGGGTGTTAAAGATATTAAAAAAGTTTACAAAACAAAAACAGAGTAAAGACCCTTCTGACAAATATTTTGTAAGGGAAGTCAAAGGTTTTGTTGGTTGCCTGCTTGACGAAATGGAAAACGAAGAATTGTATGGAAAGATTTGTGTTCACATTGTCAGAAACAAAGAAGGTAAATCGGCATTGGTTCATTTCGTGGGAACTGAAATAACACTTTATAAAGCACCAAATGCAGGTTGGAAAGAAATATTAAAGGCATAAGAAAGGAAGAAGAACATTATGGGAAACGAATTAATTGGATTGAATTGGGTAGGACGTGCTATTAACTCACATAGCGATAAAAAGATTGACGTATCAATCACAGTTGCAAATCAGAGTAATACTACCAAAAAGAAATGTGTAAACTTTACATTCCGCAATGGTATTGAAAAGTTAATTACCGATACTGAATACATTTTGGTTGCACCTTATAAGAGCAGAGTTTTCTTTAAGAAAGCCACAGATGTTGACGGTATTACTCTTTTAAAGAATAAAAATTCTTCAAATTCTACCTATGCAAGAATTAGCGCAGAAAATGACGTTCCTAAATTTGAAGGTTACGCAGGTAACTATCAGTTGAAGTATGACGAGTTTTACGAACTTTACTACGTAGAAAAGGAAGGTAACTAATATGCGCATAACTTTAAAAGAATTAAACATTCAGAATTTCAAGGGCGTCAAAGCCAAATCTATCAATTTTTCAAACAAGACCGCAATTCGCGGTATGAATGCAAGCGGTAAGACAACTATTGTAGATGCTTTTTTATGGTTGTTGTTCGGTAAGAACTCACAGTACGTAGAAAAGTTTGACTTAAGACCGTTAGACGAAAACGGAAAGCCTATCAATTTTATTGATATTAGCGTTTCTGCCGTTTTGGATATTGACGGAAAGGAAGTCGAATTGGGCAAAACACAATCACAGAATTGGGTTAAACAACGCGGATCAGAACAGGCGGTATTCCAAGGCAATATTAATAAGTTTGAAATTGACGGCTATCCAAAAAGCGATAAGGAATACAAGGCATTCATTTCAGAAATCGTTGACGAGAACCTTTTTAAAATGCTCACAAATCCCACCTATTTTCCTAATTTGAAGTGGAAAGAACAAAGAGATATTTTAATGCGCTTTGCAACAGATAAGTCTGATTACGATTTAGCCGTTGAATTTGGTTGTTTCGCAGACCTGCTTGACGAATTACAGAAAGCACCTTCCACAGAAGATATTAACAAAAAGTATGCCAAGTCATTAAAGGAACTCAAAGCAACGCAGATGGAAATTCCGGTGCGTATTGATGAACTTTCAAAACAGATTGTTGATATTGATGTTGCGGAACTTGAACTTAAGAAGAACGAAATCAAGGATCAGTTAACAAAGGCAGGTCTTGGCAAAGAAGCGTTAGAAAACCTTAAGTCAGAAGCATTCAATCTTAAAATGGAAATTTCCAATTATGAACGTATTGCCAACGAAAGTGTTAAGAATGACCGCCACGAAGCGGAAATGCGCTTGATTAATGCAAAAGACGATTATCGCAAAGCGGAGAATGCTTGGTGCAAGGCAGATAGCGAAATTGCTTCTTACAAATACAAGGTTGAATACAACACAAGATTATCCGCAGAACTTGGTACTGAATATGCAACCGAAAAGGCTAAAACCTTTGATGAAAGCAAGACCATTTGTCCTATGTGCGGTCAAAATTTACCTACTGATAAGGTCGAAACCTTAAAGCGTGATTTTGAAACCAAGAAAAAGGAAATTCTTGAAAATATCAAGAGAAAAGGATTTGAACTCAAGGACATTATCGACAAAGCAAATGCGGAAATTGAATTAAGAAAAGCGGAATTACAGACAAGCAAAGACAATATGAACGATATTGCAAAACGCATTGAAGTCCTTGAAAAGACACTTAAAACACTTCCGGAACGTGCAGTTTTATCTACTGACGTTAAGTACAACGAAATGGTTCACAAAGAAACGGGACTTAATTCAAAAATCGCAGAACTTTCGGCACAGGGTGCGAATGATTATACAACACCTTTAGAAATCGAACTTAAGGAAATCGAATCGGAACTTGCCAAGGTTGCAAACAATACCGCTATTGAAGAACGCATTGACGAACTTAAGACAGAGCAGAGAAGTGTAGCGCAGAAAATTGCAGATTGCGAAAAGGTAATTTACCTTGTTGAAACCTTTGTGCGAATGAAATTAGATGCAATTTCCGCAAGCGTCAACAGTAAATTTGACAAAGTTACATTCAAGTTATTCGAAACACAGATCAACGGCGGTATTTCGGAAACCTGCGAATGTTGTGTAGACGGTGTTCCTTACGCAAGCGTTAATAGCGCAGGCAAGATTCAAGCCGGTTTAGACATTATCAAGACACTTTCAAATACCTTTGATTGCCTTGCACCTATCTTTATCGACAATAGGGAAAGTTGCACCGAAATCCCTTCAATGGAATGTCAGATAGTTAGTTTATACGTTGACCCTACAAATAAAGAACTTTTAGTAGTTGAAGAATAGAAAGGAATTAAAAATGGCAGACGAACAGAAAATGACAACCGCATTAAGTGCGTGGACTAATTCAGTAACAGATATGGTTGTAAGCGATTTCGGTCAGAACGGTGTAACTTTTGACAGTTACGCAAAGGAATGCGCTATGAACTCTATGTCAAGTATTTATCAGTTAGTTAAGAGTAGCGGTGTTGCGATGAACGATATTGATGCAAGTAACCTTCGTGAAATCGTTGGACAATGCGCAAGCCTTAAGTTGAATGCTAATGGATTCCCTAGAGAATGCTACTTTCAGTTAAGAAAGAAAAAGGTCGGTGACAATTACGTACAGACCGTTGAAATGGGTATTGAAGGTGCAGGGCAGGAAAGTTTACTTCGTAATTTTGGTGTAAATGTAGACACCGTTTACGATTGGTGGATTGTCAAGGAAGGTGACGAATTTGTTTATCCCAAACGCAAAGGCTTAACACTTACAGATCCCGAATGGGAACAGAAAGGTCTTTCACAGAAAACCGCAAGGGTGGTTCTTCCTATCAAGTTAAAGGACGGCACGATTACCTACCTTATTAGCGAAAGAGAATCGGTGAAAACAAACCTTTTCGCTCACGTCAGAAACAATCTTATGAACGAAACATTTGATGTCCTTGTGGGAAAGAAAAACGCAAAAGGCAAACCGCAGACACGTTACGATGCTTCTGATACAGACAAGAAACTCATTGATGAAAAGAAAGAAATTATTTACAACGCACTTCGTGCTTGCGAAACAGTTGACGATATGATTGCTTGCGAAATTGCAAGACCTTATATAAGCGGTGCTTGGTTAGACACTTTTGAATCAATGGTTATCCGTAAGATGCAGAACAATGCGGTTCGTAAGTTTCCCAAGAATTTCGACAATATGGCAAAGCAATCCTTTATGGAAATGGACGAAACCTATCAGAATGCGCAGGAAGAAATTGCGGACAATGCAAACACAGAACCATTTGTCGATGCCGACCCTAACGTTATTGATGTTACGGCAGAAGTGGTAGGTGAGTAATGAATTTAAAGGTTTTAAGCACCGGTAGTTCTGGTAACTGTTATCTGCTTGAAACACAAGGCGAAATCTTAATTCTTGATTGTGGGGTGTCCGCAAAAGAAGTCAAAAAAGCACTTAATTTTAATTTATCTAACGTGGTTGGTTGTTTTGTAAGTCATACACACGCGGATCACGCAGGTTTTGAAAAGGAATTTGATATTCTTGGCATTCCAATGTTGACACCCTACAAAAAAGAACCAATAAGAGAAAACCGAACAATGGGCGGTTACTTCCTACAAGCGTTCAAAGTTCCCCACGGTGAAACACCGAACTACGGATTGCTAATAAGGCATAAGAACGGCGAAACGACTTTATACATAACGGACTTTAGTTATTGTCAGTACAGTTTCAAGGCTTGTAGGGTTAATCACTTTATTGTCGAAGTCAATTATCAACATAAATACGTTGATATGAATGCACCTAACTACAAACATAAAATCGCAGACCATTGTTCGTTGAAAACCTGCAAAGAATTTGTAGAAATCAATACCACAGATGCCATTAAGAACGTCATATGCGTTCATTTAGGCTTGGGTAGTTGTGAACCCATAGAAATTATTAACGAGATAGAAGAAATCGTTCCTAACGGTGTTTTCGTGGATTGCGCAAGGGCAGGAAAGGAATATCAGTTATGAGAATTGAATATGACGTAGTTAGACCGGAGTTTCAAAAGCAAGAACTTGAAGATTTACAAGCATTTAAAGAGTTTGTGATAGACAGAAAACATCAGACTATGGCAATCACGTATAAGAGCAATTACGAAGCCAAAAAGCGAAGATTGTGCTTTAGAGCGTGGTTCGACAACAACAAGGATTTGTTAAGGCATAAGGACGTAATAAAGATGCCGATAATGGACACCAAATTATATGTAGAAAATATCACTTTGATTAACGAAAGGAATTAAAAATTATGAACAATTGGATATTAATGGGTCGATTAACAAAAGACCCCGAAGTTAGATACGGTGGTAATGGAATGGCTATTGCAAGATTTAACGTAGCCGTTGACAGACAGTTTAAGAAAGAAGGTCAACCTACGGCAGACTTTTTTAATCTAACCGCTTTTGGAAAGACCGCAGAGTTTGCAGAAAAGTATCTGCGCAAAGGAACAAAAATCGTTGCTCAAGCCGTTATTCAGAACAACAACTACGAAAAGGACGGCAAGACCGTTTATGACAATCAGTTTATTGTAAATAACCTTGAGTTTGCGGAAAGCAAGGGCGCACAGAACAACAACACATCTTCTGATATGCCTACACCTTCATTAAAGGACGAATTACCTGTTATGGCTAATACTTCTGCAAAGCCTGCAAGTGTTGAATCTGCACCTAGTATGGGATTTGTAAACGTATCTGACGATGATCTGCCGTTTGCAAGAATATAGGCGGTGTTGAATGAAGATTGTTTCGGATAAAGCACAAAAAACAGGACACCATATTATGAAAGAAAATTATTGGTCTGAAAATGGTGTCGAAGTCCTTTTTCACCCCTTGCCTGTTGGCGATTATGTTTTGGCTAACGAAAAGGTTCTTGATGTTATAGACAGAAAAGCAAAACGTGGTGTTGAAACCAAGAAAATGGATTTTTTAGGTACATATACAAGAGTTGTGGACACCAAGAAAGACATTCAAGAATTGGTTGGCGATATTTGCGGTAAGCAACACGAAAGATTCCGCGATGAATGTATTTTGGCACAGAACAACGGCATTCAACTTACAATCCTTGTTGAAAACTATGACAAGGTTAAGGAAACAAGAGATTTGTTCCGTTGGCATAACCCAAGAACCGCTTATTACAACAAGATTAAATATATGCACAGTATCGGCAAATATTTAGACACAAAATTACCCAAAGCACCGCCCACAACAGGGCAGATACTTGCAAAAGCGTGTTTGTCAATGGAATTAAAGTACGGTGTCAAGTTTGAGTTTTGTAGACCAGACGAAGCCGGCGCGAAGGTAATTGAAATACTTACAAAGGAAAATCAACCACAATGAGAGAAAAAGAATACCACAAAGAAAAAACAAAAAGGTGCTTTGAACCCACATATTATTCAAATGGGTTAAGCGGAAAAACAAAAGTTGCATTATGTGCCTATTACGATATTAAAAACCGCAAATGCACTTTGAACTGTTGTGAAAGAAGGGGCAAGTAAATGTATACGATATGTATTTTATTTGGATTGCTTTTAGGTTTTTTAGCCGGCTTAATGTGCGGTCATAACGTGGCATTTAAGTCATTTATTGAAGTTTCAAACGATGCGCAGGCAAAATTGTTGCAGGCAATGAAAGAAAAGGCAAGGTTGAACCGTGAAAGCAAATAATTTTGATGTTCCTAAAATTCGTACTGAAAGACCACAACAAAAGCAAGAAGAAGTATTAATTAAAGACCGTGAATGTATCGGTTGTGAACATTTATGTGACGGTTGCAAAGGCAAACCGAGAAACACGGTCTGTATTAACTACAAGGAAAGGAAGGATAGGTTGAAATGAACATAAGCGAATACGCAAGCAAGATAGCGGATACGGTAAAGAAAATTATTTTAGATAATTATTCCGCAGAGCATATTGTTATAGACAAAATTGATGTGGGTATTGAAGAAACTTTTATTTATTACACCACAACAGGCAAGGAAGTTGTAAGGCGGTACAAAGAATATGGCGAATGATGTTGAATGGATAAAACTTACAACGGATATGTTTGATAACAATAAAATCAAGGAATTGCGAAGATTACCAGACGGAAACAACATAGTTTTGATTTGGGTTATGTTGCTTACTCTAGCCGGAAAATGTAATGCAGGTGGAATGATTATTATTTCAGAAAACATACCGTATACAGTTGAAGCATTGGCAGACGATTTAAAGTTTGAAATAGGAACGGTAAAACTTGCATTAACCGCCCTTGAAAGATTTGGAATGATACATACCGAAGAAGAATATTTTGTTATATCGAATTGGTATGAATATCAGAACAAAGAAGGTCTTGAGAAGATAAGAGAACAGACAAGGGAAAGAGTTGCTAAACACCGTGAAAGAAAACGTTTGGAATGTAACGTTACAAGTAACGTTACTGTAACGCAACCGTCTTATTCTATATCTTCTTCTAATTCTAATTCTTTTTCTTCTTCTTTAGAAGAAATAATAGATTACTTAAATATTAAGTTAAATAAGAAATATACATATAAGAATAAGAATTATAACAGTAAGATTCGTGCAAGACTTGAAGAAGGTTTTACGGTTGATGATTTCAAAACGGTTATTGATAAGAAATGTGACGATTGGATTGGTACTGAATATGAACAGTATTTAACACCAGATACATTGTTTGCACCGAGTAAGTTTGAAAAGTATTTGAACCAGACTTGTACCAAGAAGTCGGCAAGCCGTTTAAATGAAATGGATAGTTGGGTATAGCAAACGAACGGACACAGACGAAAACAAATAGAATTGAAAAATTAGCCACAATGACAAAAGAAAGGAAGATTAAATGAAAGATTGGAACGGAAATAAACCTGCGGTGTATGTAACGATCGGCGCAAGTAATCATTCGGTTGGCGAAAGGCAAGAACACGACTATTATGCAACAGAACCCAAGGCGGTTGAAATTCTTTTGGATCACGAAACGTTTTTTGGGAAGATATGGGAATGCGCCTGCGGTGAAGGTCACATAGGTAAAGTTCTTGAAAAACGTGGTTACGAAGTGATTGGAACTGATTTGGTCAACAGGGGGGGGTACGGCTTAAATAAGTCAGTTGATTTTTTAAAAACCGAAGAACGCAATTTAGACATTGATATTATTACAAATCCCCCATATAAATACGCGCAGGAATTTGTCGAGAAAGCGATAGATGTAATTGCAGAAGAACATAAAGTTGCGATGTTTTTAAAACTAACATTTCTTGAAGGCAAGTCAAGAAGAAAGATGTTTGACGAGAACCCGCCAAAGAAAGTTTATGTATTTTCGAGCAGAGTTAATTGCGCAAAGAATGGTGAATTTAACAAATACCCGTCAAGTGCGGTTGCTTATGCGTGGTTTATATGGGAAAAGGGTTTTAAAGGAAAGCCTACTATTGAATGGGTGAATTAAGGATAAATATATGGCAGAATTTTTACTTTTATGTGAATGTGGAACAACGCGAATGTACCGCAAGTATATACAAGGTAGTCCTAATACAAAGCATTGGTTTGTTGAGTGCGATTGTGGGAAAAGAGTTGAATGTAAAACGCAATCAAAGGCTATTGAAATGTATAACTGTTGGGATTTGTTTCACGGTAAAAGAAAGGTTAACCACAATGAAAAATAAACCTATAACGTGGCTAAAGTTGTGGCAAAGATTAGGAAAACAACCATTGTGCAAAACAAAAGGCAAATATGTGAAGGTATATAAAGACGGAATAATTTGGTATTGCGAATTGGTGTTTGATCACAACGGAAGTGATTTTTATTTAGTACCGATTAAAGTTGCAGAAAGGGATATATGACAAAAGACGAATTTTTAATAGTTGCGAAAGGTTTAAAAGCCGTATATGCAAGTCAAAACTTTATGCCGGATAAGGATAGTTTCGACGTTTGGTATGCGATGTTACAAGACTTGCCGTATGACTTGGTAAGCGCAACGGCACAACAGTATATGTTGACAAATAAGTTTCCACCTACAATAGCAGATTTGCGTAGCAAGGCAACAGATTTAGTTGCACCGCAAGAACTTAACGAAATGCAGGCTTGGGATATGGTAAGCAAGGCTATTAGAGATAGCGCATACCACGCAAAAGAAAGATTTGAAGCATTTCCAGAAACGGTACAAAAAGCCGTGGGATCACCCGAAACATTAAGGACTTGGGGAATGTCTACTGACTTTAACGAGAACGTAGCACAAAGCCATTTTATTTCAACATATAGAACTATTGTTAAACGTGAAAAAGAATTTCAAGCATTACCTGCGAATATGCAGAAAGCACTTAAATCAATTCAAATGGGTAGTCAGAAAATGATTGGGGGTGCGACAGATGCTTAATGAGAATTTTATTTCAGAATGGTTGAAAAAAGCAAAAACCGAAAAGGGTGTGCCAAACCATAGAATAGCAAAGGTTGTTTATGCAGAGCCAAGTGCGGTTGCGTATTGGGTGAACGGATACGCAAAGCCGAGCAGAACTAGCCTTGGACTTTTACTTGATTATTTTGGCTATGAACTACGAATAAATAGCGAAAATGTTAGACCCGAAGATTTGTGCAATTTTTTATACAATAAGATTCGATTAAAGCGTGGCAACATTATGAATATTTCGAATGGTTGCGGTGTACCAAGAGAAACTTTGTATAACTTCACAAGAGATATTATTTCGTGGAAGGTATTTGTAAAGGTAGTCAATTATTTGGGTTATAATGTGGAGTTTGTTAAGAAATGAAGATTGTACGAAATTGCAAAACCTGCGATTGGAAAAACGTATGTTGGGAAATCCCTAATGATGCAAGCGAAAAATGCGGTGAATATTTAAACCGTGAACAAAACGAAATTGATAGATGCGTGGGCAAGTTAACTAATTGTGGTTGGCTTGCCGAACACGATAAGCAGGTTGAAGATATTGCCTTTAACAAGGCAGAAATGATTGTGCGATTAATTTCAAATCCGGACGATGAACGCACAAACGAAATACTAAAAATACTTAAAGGGTTGAGAAAATGAAAATAAATGAAATAGGAAGTTGGATAGCAGAAAGACGTTGCGAATTGGGAATATCCAAAGCAGAGTTGTGCAGACGATTGGGATATTCAATAGTTACGGCAGGTGTCTGGGAAGGTAATAAATCATTGCCAAGAGTAGGTGCGGTAGCCGATATGCTTGATTATTTCGGCTATGAATGTCTTATAAACGGCAAGGTTGTTGATTTGTACGATACTTTGGAATGGTTGGATAACGAAATTCAAAAGCATTGTGAAACCACACATCAGTTTTACCGTGAAACAGGCTTGTCAGTAGGGCATTTATATTACGGTGAAGGTCAGACCGCATACTTAACATTACGGACGTTATTTAGAGCCTGCGAATATTTTGGTTACGAAATCGAATTTGTAAAGAAGGTGGGAAAATGACGGATAAAGAAAAAGAACTTGTCGAACTGTATAGGAACGTATCAGACACAATGCAGGTTGCAATTATTGAAATATTAAAAGCAACGCAGATAGACCAGACAAAGGAAGATGATTTGAAATGAACAACGAAGAATATTGCGAAATTATGGATAAGAGTAACTTTATGATTGATAGTGCTAATCCTTATGATATGGAGATTAAAAATGCATTAGAAAAGCAGATACCGAAAAAGGTGGTGCATACACATCATTGCCCTAGTTGTGACAAAGCATTGCCAATTAAAGGAATTACTGATGAATGGTGTGAGTGCTGTTTTAATTGGAAATATTGTCCGAAATGTGGTCAAGCAATTAAGTGGGAATAGAACTTTAAGGAGCAGAATATGAGCGAAATATTAGTTATATTAGGAATACTATTTATTGTTATGATATTAGAATTTCTAATATTGATATTATCTGGTTTATTATTTAACGATGATTATGACCTTGGATTGATTGCAATAAATACTGTATTTCTAACGATACTTGTATCAATAATAATTTGGGGTAAATAGAATTTTTAAGGAGAAGAATGTGGAAATATACGAAGACATTGGTTGGAATGATTGTTTAAAATTTTTAATAAAAGATATAGAACGTTTTTGTGACAGTTTAAGTGGTGGTAAATATGACTATTTTCCAGAAGATGAGATTAAAGAATATTTTAAATCTTTAATGAAATAAAGACTTTTAAGGAGAAATAAATAATGGCTGAATTACCAACAATAAAAGAAATGGCAGAAAAAGTTGCAAAAGAAGCACTTGAAATAATATGTGCAGAAAAGTCGGAACTCAAGGAAATAAATGAAGCATATGAAGATGGATTCAATGCAGGTAAAGCCGAAGCCGAAAGAGAATTCCAAAATAGTGATTATTGGAACGATTATCTTGCGAAGGTTATTGCAGATGCAAAGGCAGACGGATACAATCAAGCACTTGAAGATTGTTGCAACGTGTTAAGACAATGTTGGCTTAATGGAACAGTTGCTAACAGAATTATCGAAGAACAAATTGCAGAAATTGAGAAATTAAAAAGATAGAATTTTTAAGGAGAAGAATATGAACATTGACGAAGCAATAGAAAGAACGTCGAACAAATCTAAATTGATGTCAAATAATCAGAGTAAAGAAGATTGGCTACAAATTGCAGAGTGGCTTAAAGAATTAAAAGAATATAAAGATAAATTTGGTGATATATCGAAAATTGATACAAGTTTATACTACGACGGATTCAAAGACGGTTACAAATCGCTTTATAAAGAATTTAAAGATTCATTTGAAGAAATAAATGGACTTATGGTGCAATATTTTGAAATGTGGAACACAAAAGTAGAATTAACGGAATTAGAAAAATTGGGGTTGCACATTATTACGATAGGTATGCAAGACTTGGGCGCGTTTATTGACAAAGGCAAAGATATAGGCGAAGTGAGTTTTTGATAAGTAGGAAAGGTAAAATATGAAACCTAAAAATTACGGAATGTTAAAAAATAAATCCAAAAAGAAAAGAAAAAAGCGTATCAAAGGGGTGTAGCGAACAATGAGCGAAGTGACATATAATGAACTTAAAGAACATTTGATTAAACAACCTATAATTAAGTTTCCGCAAAGAATAATGGATATGATTGTGTCGGCGGTAACCAAGCAAGCAGAAGTTGAAGCGGTAATTAAAGGCAAGAAATATATTTGCCCTATATGCAATGCCGAAGTTAAAAATATGTATTGTAGCAATTGCGGACAGAAAGTTAAGAAGGGTGGTGAATAAGTGGCAGAAGAAGTAAAGAAACGCAAGAAATATAAGCCAAGAGAAAATACCAATGTACCAAATATGCGTTACGAATTTGAAGGTGAATGGTATACACTTAACGGCTTATGCAATAAACTAGGTTTGAAATATCTTCCTGTATGGACAAGACTTAAAAACGGAATGACCATTAACGAAGCAATAGAAGATGTAATTCACGATCCTAAAAAGTATCAAGGGATAGATTCAAGGTGGTAAAATGCAAAAAATGAACATTGAAGAATTGATAGCGGAAATTGACAGTATTTTTGGTTGGGAATGCGATAAGAAATGTAGCGAATGTATTGGGTGTCAACTTAAAAATATTTTTAATGAAACAAAAAAAGATTTGGAAACACTTGATAAAATAAAGCATATAATGAAGTTCCCCATATCAAGATGTTCCACTTGCAATTTAGACATAGATTGTTCCGCTTGCGAATTACGGCAAATAGAAAACGAAATAAACAAATTATAATTAAGGCAGAAAGGACACGGTAATGAGAGTTGGTATTTATTTATCAAGTATGACATTACCAGACCTAGAACACACAAAAGATTTACTTAACCTTACAGACGAGCAGACTATGATTTTTAACCTGCTTTCAAGGCGAAAAACCATAAACGAAATTTCGATGTTGTTGAATATGTCAACACGAACTATTGACAGGGAAATTCAACGGATCAAATTTAAGATTGAAAAATTACAATTGGTATAATATAATTATTACACCTTTATAGTTTTTGTTGTGGTTAACAAATAAAAAGGGTGAAAAGGGGCGAACTTGTCATTCGTCCTTTTTCTATATAATGAATAGGGAGATTACAGAAATGGAAGAACAAAATGTTGGGAATGCAAACGAATCAGAAACACCCAAAAGAAGGAATTGTGACAAATTAAGAGAGCAAGCAGATATTTTGTTTTTGCTAGGTATTGTTGCCACAGTAGTTTATTTTGTAATAATGGTAGTAATATCGGAAGAAGCAATGAAAGTGTTGTCAATATTTATATCTGGATTTATGGCATTTTCAATTTGGGTTATAAAGACATTATTGAATTGTTTTTGCGATTTGGTAGAAAATTCATACAAAAAATAGCATTGGCGATTTAATGGCGATTAAAGGACGTAACTATGGCGGTTACGTTCTTTTTTTGTGTGCAAAAATGAAAGTAAGAAAGGACATACTACTATGTTTTCAGACGAAGTATTAGTTGAAATTTTTAACCACGAAAGGGTGCGTGACGTACCACTTTTATATCAAACCATTATGGTACACGCAATAGAAGAAGTATTAGACGATGTTAAGGAAAATGCTAACGATAGACGAACTGATGATACTATTCGAAATCGAGAAAATGGAACAGGAGTGTGACGATTATGCAACCATTGATAAATCCTTATTACTTTCAGAATCAATTTCAACAACCGCAGACACCGCAATATATACCGCAGACTATTATGCAAATCAACGGCAGACTAATTGATAATATCGAAAGCGTATCGGCAAATGATGTGCCGATGACCGGTATTTCGGTATTTCCTAAAGCCGATATGAGCGAAGTATATATTAAGTCTTGGCAACCTAACGGAACTATTCAGACTTTAAGATTTTTGCCCTATAAGCCTATTGAAAACGTAAAAGCGGACACTTTATTGTCAAATGATACAGAACCACCTAAATGGGCAAGTATGGAAGTTACAGACGGCATTATGAATAGGCTTGACAGTATTGAAGAACGATTAGACAAGTTGGCAAAGTCTGGAAAGGCAAAAAATGAACCCAAATCAGATAATTAGTATGCTTTTTCAAAAGAATCCTGCGCTACAACAAAACCCTATTATCCAAAACGCTTTCCGTATGGCACAAAACAATGACGTACAAGGTTTAAAGACAATGGCAGAAAATGTAGCAAAGGAAAAGAACGTAGACATAAATCAATTAATAAACCAAATACGAAACATAAGGTAAATGCGCAGAACCTATGTAATATATCGAAAAGGAGTATAAATTATGTTTTCAAATTCATTAAGTCCTGCCGATGCAATTGCATTATCTGGAAATAATGACGGCTTTGGTGGAAACAACGGTTGGCTTTGGCTTATTGTGCTTATCGCATTATTCGGCGGTTGGGGCAATGGTGGCTTTGGCGGTGGCGGTAACTCCGTCAAGGATCAATACATTTTGTCAAGCGATTTTGCTACTATCCAAAGACAGTTAAGTGACGGTTTTAATTCAATTGACAATGCACTTGACAGACAGAACGCAGGCATTTGTGATCTTGGATATACCCAAGCACAGTTAATTAACGGTGTTCAGATTAACCAGATGCAGAATGCAAATGCAATTCAGACACAGTTGGCAGATTGTTGTTGCAAGACACAACAGAACATTAAAGACACACAGTATGCAATCGCTACAACAGGCGCAAGCATACAGAATCAGATTAAGGATTGTTGTTGCGATACTGAAAAACAGTTTATGCAGACACGTTATGATATGGCTACACAGAACTGTTCAACACTTCAAGCAATCGACAAGGTTGGTGACAGAATCATTGACTACCTTAACGCAGACAAGGCACAGACACTTCGTGACGAAAATCAAGCACTTCGCTTACAGGCATCGCAGAGTTGTCAGAATCAGTACCTTATCAATGCTTTAAGACCTACACCTGTTCCTTCGTTTAATGTAGGATATAACCCTTACGGTTATGGATATGGATTCGGTTTTGGAACTACAATTGCATAATGTAAAGTTTGGGGCGCAAGGCTTAACTTAATTAAAAGGGGTAGTCTACGGATTGCCCCTTTTGTTTTCAAAGAAAGGACACGATATGTATAAAGGCAATATAACAACCGCAACGGCGGTGACGGCAAATACAAATATTCCATTTACAACCGTATGGAATACAAATAACAACACAAGATATAACGCAAACGAAAACGTTCTTGAGTTTAATAACGGTGGTTATTATAACGTCAATGCAATTTTAAATGTAGCAAATGTTGGTGCAACACCCATTAGCATTGCATTTTATGCAAACGGACAGATAATCGCAGAAACAACCGAAAGCGCAGACGTAACACCGACAACAGGTTTGTACGCATTGGAAGTAAAAGATACTATTAAAGTTGACCCAACAATAAATAGTAGTCTTGCTAATATTTCAATTAGAACAACACAAAATGCCACAATTAGCAATGCGGTATTTACAGTTGAGAAAGTGAGATAGTATGAACGAATTAAAAGAAATAAAAGAATGTTTGGAAAAGAAAATTAAATCTGAATTTGATAAAGGGGTAGAACATATTGACGTTACCGAAATGGGTATGGCAATTGATATGCTCAAAGATCTTTCAGAAGCGTGGTATCATTGCACAATCACAGAAGCAATGCTTGAACCGGAAAATGTTTACGGCAGAGATTATGACGAGCGTGGAAGAAAGCATTATACACCTACAAGACGTAGAATGAGATATTACGAAAATGCACCCACCCCCTATTCTGAAAACGATTTTAAATTTGACGGTGGTGCTTTAACACCAGAGCAATATCGTGATATGGACTATGCAAGCCGTGGCAGAATGTATTTCACACCTGCGACCGATTCTATGGAAATGGGCAAAATGGACGAAAAAATGGGAAAATCCGCAATGCACCGCAAAAAGTTAGTTGAGAGTATGAAAAGTGGCGACGTAGCAACGCAGATTGAACATTTGGAACATTATGCAGATGCTTTGAGTGAAGATTTTGACGAATTGACCGATATGCTCAATGACAACGAGCGAAATATGCTCAAGAATCGTATTCAAGTGATTATGCAGAGAATTTAGTTTTGAAAAAGGGTGTAACTTTTGCGGTTATGCCCTTTTGTTTTGAAGATATGAGAGTAGTAATACAAAATTCTATTTGGTTAGTTAAATTTGTGAAAAATAATGCCGAAGTCTTGCGTCGAAGTGACGGAAGTATGACCTTGGGTGTTACGGATTGTGCTTTGAAAACAATCTTCCTTGCAGATGCACTTAAAGGTGCTTTGCTTTCTCACGTTCTGATGCACGAACTTACTCACGCATATATGCACGAAACAAAGATGCTCAACCTTTCGATACGGCAAGAAGAACAGTTGTGTGAATTTATCGCCAAGTTCGGTACTGAAATTGTACGTACCGCCCACGCAATATCCAAGGAAAACCATTCCGGAAAATCCATTTCAAATTTTTAATGCTCATTTTTTGATACCCCCCACCCTTCTGTATGGGAATATGGGGAATCTATTTTTGCCAATTTCGAAATAAAGTGCAGATAACTTGCAATTTTTTTCTGACGGTGACGTTTTTGTCGCTTTTTCGTTGATTTTTCGCTTGTTTTTGGATTGTATACAATCGCCGGATATATGCCATTGTTCGCGCTATGTATACCAATAAAATAATTATGTCCGTTTTAATGGACTTTATAAAACCGGTATTTATCAATTGATTTTAGGCTATTCGGATAATGTGTTTTAATATGCCGTTTTAACCGCCTTTATAGCCTTGTTTAACCGCTTGTTATAGCAATGTGGTAAAATAGCCATAAAACAATATAACCGCCTTAAAACGGCTATAAACGACTTTAAAAGCCTATGCGCATATTTGACCTAATTATTAACCGGATTTATATTCGTGTTGCCGGTGTCCGGTTATTTATGGCGCGATAGTATCAATATAATAAACCTTGCGTTATAACCGCCTTAATAGCCTTGTAAACGCACTTAAACCGCATTAACGCATAAAACCATATAAACCGATTTAAAACCTTTTAAAAGGCGATTAAATACGGATATTATTCCGCCGGTATTTTTTCTTATATTCTGTTTTTTTGTGTCCTGTATGCGTTTAAAATATCTTTTTATGTGGTATTGTTCGCCTTTCGTGATCTTATGAGCATACACGGCAATTTTTATTGTTCAATTGCTTAATGTGTTCTATATGCGTTTAAAATCCGCTTATCGTAGCGTTATAGCCTTAACCGCTTAAATAATCGCATACAAGGCACAAACCGCCGTATATTATAATTTTATGGTACACAAATAAAACCGCCGTAAAAAGCCATTTAAAGCCATTTAAACCGGTACACGGATAAAAGCACTATATTATATTATCAATGTGCTATTAAGTGCAAAAAGCACTTTACAAAACACGCAAATAAAAAGCCGGTTTTGTGTATCTTATAAAATACTTTTTAAGGCGGTTATATTTCAAACCGCCCACCATTTTTTTATTTAATGTCAATTAGCTTGCAATCCTAAAATTAATCTAAAGGATTAAAAGTGCTTTTTTTAATAACTACTTGACTAACTATTTCTACCATATGTTCATCGTTTATTCTGTCGGGTTTAATCGCTTTTGCAAACCTAACAAAAGGAATAACGTCCGCGCCGGACGCGTCCGGCTTTACTTCTTCCATAATTGCATTAACTACGTTTTGTTCAAATTTATTTAATTTCATTTTTTCACCGTCCTTAAAAAAGTAATAATATTATATAGTAATTTATAAAAATTTAAAATCCAGAATTCTAAATTGCGATATAAAACGCGGAATAACGCCCTGTTTCGGTGTTAATACAATTGTAATATTCAAAACTATTTACAAAACGCTTGAAATCGTTTGTTTTTGGTGTTTTTACAAACGTTGCGCCTGTTCCATATGGCAAAAATGGATTTAAATTGCACGCACAAATTACCATTTTTTTATCATTGTAAAAAGCCTTTTTTGCTTGTGCTTTTGTTATTCTTTTATACTTGTTTCCGTTACTATCTGTAAAAATGTAATTATTCATTGTTATAAATCCCCTTCAAAAATATTGTCGTTTATTGTTGTGGTTTCGGTTATTAAATCTAGACAACGCGCAAAAGTTCGAAAATAGTCGTTGTTATATTCGTTTTGACAAATTGCTTTTAAATAATAAAGCGCGTTTTCTATATCGGTTAATGTTTCGGTTAATGTTTCGGAATAGTCGCTATAATCCATATCAATAGACAATTGATATAGTGCTTTTGCGGTTTCTTGAATATTGTCTAAATATATTTCTTTAATCATTTTCGTTTTCGTCCTTTCTAAAATCGCCTACGTTGTATTTAATTAATGCGGAGATATACCCCATATAAGTACAGCCCGCACAACACAAAATAATAGTTAATGTTTCGGTTAATGTTAGCATTTTTGTTGTGGTTTCCTTTCTAGTTTTTTGTTGTGGTTTAAAAGTCGTTAAAAGCCTTATATCCGGCTTTTAAAAATTCATCGTATAAATTATGTATTGCCTTTTTAGAATTAACTTTTATATAGTCTTTAAAACAAAAAAGACAATATCCTTTTTTTACGGTCTTGTTTAAATGGTCTATTTCTAATTGGTATTTATTGCCGTTTATATCTGTTTTTGTTGCATATCTTGTTATCATAGTTTTTATTTGTCCTTTCGTTGTGGGCGGTATGGTTAACCGCCCGTTTTTAATGTTGTGGTTTAGTTCGCTAATAATACTTTTATTTCGTCAATTTTGCCATTTAATGCGTTAAGGCTTTTAAGTATTCCCGCCGGTGTACTAAATTCTTTTTTAGCATATCTATTATTTAAAAGTTCAAAGTCAAAAACTACCCATTTAAAATAGCGTGCTAAAATTTCGATATTTTCAAAACCGCCATAATTCAACGTAATACCGGAAAGCATTTCGGAAAATGTCAAACGCAAGTTTTCTATTTCGGTTTTTATTGTTGTAATTTCGCTATCAATGTTTAAATTGTCGGCTTTTGCCTTTTCGCGTTCCGCTTTTAACCTACGCGCTTTTGCGTTTAATTCGTCGCGCTTTTCGTCGACACGATAACCGGACTTGTCAAGTTCTAAACAACGCTTATTACCGATAAAATACTTATAACCGTTTTGCATTCCATACCAACGGTCAACCTTTTTGACGCGGTCGCTAAAATCAATAGCGGAAACATTTTTATGGTTCATTGGTGTATGGTTACAATTAAATTGAATATTTAAAACAGTTCTATAACATAAGTCTTGTGCGATTAAATAAGTAGTTCTTGCAATCTTGCGGTATTCGTCAAACTGTCCTTTTTTATAAAAATTATCAATATTGCCGGCACTACTAATTGAATAGTCAATGTTAAGTTTTCCGCTTTCGATAGTGCAAAAACACCAATTTTTTATAAACATTCTATTTGGCAATGTAAGAATGACAAAATCATTTGTGTCAATAGCGGTTATAGCCTTGTTAATAGTAAAAGCACCGTCAATCCTAACGATTTTAAAAGGCTTTTTAAAATCAATTCCATATAAATTGTGCGTGGTTTCAAGTGCTTTCGGGCATTCCTTTAAAAGTTCTTTTGCAATTAAATTTTTCATTGTTTTTGTTTTCCTTTCTTGTTTACAAGTTTTTTGTTATGTGGTAAATTTAAAAGGCGGATAGAACGCCGGTGTTGCTAGCGTTCTATGTTTTGTTCTACTTTTTTAATTCGTCGATTATTTCAAGAATAATCAAAACGGCAATTAAAATTTCGAACACAAGTCTAATAATTAACATTGACTTGTTCCGCCTTTCTAATATTTGCAAGTTTTAGATTAAAAGACCGTTCGCACCGGTCTTTTTTTCGTTCCCTTGCATAGTCTTAATATATATTAGTGTTATATATTAGTCAATACATAAAATCGCTTTTCTACAATATAAACAATATATATTAGTGTTATATATACGTTTATTGTGCAATATGTATATTAATATTATATATTAGTGTTATTTGTTCTTATTTTTATTTATATATGGATTGTTTACAAGTAAAAAAATATTAGTTATATATATTAATAGGATATAAAACAAACATATAAAAAGGATATATATTGATAATATGGAAGATAAAAAGAAAAACACCGTTCCAGAATACACAAGAAAAGCAATAGAACGCTATAACCAAACAAAAGACCATATAACATTATCATTGCCAAAAGGAACAAAAGAACAGATAAAAAATAAAATAGGAAATAAATCTTTAAATAGTTATATCCTTGAATTAATTGAGAACGATTTACAACAATAATATATAAAGCATACATATATTAATAGTATATAAACGCATATATATATTAATAAGTAGAAAGCAAACATATATTTAATATATAGTTATAGGATTTATAAACATATGGAATATATCGAAATATATTACAATAATAAACAAGATAAGATCACAACAAACGACATATTAAAACACATAGAAACCGCTTGTTATAATCACGGTTTAAATGGTTTAGACGGCTTAAACGATTGCAAATCCGGCGTATTTAATAACATTTTAGCTGACGTTGGCAACGGACTTTTTAAGCCTTTAAATGTACTTAAATTAGATAATGGAAATGTAAATAATAAATATGATATAGATAAATTAAAACAAGTATTATTATTATATATATATTTATGTATTGAATATGATAGACCATTGTTAATAGATAATTATTATCGTTTCGCCGGTCTAGGTAATAACTATTTACATATTGAAAACGAAAACGACACCGCGCTTAATGCTTTTCGTTGTAACGCTCTAAAAATACTTAAGGAAAACGACTTAAATAGATTTATGGACAAAATGAACGATAGTAAACAAGCCGTTGCAAATATTGTGTATGGAAACGTAAAACACAATGTTTCCGGAACAATCAAATCACAGGAAATACAATCGACAACAAAAACGCTTGCGGATATTAGAAACAACTTGTCCATTACAGACGGACAAAACACCGTTAACAATTCGTTGTAATATTGCACAATCGGCAAGAAATGCCGTATTTATGCGGTTTTATCGGTGTTTTATGTATTCGATTTATATGTTCATCTATTCCAATAATGCGTATTATACGAATAGTTGATATTATAACAAGGTGATCCGCGCCAAATAGCCGTAAAAATGCACAAAAAAATAATACTTGCATACCGTGGGTCTGGGGGGTATCTGGATTTATTTTTTTTGGCGTTAGTTAACCCTTCAAGTTTTTAAAATATAAAAAGGCATATATAATATAAATACATTTAATTTTTTTCAAAAAATATAAAAAGGCTTAATATATAATATATATAAATACCCAATATAAAAAAATT
>JAZUKR010000169.1:0-3495 GCA_045643385.1 Christensenellaceae bacterium | reverse complement strand
ATATCGTCGTAGCCGTATCCCGAAGTTCCGTTAAAATGCCTTAAAGAAATTTTATTTTTCTTAAATGCATTTAAAACTTTTTCTTGATTAAATAGCGCTATATCTTCGTGATACAAAAATTTATCTTTTAATTTTAATTCTGCTTTTTTTATTATCTCTTCATTAATCATAGTCATTAATAATCCTTTTTGCCAAAACTTCTACGTCGTCGGGTTTTAAATACGTAATATTCGGAAGTTTTTTAAAAAACGTAATTTGTCTTTTTGCATAATGATGCGTGTTTAATTTAATCTTATATATACATTCGTCTAAAGATATAACGTTTTCTAAATATTCAACGACTTCTTTATAACCAATTCCTTGCATGCATTGAAAAGTTTTTTTAATACCACTGCTTAATAAACTTTTTACTTCGTCAATTAAACCGTTTTTAATCATATCGTCAACACGTTTATCAATCCTATCATATAGTTCTTCTCTTTTAAAATCTATCGAATATGCTTTATAGTCCATAGTGGGAATTTTTGAATCGATAATTTCCGACTTAACCGTTCCGCTTTCATAAATTTCTAACGCCCTAATAACACGTTTTAGGTCGTTACAGTGAATTTTAGAAGAAGATTTTTCGTCAACCATTTTCAATATATTATAAACGTACTCATTGCCGTACTCGTTCGCTAAGTCAAAATATTTTTTACGTGCGCTTAAATTTGCGCTCGTATTACCGTATGAAAAATCGTAAATTAAAGAATTAATATAAAAACCCGTACCACCGCAAACTATAGGAATTTTGTTATTATTTTGAATATTTTTTACTATAGGAAGGGCAAGATCTCTATAATCGCCGACGGAAAAAGAATTAAAAGGCGAAACAACGTCTATTAAATGATGTTTTATTTCGCCCATTTCCTTAGCGGTAGGTTTTGCAGTACCAATGTTTAGACACCTATAAACATTCATAGAATCCGCTGAAACTATTTCGCTGTTTAATAATTTTGCAACCCTAACGGAAAGCGACGTTTTCCCAGATGCGGTTGGTCCGCAAATTATTATTAATTTATTATTTACACAATTCTTTTGAACCATTTATCTATTTCCGTTCTAGTTATTTTTATTGCTATAGGTCTACCGTGCGGGCATTTTAATCCTAAATTCCCTTTTAACAGTTTAAGTAAAATATTAATATCGTTTTCAGTTAGCGTGTCTCCGGATTTAATTGCCGATTTACACGCTTTTTGAGCAATTTTATCCTTTAAAATATCGTTTACCGTTATTTGTTTTAACAGATCGTTATCAGATAAAATATCTTTAAAAAATATAGATAAATCCATATTATATAAAAATGCTGGAATTGACGAAATTTTAAAAGTATTTTGCCCAAATTCCGTTATATCAAATCCCATTTCGTTAAAAACACGAACTTTACTTAATAAAGAATCATATTCAAAACTGTCAACAGAAAGAATGAACGGAACTAATAAAGGTTGAGTTATTAAGACGTTGTTTCTTAAGTCTTCATTAAATTTATCAAATAAAATTCTTTCGTGCGCAGCATGTTGGTCGATAAAATACATATCAACCCCGTCTTCGAATATTAAAAAAGTATTTAATGCTTGACCTATGTATTTTAATTCTTTATCAAGCGTTACAGTTTCAATTTCCTTAGCATATTCTTCCTTATTTTTTGTTAAACTTTCTAAATATTTCTTATTTTCTTCAAAAATATCCGTAACTTTACTATTATCATTTTCTATTTTATTTTCGTCAAATTTATTATAAGATTTTGTTTTTGGCTCATCTAAAAAGGCTTTATCAAAAAATTCAGAAGCATTATGTCTTACATAATCATTATTAAAATCGTTAGATTTTATAAATGTTTCTTGCTTAATATGTTCATCTTTATAATCTTTTTGCACAATATTTAATGCTTCACCAGTTCCGTCTAAAACTTTAGATATAGAAGAGTAAATTGTTGAATAAATTATTTGATTATTAATAAATCTAACGTCAATTTTATTTGGGTGTACGTTTACGTCTACTGCATCTAAAGGCATAGTTATATTAAGTACACAAAAAGGATATTGCCTTTTCATTAAATAAGGCGAATAAGCATTCATAATCGACGCCAAAACAGTTTGATTAACAATATATCTTCCGTTTAAAAAAACAGTTTCGTGGTTGCGGTTGCTTTTAGAAAAAGACTGTTTTCCTATGTAACCTTTAATACTTATGCCGTTCTTTTCGTTTTCTATATATAAACAGTTTTTAAGAACGTCTATACCGTAAACATTTATAAAAGCAGATTCTAACCCATCTCCAAAAGAAGAAATTATCTCTTTTCCGTCTACAATATATTTAAATGAAATATCGGGGTTGCCTAAAATAAGTCTTATTACGGTTGCCGTTATTTCATTTTCTTCGGAACGGGTAGATTTAAGAAATTTTATTCTAACAGGAGTATTAAAAAATAAATTTTTTACAGTAATTACAGTTCCGTTTATTGAAACCGAATCTTTAATCTCTCCTATTATTCCACCTTCTGCCGAAATTAAAGCACCTTCGGTTTGGTAAGCAGGTTTAGAATTGATTTCAATTTTAGATACAGACGCAATACTAGGGAGCGCTTCCCCCCTAAAACCAAGTGTTCCGATATTATCTAAGTCGGAAATTTTTGCAATTTTACTAGTTGCATGTGGCATTAAAGCGTTTACTAAATCATCTTTACTAATCCCTTCGCCGTTATCCGAAACCTTAATTAAAGATGTTCCACCGTCGATAATCTCTATTGTAATTAAAGTAGATTTTGCATCAATAGAGTTTTCAACTAATTCTTTAACAACGGAAGAAGGTCTTTCAACAACTTCGCCAGCTGCAATTCTATTAAAAATTTTACTTGAAAGTAAGTTAATTTTACTCATGTTACTTTTCCTTTACTTTTGAAGATAAATCAATTAAAAGATTAAAAGCTTGCATAGGCGTTAAATTATTAACGTCAATATCTTTAATAATTTTTTCTATTTCAGAATCTTCTTTTATTTCATCAGGCGTTATATAATCGTTATTTACATAAGTTTTCGAATTTAAGGAATTTAAAATTTCTCTTGCCCTATCGGTTATGTTTTTATCAATTCCCGCAAGAGAAGCTACTTCAATACCAAAACTTTTATTAGTCCCGCCACGCATAATTTTTCTTAAGAATATAATTCCGTCCGGAGTCTCTTTAACCGTAACCTTAAAGTTTTTTACACCTTCCAAACTTCCTTCAAGTTCTGTAAGTTCGTGATAATGCGTTGCAAAAAGTGTTTTTGCTTTAATATTATTATTTATATGTTCAATAACCGCTTGCGCAATCGATAACCCGTCATGCGTACTTGTTCCACGACCAACCTCATCAAGCAAAATTAAACTGTTGGCAGTTGCGTTTTTAATAATATCTGCAACTTCGTTCATTTCAACCATAAACGTACTTTGATCGGAAAATAAATTATCGCTTGC
>JAZUKR010000168.1:0-2807 GCA_045643385.1 Christensenellaceae bacterium | reverse complement strand
GGTGACCCCGGTGCGTTTATGGACCGTTCTATAATCGAAGGTGATCCCCACGCAGTAATTGAAGCGATGACAATAGCAGGTTTTGCTATCGGCGCTCATCAAGGTTTCGTTTACGTTCGTGCAGAATATCCTATCGCTGTTAATAGATTAAAAATTGCGATAAAGCAAGCAAGAGAATACGGATTTTTAGGTAAAGACATATTCGGTTTAGGGTTTGATTTCGATATCGAAATAAGACTCGGTGCAGGCGCTTTCGTTTGCGGTGAAGAAACTGCTTTAATGACGAGTATCGAAGGAAAACGTGGCGAACCACGTCCTCGTCCTCCGTTCCCCGCAATTAAAGGTTTATTTGCTAAGCCTACCATATTAAATAACGTAGAAACTTACGCTAACGTCGCTCAAATCATATTAAAGGGCGTTGACTGGTTTACTTCTATGGGTACTGAAAAATGCAAAGGTACTAAAGTTTTCGCTCTCGGCGGAAAGATTAATAATACCGGTCTTGTAGAAGTTCCTATGGGTACGCCACTTCGTACGGTTATAGAAGATATCGGCGGCGGAATACCTAACGGCAAAAAGTTTAAAGCTGCTCAAACGGGTGGCCCTTCCGGCGGTTGTATTCCTGCGTCTTTAATTGATACGCCGATAGATTACGAATCTCTTATTTCTATCGGTTCTATGATGGGTTCGGGCGGACTTATCGTTATGGACGAGGATAACTGTATGGTAGATATCGCTAAATTCTTCTTGGAATTTACGGTAGACGAATCGTGCGGTAAATGTACGGCATGCAGAATAGGTACTAAACGTTTATTAGAATTGTTAACTAAAGTTACCGACGGTACTGCAACGCTTGAAACTTTAGACGAAATGGAAAAACTTTGTTACTATATTAAAGACAATTCGCTTTGCGGTTTAGGTCAAACTGCTCCTAACCCCGTTCTTTCAACGCTTAGATATTTCAGAGACGAATACGTTGCTCACGTAGTTGACAAGAAATGTCCCGCAGGCGTTTGCAAAAAGTTATTAAACTTCTCTATTGATAAAGATAAATGTATAGGTTGCGGACTTTGTGCTAAAAATTGTCCTGCAAACGCAATTAGTAGAACCGATTACATAGCGGAAGGTCATAAACTTGCATCTATGCAAATTGACACGTCTAAGTGTGTAAAATGCGGTGCTTGTATGTCTAACTGTAAATTTAACGCTATCAGTAAAGGTTAATAAGGAGAACGACAATGAGTGAAGATATTAAAATGGTAAATTTGAAAATTAACGGTATAGACGTTACCGTACCTGCAGGCAGTACGATTTTAGAAGCTGCAAAATATGCGGGAATAAATATTCCAACGCTTTGTTATATGAAAGATATAAACGAAATAGGTGCTTGCCGTATTTGTGTTTGCGAAGTTAAAGGCGCAAGAAGTATGGTTGCAGCGTGCGTTTATCCGGTTAACGAAGGCATGGAAGTTTTCACTAATACGGAAAAAGTTATTAACGCAAGAAAAACAACTTTGGAATTGTTGCTTTCAGACCACAAAAAAGATTGTTTGTCTTGTGAAAGAAACTTAAAATGCGAATTACAAAAATTAGCAAACGAATACGGATGCGACGCATATAAGTTTAAGGGTGCATTGAGTAAGGAAGACAGTGAAGACGTTTCCACTTCTTATTTAGTAAGAGATAACAGTAAATGTATTTTATGTCGTCGTTGTGTTGCAACTTGTAAAAACTTGCAAACGGTTGCGGTAATAGGACCGAACGAACGTGGTTTTAAGACTAATATCGGCTGTGCTTTCGAAGAAGACTTAAATAATTCTCCGTGTGTTGCTTGCGGTCAATGTATAAACGTTTGTCCGACGGGCGCATTACACGAAAAATACGAAATAGACGACGTAAAGAAAGCGTTAAACGATCCCGAAAAAATCGTAATCGTCGGTGCTGCACCTTCCGTTAGGGTAGGTCTTGGCGAAGAATTCGGCAATCCTATCGGAACTAACGTAGAAGGCAAAATGAACACGGCGTTATTTAGATTAGGTTTCGACCACGTGTTCGACGTTAACTTCGCAGCAGATTTAACTATATTAGAAGAAAGCCAAGAATTATTAGAAAGAATTGAAAAGGGCGGTCCGCTTCCTTTAATTACGAGTTGTTCGCCCGGTTGGATTAGATTTTTAGAATTCTATTATCCCGAACTTATTAAAAACGTATCGTCTTGTAAATCTCCGCAACAAATGTTCGGTGCTTGCATAAAGACTTATTGGGCAGAAAAAATGAACGTAGACCCCAAAAATATTTACGTTGTTTCTATTATGCCTTGTACCGCTAAAAAGTTCGAAAAGTTAAGAGAAGACGAAAGCGCTTCGGGATATCCTGATATAGACGCAACGTTAACTACGAGAGAACTTGCTAAATTAATCAAAGAAAAAGGCATTATGTTTAACGATTTACCCGATTCTAAAGCAGAAAACGTTTTGGGAGATTTTACAGGGGCAGGCGTTATATTCGGTGCAACGGGCGGTGTTATGGAAGCAGCGTTACGTACTGCAGTTGAAAAGATAACGGGTAAGACTTTAGATAAATTAGAATTTAATGAAGTACGTGGAACTAAAGGTATTAAAGAAGCATGTTATAAAGTTGGCGATTTGGACGTTAAGGTTGCAGTTGCAAGCGGTCTTTCTAACGCAAGAGAAATTTGCGAAAAGATTAAAAACGGTAAAGCCGATTATCAATTTGTTGAAATTATGTGTTGCCCCGGCGGTTGCGTAAACGGTGGCGGTCAACCTATTCTCGACGCTTATACAAGA
>JAZUKR010000167.1:0-4884 GCA_045643385.1 Christensenellaceae bacterium | reverse complement strand
CTTTATCACCACGTTTAACAGTTATAATTTTTTCAAAACCGTTTGTTAATGAATTTTCTATATCTAAAGCGGAATTAATTTCATTTTCGTCTATAAAAGAAATTATATCACCTTTACATATCCCAACGTCGCTAGAAGGTGAAGTTAAGCCGTTTTCGGTTATAACGTCAGATAAACCCAAAACGTATGCACCCCTTGTATAAAGAGTAAACCCGGCAGGCATACCCCCAAGATAAACGCTTTCGTCCGCATTAGCGACAGCAAAAGGTTGACAAAGTAAAACAACTAATAAAGTTAAAATAAAAAATGCCTTCTTTAATTTCATACTCATTAAAGTGTGGCATTTTAAAAATTTTATTCATTTATTTAATTTTTATATAAATTTGCTTCGTTAATAATATCTTTTGCAAGTTTGTTCGCCGAATCGTTATTAATATTCCCACCTATTAACCTTACAATTTCTTTTACTTTCCCATCGTAATCTAAATTATTAAACGTTGTATAAGTTTTTCCGTTATTTTCTACTTTCTCGATTAAAATATTTTCGTCAGCCATAGCAGTAATTTGTGACAAGTGAGAAACGGCAATAATTTGAGTATTTTTTGAAATATCATAGAATTTTTTAGCCACGATTTTTGCTGTTTCCCCACCTATTCCGGAATCTATTTCGTCAAATATAAAAGTAGAGATATTATTATATTTTGAAGTTACTGATTTTATTGCCAGCATAAACCTACTACACTCGCCACCACTTATAATAAACGATAAATTTTTAAGTGGCTCACCTAAATTTGCAGAAAAAACAAATTCTACTTTATCTTGTCCGTCTTGATTAAATAAGCACTCATTAATAGAAGGAAAATCGCTAAATTTAACGTCGAATTCAGCATTTTTCATGCCAAGTTCCCTTATTTCTTTTAGTGTTCTTTCTACAAAAACTTTAGAGCATTTTTTCCTTTCTAAACTTAAAGACTTATATAAATCATATAAAACATTCTGACTTTTTTCTTTTTTAATAATTAAATCAGAAGCTTCTTTTTCGAAATTAAGTAATTTATCAAGTTCGGTTTTACTATTATCTAAAAATAAATTTATCTCACTTAATGAATCGCCGTATTTATTCTTTATCTTTTTAATTAAATCTAAACGTTCTTCTATTTCGTTTGGGTCATAATCAAAATTTTCGTTTTCAGAAATTAAATTTGAGCAATCTGTACTAATTTCACTAAGATTATCAGTAACTGCAGAAAGTTTTTCATATAAATCGTTAAATTCTTGCCCTAAAACGCTTATATGCGACATTTCTTTTCTTGAGTTAGATAAAATGTCGCTAGCCCCACCGTCAAAGTCTATAGATTGCTTTAAAAGACTTAAAGCATTTAAAATCTTTTCTTTAGAGATTAATTTGTTTTTTATTTCTTTTAATTCTTCTTCTTCGTTCTCTTTAATATCGGCATTTTCTATTTCGTTTATTTGATATTTTAACAAATCAATTCTGTTTTGTCTTTTAGTTGCGTCGCCACCTAAAAGTTCTATACTGTTAACAATATTTTTATAATTTGAATACTCGCTTAAAATATTATTTTTAATATCTGAAACATTATCAACACACATTTTATCAATAAGTTTTAATTGATTATTATTATCTAATAAATAAAAATGTTCACTCTGCCCGTGAACGTCCACAAGTTTGCTTGTAAACTGTTTTATCATAGAAATTGTAGAAGTGATACCGTTAATTTTTACAACGTTTTTCCCGTCAATAGATAATTTTCTCGAAATAATTAGAGTGTCTTCATATTCAATATCAAGGTCGTTAAAAACCGAAACAATTTCCTTGAAATTTAAAACGTCAAAAGATGCTTTAACAAAGCATTCATTTTCTCCACTTTTTATAATGGCTTTATCCGCTTTAGCACCCAAAACGAAATTAAGGGCTTCTAAAATTACAGATTTACCCGAACCTGTTTCACCGGATAAAACGTTTAAGCCCTCTTTAAAATTTATTTCCGCATCTTCTATTAATGCGACATTTTTAATATATAAAGTTTTTAACATATTATAAAGATTTTAACGATTTAAGTAAAATTTCGGCATCTTGATTTGTTTTTGTTATAATCAAAAGTACATCGTCCCCCGCAACAGTACCTAAGACTTTTGAAAGATGCATTTCATCAATAGTCATACCAACAGTACCTGCATTTCCGGGCAATGTTTTAACCACAATCAAATTATTTGCGCAAGTTATTGATAAGGTTACTTGCTTAAAAAGGTCAATTATTTTTTTTGGAATTTCTTTTTCATTATCCAATGCTTTAATATACTTAAACTTTTTTGTTAAGCCAAACGTTTTTATCAAATTCAAATCGGAAATATCTCTTGAAACGGTCGCTTGAGAAACATTGTAACCTATAGCGTTTAATCTATTTGTAAGTTCGTCTTGCGTATCGATTTCATATTCGTTTATTAATTTAAGTATATCGTTTAATCTTTGTTTTCTAGACAATTTAACACCTACCGTCAAATAATTTTTTAACTAATCTTTTGTAAAAATTAGAATCTTTTCTTCTTAAAAAAGTAAGGTTATTAACTTCTTTATTTATAAAAACGGAAGAATTATCTTCTATTTTTGAAATAAACTTTCCGTCTATATATAAACCGGAATTACCTTTTAACTTTTCAATTTTACATTCGGAATTTGCAGAAAAAACTATGGGTCTATGATGTAAAAATTGTGCGCTTATAGGAGTTAAAGCAAAAGCGTTAACGTTTGGAGCTAATATAGGACCTCCTGCAGAAAGAGAATATGCAGTTGACCCCGTTGGCGTTCCAACGATTACACCGTCACCGCCGATAATGTCAGTCACAACGTTATCCAAATAAACGTTTAAGTTAATAATCCCGTCGTTTTCGGTCGTTTCGTTACATAATCTATGAATTACAACGTCATTAAGCGCAGAATACTTTTTATCATTATATTCGGCACAAAGCATCATTCTAACGTCTTTAATTAATTCGTTATCTATAAATAGTTTTACAGCAAGTTCGGTTTCGCTTTTTTCAAACTCATTTAAAAATCCTACTTTACCGGCATTAATACCTAAAATAGGAATATTATTTTTACAAGCAAAACCTTTAATTTTTAAAATAGTTCCATCACCACCGTAAACTATTAAAAGATCTGCATTATAGTTTTTTTCTAAATCCGAATTAGAAATTAACTCAAAAGAAATATTTTCTTTTTCCAAACATTTAATTATTCGGTTTTTAAATTCCGAATCAAAATCCTTTTCGGGATTAATATAAATTAGTGCTTTCATATTTTCACCTTTTTTATTTTATCATAGAAATTTTATTTTTTCAATAGCAAATGAATAAATTAATGAATAAAAATTAAAAAATAAAATTTTCAAATATATTTTTATTAGAAAAATCGCCTTTATTAAATAATAAAACGTATTCAACGTTTTTACCTTTTTGTTCGGGCGCTTTAGTAATTTTTAGCGGATTAAAACCGTAATTTATGGCGGTTTTACATAATTTTTTACAAATATTTTCTCTTATTTTTGCATCTTTAATTATGCCGTTTTTAAAATTCTGTTTAATTTCCATTTCAAATTGCGGTTTGATTAATGTTATTAAAAATTTTCCGTCTTCTAATAACTCAGAGAAAACGGGAAAAATATTTTCTAGAGAAATAAAACTTAAATCTGCAACAATAAGGTCAAGTTTATCGTTAAAATCGTTTATTGTTAAATATTTAGCGTTTTTTATTATTCTGACTATTTTATTATTTGATTTTAACGAGTCATGTAGTAAATCATCGTTTAAGTCAACTGCATAAACCTTTTTAACACCGTTTTGAATAAGGCAATCGGTAAAACCGCCAGTGCTTGCGCCAATATCTGCGCAAATTAGCCCATTAACATTAAAGTTAAAATCATTTAATCCTTTAAAAAGTTTATAACCCCCAAGTGAAACAAAAGAAACAGGGCTTATTATTAAAATATCATGGGCAACGTTTTCATCTAAATCAAAAGAATTTTTTGTTACCAAATTACCATCGACGTAAACTTCGCCCCTATCAATCGATTGCTTTGCTTTAGTTCGGGAATTAAAAAACTTTTTATCAAATAAATAAGAGTCTAAACGCATTACTTTTCTCTTTTATAAATAAAATCAACAAATTCAAATAGATTTTCATCAGCATTAATAGATTTTAGTATCGATAAACATTTATTATAAATTTTTTCACACTCTAATTTTGCGCCGTCTAATCCCAAAAATTTAACGCTTGTTAAGGTATCGCTTTTATTATCTTTTCCTATTGATTTACCTAAAACTTCTTTACTGCTTAAAACGTCTAAAATATCGTCAGTATACTGAAACATTATTCCTATTAAATGCCCTAATTCTTTTAATTCGTTATAATATTTATCCGAACAAAATATTGACGGGATAAGTAAAGAACAAGATAAAAGTTTAGAAGTTTTTAAATTAAAAACATTGTTTAAAAATTTAATATCATTATTCGTAGAAGAAGGATTACAATCGTAACTTTGTCCGCCTATCATACCTTTTGCACCTGCATATTCAGATAACAGTTTTAAAGCTTTAATATCGTATTTAGATAAATCTTCATTATTTAAAACGTTTTCAAAAGCATAATTTAATAATGCATCCCCGCACAAAACACCATTTGCAAATCCAAACTTTTTATGTGTGGAAAGTTTACCGTGACGATAATCGTCATTATCCATACACGGCAAATCGTCATGAATCAGCGAATATGTGTGAATACACTCTACCGCGCAGGCAAACGGACGTACGTCCTCCGGGTTTGCACCCAGCATTTCAGCGACCAAAAGGGAAAGCATCAGCCGC
>JAZUKR010000166.1:0-3049 GCA_045643385.1 Christensenellaceae bacterium | reverse complement strand
TTCATATTGTTGCCTGCAACTTGTTCTAAATTAGAACCCATAACACGCATGCCGAACATCATAACGGCAATACCGCCAAGCATAAAGAAAATATTTGTCAAAATGTCGTTGCCCATAAAAAATTCCTTTTGTAAAAATCGTTACGAATTTATTTTACTATTTTTTAAGCCTGTCCGTCAAATGTTTTTAACGCAAATTCTATCTTTTTGGAATTTCTCCTTCGGTTTTAAACCCCGAAAAGCCTAATTGTCTTAACGCTTCGTAAACTCCTACACATACCGAGTTAGATAAATTAAGCGATCTTAATTCTCCGACCATAGGTATTCTAACGCACTCGTCGTAATGTTTTTTAAGCAAATCTTCCGGAAGGCCTTTAGTTTCTTTTCCAAAGACCAAAAAATCACCGTCTTTGTATTTTGCGTCCGAGTGAATTATTTTAGACTTCGTTGAATAAAACCAAAAGTTATGCCCGTTATAATATTTTTCCATAACTTCTTCTATACTGTCGTAATAATGAATTTCTACCTTATCCCAATAATCTAAACCCGCTCTTTTTAAATACTTGTCCGTAACTTCAAAACCTAACAGTCTACACATATGTAAAACACAACCGGTGCAAGCGCACGTTCTTGCAATATTGCCTGCATTTTGCGGTATTTCGGGTTCAACCAAAACTACGTTAATCGCCATACAAACTCCTTATTTATCGTCTTTATATAATCCACGTTTCCTAACCGAAACGAGATGAAAATCCTTTTCTATTTTTATATTCGTTTTTATAATATCTCCCGTTCCGGCAAACGAGATATTACCTTTAATGTCGGAAATAAGCGCACGTTTTTCGGAACACAGTGCAATTAATATTCCGTTCATAAATGCGTTTGCTCTTAAACAAACTTGTGGCATAAACGATTCTAATTTAGAAAACACGCATACAATAAAATCTGCGTCGCACATAGAAAGAGTGCTTACCGTTTGACTGAAAAACAAATCTTCGCCTACAATTATTCCTATCCTTCCTTTACTCGTGTCGTAAACCCGTAACGTTCCGCCTGCCGAAAATTCACTGTCGTCTATCGAGTGAGAGATATCCGAAACGCCCAAAAGTCTTCCCGAGTCCGCAACCGCAACAGAGTGACGGTAAACCCCGTAAGTATCCGTATCGCAACCGCAAATTATTACAGAAGAAAGTTCTTTGGAAAGTCTGGCTAAATCACCGAAATATTCCGTTTCTCCTGAGAGTTCTTTTTTGTAACTTACAAGACCTAACCCCTTATTGCCGAAAACTATTACCCCGTTTTTATTAAACAGTGGCAGTTTTTCCTGCCAAACGTAATTGATAGTTCCACTTGTTACAAATGTCAACTCCATAGCCTTCTCCCCATAAAATAAACGCTTAATTTATTTTATTTAAGCAGAAAGTATTTTGTTAAAGATTTTTATTTATTATATCGTAAATTTCTTGCACTGTACTTGCTTTAGATAGCAATATCCGTAAATCTTTGCTGTTTCTTTCACCCTTAAAGTAGTAAGGCGCAAATTTTCTGAATTCTATTGCCGTTTTATTATCTCCGTACATATTCTTATTTATTTCTAACTGATTAAATATAAAATCTTTTAAAGATATTGTAGCGTCTTTTTTCAAAAGTTTAGAAAACAAAAACGGATTACTAATTGCTCCCCTTGCAAGCATTACTCCGTCTGCACCCGTTTTTTCTATCATTTTTTCGGCATCTTCTTCCGTTAATATTCCGCCGTTTGCTATAACGGGTATTTTAACAGCCCTTTTTGCTTTATATATTGCATTATAATCAGGCTCTCCCGAATAAAAAGCGTCTTTTACTCTTGCATGAATAGTTATAAGTTTTGCACCTGCGTTTTCTGCCATTTTTGAATATTATTCAGACACGTAATTACCGAAATGCACGCCTGTTCTTATTTTATCGGTTATAATTTTCCCCGTTTTAACGCACTCTTCTATTACGTTTTCCGCAATAAAAATATTTTCTAAAAGCGCACTTCCGTCTCCGTTTTTGTATATTTTATTTACAGGACAACCCATGTTTATATCTAAAATATCGAATTTTTCTAAAGCCTTACTCTCTATTGCTTTACGCATATAATAAGGCTCGTGCCCGAAAATCTGAACTGCCGTTTTAGAAGTATCTTCTCCCGTATACAATAAGTCTAACGTTTTATTACTTTCATAAACCAACCCTTTTGCGCTTACGAGTTCGGTAAACGTTAGCCCTGCCCCTAGCGATATGGCTAAGTGACGGAAAGCGTAATCCGTGTACCCCGCCATAGGCGCTAAAAATATATTATTGGGTGTTAAGTAATTTCCTATCGAAACGGTGGATATTTTCATACTTTTCTCTCTTATTAATATTCAATATAAAGTTTACCACCATAGAAATAAAATAGCAAGCGATTGACGATAAGCCTGCACCGTAAATATTAAATTTAGTATTATAAAGTAAAAGTATAGAAAGAACTGTTTTAACAATTATTCCACATATCATTCCTATAATAGGCAAATAAAGTTTGCCTTTACCGATTAAATTTGCATTTTCGGTTTGCAAAAGCGAAGAAAAAACAACGTTTATGGAAGTTAATTTTATTAAGTTTATAACTACGGTTTTATCGCTTTCTTTTAAAGAAGGATACAAAATTTTTACGATAAATCCAGAAAAAAAATACAAAACCAAATATGCAGAAACGGACAATAAAAGAGTAACCGTCATTGACGAAAAAAACGTTTTATTTTCTTCTTTTTGATTAAGTGAAGAAGAAATAAAAGGAATTACGGCAACGGATATCCCGTATAAAATCGAAGACGGCAAATTTACAATCGTGTTAGAAGCACCGCTATATAATCCGTATAGTGACGTTGCGTTTAACGTGTAAGTTTTTAAGACGTTTATTATAATAAAACTGTCTATAACCATAGATAAAGGGAGTATCGTTCCCGTAATAGTTACGGGAACAGTAACTTTTATTACTTCTTTTACTCTTTTAATAAAATCTTGTTTTTTAAAACAAATTATTG
>JAZUKR010000165.1:0-25722 GCA_045643385.1 Christensenellaceae bacterium | reverse complement strand
CAATTTCAAGTAAATGCTAATATTTATTGCTTTTTTTATTAAATACTGCTATTATTGATTTAAAGGTATATAATATGGAACAAGAAAAAAAGAAAGAGTTTTTTAGAGCGTTAAAATTTTTATTGTTTTCAATAAGCGCAGGATTAATTCAAATAGTTTCCTTTACGCTTTTAAACGAAGTGGCAAAATTAGAATACTGGCTATCTTACTTAATTGCGCTAGTTCTTTCTGTTTTATGGAATTTTACTTTCAACAGAAAATTTACTTTTAAGTCGGCTACAAACGTTCCTATCGCAATGCTAAAAGTTGCGCTTTACTATGCGGTATTTACTCCGCTTTCCGTTCTTTTAGAAAACTATTTAACAAAAGACCTTTTATGGAACGAATACTTAGTAACTTTTATTAATATGGTAATAAACTTTGTTACCGAATTTTTATATCAAAGATTTTTCGTTTTTGGGAAAAGTCTTGACACAAACGTTAATAATAAAAAATAACGGAAATTTTCCGTTATTTTTTTATTTTCTCTCATTTACTTTTTTATTTATTTCGTTTATTATTTCTTTAACTTTTAAAGTTTCTTTTTTATCTAACGCTTCCGTTCTTGCAAGATTCATTAAATTTAATGTCGTTCTTCTTGAATTTCTTGCATTTTCTTCGTTATAATTCGCCTTCATTGAAACAAGTTGTTCTAAAAACGGGTTATCAATGGAGTAGTGCCAAAACGATTTTCGATACAAAACGTCTTCGGTAAACCACGGCTTATTAGCCAAGTTATAGTGTATTAAAAAGGCATCTTTTCTCTCCTTATTATCGGGAGAAATAGGCATAACGTTCCACCTATCGTCTAAAAACTTAACGTTGCCTTTACAAATGGAATTAAGATAGTCTTGATCTTGTGCCACGGTGAATTTTATTTTTGTTAGCATTTCTATAAAAAGTCCTTCAAAATCGACCTTTCTTAAAAGTTTCAAATTCATAAGTAAAACGCCTGCGTTAAAATACTTACTATAATCACTAACGCCTATTTTATTTTCTACGTATAGAATAAAATCTCCGCAAAGAGAAACGGCCTGGTCGCCTATAGCACCTACTAAATAGCCGTCTAAATTCTCGTTAAAAAGTTTTGCTATGTCGGTATTTAATATAACGTCGCTATCGATGTATAACGCCTTATCTATATCTTTATACATATTAGGAATAAAAAGCCTGTAATAAGTCGTTTTAGAATAGTAATCTCTCGTATGTAATTTATTTGATAAAGGTAAAATATACGGCGTTACGTCTACAAATTCTATATTAAAATTCTCTTTATTAAAGCATTGTTCGAATTTTTTTACGTTGGTTTTATTAACGCTTTCGCCATGTAATACTTTTATATCATAAAAATACTTTTCCGTTTTATTTTTATAAATAGAATTAACGGAAGACCAAAGCATAGGAACGTAATTATTATCGCATGCAAAAAATATAGTTATTTTATCGCCTTTCATATTTACCTCGCCGTTTTATTTTATCATATAATAAAAAAAATAGCAATTTTATTAAAAGTTATTTTAATAAATTGATTTAATCGCTTTTTAGTAATATAATTCTTTATATAAATATTTTTACGAGAGAAAAATGACGACTACTATTATTATTTCTTTAATTACGGTTATTTGCTTAATACTTTGTATACTTTTTAAACCATATATAAAAATTAAAAATTTATCTATAGGACTTTATTTTATAATAACTTCTATAGGCGCAATAGCACTTATCGTTTTCGGTGCGATAGATATTAATTCGGTTATAAACGGCATTACCGAAAACAGGTCCGTTAACCCTTTAAAGATTTTAGCATTGTTTTTATCTATGACTTTAATTTCCGTTTATTTGGGCGAAGCGGGTTTTTTTGAATATTTTGCAAATTTAATATTTAAAAAATCTAAAAACGGCGGAATTAAACTGTTCTTGGTTTTATATTTTGTCGTTGCTATTTTAACGGTATTTACTTCTAACGACATAATTATATTAACTTTTACCCCGTCTATTTGTATTTTTTCTAAAAAGGCAAAAGTTTCACCTGTTCCGTTTTTAGTCGGAGAATTCGTTGCCGCTAACACTTGGAGTATGGCACTTATTGTCGGAAACCCTACGAACGTTTATTTTGCCGAATCTCTTAATATTACGTTTTTTACTTATATTAAATATATGATTTTGCCTGCAATAGCGGGCGGGCTTACGGGATTACTTATATTACTTATTATTTTTAATAAAACCCTAAAACAAAAACCAGAAGAAAGGGTAAATTCTTTACAAAATTCAACCGTAAAAATAGAAAAAGTAAATTTAACTATTTCTTTAATTACATTAATTTCTTGTTTGATTTTTCTTGCGATTTCCGATTTTATTAAAATAGAAATGTGGAGCATTTGCGTTATTCACGCACTCTTTTTATTAGTGTTTAATATTATTTACGAATTAATAAAAAACAAAAACGTAAAAATCACTTTTAAGGTAATTAAAAAAGAGCCCTACGAACTGATACCTTTTATTCTATCTATGTTTATAATAGTTTTAGCCCTTCAAAAAAACGGTGTAACCGAAAAACTTTATTCGGTTTTAGTTACGGGTAAAAATTACGACGCTATTTCTTTAGGCTTTATTTCCGCATTATCATCTAACCTGTTAAACAATATTCCTATGAGTGTTTTATTTGAAAAAATAATAGAAGGAAACAGTTTATCGGGAACTTTCGGCGCAATAATAGGTTCTAATATCGGCGCTTTTATTACTCCCGTCGGCGCACTTGCGGGAATTATGTGGAACAGAATACTTAAAAATTACTCTATCGAGTTTTCTTTTATAAAATTTATAACGTACGGAATTTTAATCGCTATTCCAACCCTTTTAGTTTCTTGCTCTTGTTTAGCGATACTCTTTTAAGTATTGAAAAACTTTTTAAGTTATGTTAAAATAAAATTATAGGTGAATTATGGAAAGAATCGCACAATTTTATAAGGTAAGTAAATCAGAATTTTGTAAAGCGGAAGAAAGTAAATATTACGAAGATATTTTACTCCCTAAAAGGGCTACCGAATTTTCCGCAGGGTACGACTTTTTTTCTTATAAAGATTTTACTATCTCCCCAAACGAAACGGTAAAATTCGCAACGGGAATAAGGGCGAAAGTAAATGCAGGCTGGGTTTTACAAATTTTCCCCCGTTCTTCGCTAGGGTTTAAATATCGTCTGACTCTAAACAACACGGTTGGCATAATAGACGGCGATTATTTTAACGCAGAAAACGAAGGGCATATTTTTATTAAAATGACTAATTTAAGCGATAAGACTGTTACTATAGAAAAAGGAAAAGCGTTGGCGCAAGGGATTTTCGTTCCGTTCGGAATTACGTTTGACGACGACGTTAAAACAAAAAGAACGGGCGGAATAGGAAGTACGGATAAATAATGGATTTTAATTTTTTTTGTACCGATTATTTTTTCGGAAATACTAAATTTTGCGTTTTAGGTCTTCCGTTTTCTAATTTCTCTACTAACTGGGAAGTCCATGAACACAAACATTTTTATTATGAATTTCATTTTATAACCGACAACTCGGTAGACGTTGTAATAGAAGATAAAACAGTTACGGTTAAAAAAGGATATTGTATTATTTTTCCGCCTCAAGAAATTCACTCTGCAAAAAACGGAAAAAACGTAAACGATTTTTGTTTTCAAATAGAATTTTTAAAAACAAAAAGCGAAGAAGATACCTTTACCAATATATTAAAAAAACTAATTTCGATTAATCCTTATAAAATAATAAAATACGATAAAAAATTATTCGAACAGTTAAAGGAGTCTGCAAAAACTTTTAACGAAAAAGATTTCTTTTGTCTTTCTGAATTTAAGTTAAATTTCGTTAAATTGATTTTAAATATTTTATCTAAAATTAACACTAATATTACAAATCATAATTCTCCGTCTTATAAATCGTTTGACGGAATGAATATGATAAGAAACGAATACATTGTGGAATATTGTGAAAATTTTTATAAAACGGCTAATTTAAACGAATTGTCTAAAACCCTCTGTTTGGGAACAAGACAAACTCTGCGCATAGTAAAATACACAACCGGAAAAACATTTAAAAGATATCTTTTTGAAGTCCGAATGCGTCAGGCAAAAGAATTTATAGAAAAAGAAAAACTTTCTTATTCGGAAACGGCAGAAAAAGTAGGATATAAAGACGCCGTTTCATTTAAAAAAGCATATAAATCTTTTTTTAATATTAAATAATTAAACTTAAAATGACATCTTTAAAATAAGATGTCATTTTAACTTATTGACTATTTTTTACGTTAATGATATTATTCTTTTGTTAAACAGAAAGAAAAATTATGAAAACAAACAAAATAAAATATATATTTTTTTCATTAACTTATGCAATAGGACTCTTATTATCGACGGGTGCGGTTAGCCAAACTTTTTTACTGAACATAGGTTTAAATGAAGAAACCGTTTCTTTATATACATCCGTAACGTTAGTAACGCAAGTAGTCGCAATGTTTTGCAGTTCTTTTTTTTCTGACAGAATAAAAAAATTATTAAAAACCGTTACTGTTTTAATATTAATACTACCCATAATTTACGTTGCCTTTATCCTAACAAGATACGACGTCTTTAACAGTTTAACTGCAAATAAAATAATTATATTTTCCGTTAGTATTGTATCTAATTTTGCACTCGGGATTTATAACGTTTTGAACTATAAAATACCTTATAGAGTATTTAAAATAGAAGATTATGGTCCTATAAGTTCCGTTGCGGTGATTATTTCCGGATTAGCGTCTTTCGGAATTACCGCTTTAATTTCGTATTTAACAGAACAATTCGATTATTTTAGCGTTATAACCGTTGCACTAATATTAGGTGCTGTATTTTGGATTATTTCCGCCATACTAAACGCTTCTTTTACCGACATATACGACCAGTCTAAAGTTAAAAACGATTATAAGGGTATAAGTACGATTAAACTTTTTAAAACGCCTGTTTTTTATAAACTTATTTCAGCAAATATTTTACGTGGAATAGGCGCAGGAATAATTTTGCTTTTAGTTACTATCGGCACTAAAGATAAAATATTTACCGAAGAACTTACTTCCGTTCATATTGCAACGGTTACGGCAGGGGCTTCTGTTTGCGGGGGATTTTGTTATATTTTATTTCTCAAAAAATTAAACCCGTATATTCAACTCATTATTTCCGCATCTATTATTTTAATTGCTTCTCCATTAACTATTGTGTTTAAAAACTATATAATCTTGCACGTCGGTTGCTTTATTCTTAACGCATCGCTTATAACACTCGGAATTTGTATTCCGGTTATGATTTATGATAAAGTTCCGGAATCTATTATCGGTAAATACACGGCATACAGAATGCTTTTATTTACTTTAGGTCAATCTATAGCAGGGATAATCGCTATGCCGTTATTCGACCTAGTAGGCGGAACGCTACTTTTAACTTTTGGCGGACTTTGCACTTTTATTTGTGCGATACTCTTTTTAGTCGTGTTAAAGAAAGAAAAACCTGTTTTATAAATCAGTAATTATTTTTCGTAAAATAAAAATTCTCCGAAATTTTCGGAGAATTTTTTATTTTTAAACTTATTCAATCGTTATAGGATTTCCACAATGGTCGCATTTAACCACGTCGCCTTGTACACCTTCAATAATACTACCGCAACCTTGACACTTAACACAAAGTCGTGGCAATTCTTTATAGTTACTCGGTTTTTCCTTATACTCTGATTTAAGAATAACAGCATCGCCCACTCTTAAATACAAAGATAAGTAACCTTTTTTAAATCCTTTTTGAACTAATTCTCGTGTTTTTGATTTATCGATTAAAGTTAAAGAACTTATTTCGTCTATACTTTTTTTATTTTTAACCGTAATTGCATCTAACACTTTAATAAGTTGTTTGCTTTCGGCATAATAGAAATATAATCTGTAAATAAAATATAAACTTAAGACTATAATCGCAAAACCTATAATAGACATAATTGTTGCAACAGCAATGGATAAATTAATTCCTATAAATATTATAACTAAACCTATAATTAAGCATACGCTAAATGTGATAAGTAAGTTTTTATATTTTGTTAACGATTTTTGTTCTTCTTGCATAATTAAGCTTTAGCGTCTACTATTACTGCACCTATTTCGTCAAGAATTTCTTGAGCAAGTTTCTTATCGATTGAAACTCTGTATGCGTTTATTGAACCCGGTTTAGCAAAGAAGTGTCTTCTACCAACAGCGTCTGCTGCCGCTTTTGCACCTATTGCTAATAAATCGCAACTCGGCAATTCGTTTATAGTAGTCATAAACTTAAGTTGGAACGTGCAAGCACGAAGTTTCTTTAATGCTTTAATTACTATAGGAATACCTATAATTACAACGCAAAGTATTATGCCGAAAAATAATTGTAGTTTAGCCCAGAAAGAATCGTTCTTTTTAAATTCACCTTCTACGCTTCTAACGTCTTTTAGCGGAATTTCTTTTCTTTTTAAAGAAATGTTGCTGGCAGTTGTAGAAACTACCCTTAAGTTTGTTACGGTTAAATTTGAGTGGTCTTTATTTCTTTCTAATGTATGTCCGCCTTCAGCATAATCCCACGATTTGATAATGCGCTCATTTTGAGCAAGTTTAAGTTCCATAAATTTTCCTCCTATTGTAGAACTATTTTCATTTTACCATGATACCCCCCCCCCGTGTCAATACCATTTTTAAAAAAAAATACAAAATTTGGTAAAAAACAACAAAATAAAAAAGACCGCTTTTTAAAATAAAGCGGTCTTTTTTTAAAATTTTGTTTTATTTATTTAACTTTTTCTTTAATGCGTCTAACTCGTTATGAAGTTCGTTTGGAACTCTTTCGCCAAGTTCAGTGTAAAACTGCTCAATACCTTCGGTTTCCTTTTTCCAGTTTTCTTTATCGATAGTAAGTAAATCTTCAATTGTCTTTTCGGAAATACCTTCTAAACCTTCGATATTGATGTCCTTTGCATAAGGAACGTAGCCGATTTCGGTTTCTTTTGCGTCTACCTTATCTTCGCAACGGTTAAGTATCCATTCTAATACACGCATATTGTCGCCAAATCCCGGCCAAATGAAGTTGCCGTTATCGTCTGTTCTAAACCAGTTAACGTTAAATATCTTGGGTTTTTTAGAAATCTTATCGCCCATTTCTATCCAGTGCTTAAAGTAGTCGCCCATATTGTAGCCTACGAACGGTCTCATAGCCATCGGGTCACGTCTTACAACACCAACGGCACCGGTTGCCGCTGCAGTTGTTTCACTTGCCATAATAGAACCTACGAACACGCCGTTATTCCAGTCTTTACTTTGATATACAAGCGGTGCGGTTTTTGCTCTTCTTCCACCGAATATAATAGCGGATAGAGGAACACCGTTAGGCGCTTCGAATTGGTTAGATAAACAAGGACAATTTACCGTGGGAGCGGTAAATCTCGAGTTGGGGTGAGCAGCCTTTATGGGTTTGCCGTTTTCGTCTACTCTACCTGCAACGTAAGGATTTCCCTTCCAATCGATTAAGTGTTCCGGAACTTCTTTTGTTAAGCCTTCCCACCAAACAGTATTGTCGTCTGTATTTAACGCTACGTTAGTAAATATCGTGTTTTTCTTTGTAGATAAAAGTGCGTTTGGATTAGACTTCATATTAGTTCCGGGAGCAACGCCGAAAAATCCGTTTTCGGGGTTAACAGCCCAAAGTCTTCCGTCTTCGCCTACTCTTATCCAAGCGATATCGTCGCCAACGGTCCAAACTTTATAACCTTTTTTACTGTAAACTTCAGGCGGAATTAACATTGCAAGGTTAGTTTTTCCGCATGCAGACGGGAAAGCCGCCGCAACGTACTTAATTTCTCCCTTAGGATTTTGAACGCCTAAAATTAACATATGTTCTGCCATCCAGCCTTCTTGTTTACCTAAATAAGATGCAATTCTTAATGCAAAACATTTTTTTCCGAGTAAAACGTTTCCGCCATAGTTAGAGTTTATAGACATAATCATATCTTCTTCGGGGAAATGACAAATATATCTCTTTTCTTCGTTTAATTCCGCATAAGAATGTAAACCTTTAATAAAGTCGCCGTCGCCCAAAGCGTCTATAACCTTTTTGCCGACTCTCGTCATTATTGCCATATTTAATACAACGTAAATAGAATCGGTAAGTTCGATACCTATTTTAGAAAACTTACTTCCAACGGCACCCATTGAATACGGGATAACGTACATCGTTCTACCTTTCATAACGCCTTTAAATAAGCCGTTTAACATATTTAACGCTTCGGTTGTTTCCATCCAGTTATTAATAGGAGTGGAATCTTCTTTAACTTTTGAACAAATAAACGTTCTGCCTTCTACACGTGCAACGTCGTTTACGCAAGTACGGTGAAGATAGCAACCGGGAAGTTTTTCTTGATTTAACTTAATCAATATGCCTTCGTCTACCGCTTGTTTTCTTAAAGAATCTAATTGCGCTTCGCTTCCGTCAATCCAAACGATATTATCGGGTTGACATAAAGCTTTGGTTTCTTCAATAAAACTTAATACTTTTTTATTGTTTGTCATGATTTTCTCCTTTTTAGTATTGTATGCTAAATATTAATTTTTTACTTATTATAATAAAAACTAATAAAATGCCGATAAAAAAACAAAATTATTAATTTTTATATTAAAACGAGAAAAACAATATATTTCCTATGAAAATACCCTTTTTATTATCAAAAAAAATAAATTGCCCCCTTCTCTCTCATTTTGTATTATATCACTTAAATTGTCAAATGTAAATACATTTATAATTAAATTGTTTTATTTTCGGGAAAAATTTTCACGTTTCGGCAAAAACAATTCTTTTTTGACAATTAATATAATATATATTGTAATAAAGGCAAAATTATGGAATATTTAAAAAAGGTTTTAATATTAAAAGAAATTTTAAGCGGTTATTCTTATAACGGCAAATCTGTTGGCGGAATAGCAAGGTTTGAACAAGAAGACGGCGTTACGGATTTTTCCGTTTCACTTATTAACCTTAAAAAAACGGACGGGAAATACTACGTTTATATTTTATCTAATAGCAGTAATTTAACTCAATTCGAGTTAGAAAGTAAGCCCGTTTCAAGCACGTTTAACTTGTCTGATTTCGACATAAAAAAAGGCTTTGCCGTTGCAATTACGGAAATTTATCAAGAAATTCCCACGCTAATTGCTTTTGCAAAAACCGAAAACTGTAATTTATCTATTAACGATTTTAAAAGCGCAGTTATTAATAAATTCATTAAAGAACGTGAATCTTTAAATGCAATTTACGACGACGAAGTAGTGGCAACGGAAAACTATTTTGAAAACGAAATGGACTATAATGACTACATCGATTTAGAAAACGACGATATAAAAAAAGAACCTTACGTATTAAAAATAAAACAAGAATTAGACGACGTTTTTTCTAAGTTCGAAAAAGAAGAAACGCTTGAACGAATTATTCCTAACAGTAAATGGGTTAAAATAAACTACTCCAAAAATAAATATTACGTTGTTGGATTAATGTATGAAAACGGAAATGAAAAATATATCTGCTACGGCGTGCCTGCGCCTTATTCCACCACTCCGCCTTTGGAACTTAAAGGATATTGCTCTTTCGTGCCTATTAGTGTTTTTAACTTAAAAGGCGACGGGTACTGGATTATGTTTCAAGACGCTAATAGCGGAACTTGTGTTAAACCCGATTAAAAAGAAAAAACGTTTACTACTAAACGTTTTTTTCTTTACTAAAATATATAAGTGCTTTTTTATAGCCGTTAAATCCTTCGCCTGCAATAATTTTTTCGGCGTACTCACTAATAAAAGATACTTTTCTATAATCTTCTCTTTTTTCGATATTAGTTAAATGAACTTCCACGGTTTTAACGCTTACCGATTTTAATGCGTCTAATATGGCTATCGAAGTATGAGTATATGCCCCTGCGTTTATTATTATTCCGTCATACTTTTTATACGCTTTTTGTATTTTATCGACTAATTTATACTCTGCGTTAGTTTGATAAATTTTTACTTTTAATTTTAATTCTTTTGCGCTTTGTTTTATAAATTTAACCAAATCTTTATACGTGTTTTTACCGTAAATATTCGGCTCCCTTATGCCGAGCATATTTAAGTTTACACCGTTTAGAACAAGAATTTTCATGTTTTTCCCTTTACTTTTTTGAATTTTTTAATATCTTTCTATAAACGTCTTTTATTTCTTTTTCAACGTTTTTATGTCTAGTAGTTAACGATTCTATTATCTCTTTTTCTCTTTTAGAATCTTTCCTTTTTATGCCGTTTTTAATTTTAAATTGTTTAACCTTTTCGGTTACTCTTTTTCTTTTATCTAAAAGTTCAGCTATGCCGTTATCTATATTGTTTATTAAAGCACGGTAAGAATCTAAACTTTCTTCTTTATTAAAAATTTCGCCGAAAATAGACATGGCAACGGCACTTTCTATTATCGGACAAGCCCTTAATGGAATACATACGTCGTGTCTTCCTTCGATTTTTAATTTTACGTTCTTTTTTAAGTTAACGTCTATACTCTCTTGCTCCTTTTTAATAGAAGGAACGGGCTTAAAAGCAACTTTTATTATAATAGGATTACCGTTAGAAATTCCGCCGACTATTCCGCCGTCATTATTGCTCTTATATTCTATCTTATTATCGTTATAAATTAAAATATCGTTATTATGAGAGCCTAATTTTTTACTTGCTTTAAATCCGCTACCGAATTCTATTCCCTTTACTGCGGGAATCCCGAAAACCGCTTGTGAAATTTTACTCTCTAACCCGTCGAAATATGCGTCGCCAACCCCTGCGTCTAAGCCTAAAACCGCACACTCTATTATTCCGCCTAAAGAATCGCCGTCTTCTTTTACTTTTTTAACGTAATTTATTATTTCTTCGCCTTTAATATCGTTAATTACGTTAAGCGGTTTATTTTCTGCCTTATTAAAATTATTAGCGTTAAACTCGTCGTCATAAATCTCACCTACGGAATAAACGTGAGAATATATTTTAACGCCTTTTTTTTCTAACAACTGTTTAAAAATACTGCCCGCAATACATAAGGGAGCGGTAAGACGACCGGAAAATTTACCGCTACCCGAAATAATTTTGCCGTATTTTATGTACGACACATAATCTATTGTAGAAGGTCTTATTATTCCGTTTATCTTCTCGTAATCTTCCGTTTTTACGTCTTTATTTTCTATTTTAAAAGTAACTACGTCGGAATTGATTTTTCCGCTTTTGTCTATGCCGAAAAAACATAAATCTTCCGGCTCGTTTCTGTCCGTAGATAAACCTTTTATGCCTTTACGCCTTTTTAATATTTCTTTTATTTTTTCAATAGAAATTATTTCGCCTTTTTTTAGTCCGTAAATATTAACGCCTATAAACTTAGAGTGACTTTCGCCGAATAATTCTACGGTTACGTTTTCGCTTTTATATAACATCTATTTTACCGCCTAATTTAACAAAATCGTTAAAAAAATCGGGATACGACTTATCAACGTTTTCTGCGCTTTTAATTATTATCGGATTTTCTGCCATAGTTCCTAATATCGCCATTGCCATAATAATTCTATGGTCAAAGTACCCGTTAACGGTTACACCGCCTTTAACTTTTCCTTTTCCTTCTATTATCAAGCTGTCGTCTAAACTTCTTACGTTAATGCCGAGTTTGGTTAAATTTTCTTCTAATGCCTTTATTCTGTCGCACTCTTTATATCTTAATCTCTTTATGCCTTTTATCTCCGTTTTTGAACAACTAAAAGCCGAGCAAACAGATAAAATGGGAACTAAATCGGGATTGTTTTTTAAGTCTAAAACCGTGCCTTTAAAATTAAACTTTAATAAATATTCGTTTATTTTTCTGTCCGGCTCTAAACCGTTCGGATTTAAGTTTAATACTCTGACTCTGTTTCCTATTATATTCCCGCCTAAAAAAAACGAAGCGGAAGAATAATCGCCTTCTATATTTATCTCGCTAACGGGTGAATATTTTTGATTGCCGAAAACGTAATATCCGTACTCGTTTTCTTCTACTTTTATTCCGAATTCTTTTAATATACCTACGGTCAAATCTACGTACGGTTTAGACTCCAAAACGCCGTCTATTACTATTTTGCTGTCTTTATCTAAAAGCGGAAGAGCAAAAAGCAGTCCCGAAACGTATTGAGAACTAACGTCGCCTTTAATTTTATATTCTCCGCTCTTTAATTGGCCTTCCGTTTTTATAGGAAGAACGGTCGAAGAATACTTAACGCCTTTAAGTACTTCTAATAATTCTTTAATGGGTCTATTTATTAAACTTTTTTCGCCGTAAAACTTTGCGGATATATTTTTTGCGCTTAATATCGGTAGTAAAAATCTTAATACGCTTGCGCTCTCACCTGCATTTATTTCTACGTTATTTACTTTCTTATGTGGATATAAAGTATAAGCGCCGTCAGTATATTCTATTTTTACGCCTAAACTTTTTAATGCGTTAATTATGGCGTCAATATCAGAACAAGTTTTATTAAGGTTGATTTTAGTTTTTTCGTTAGATAAATACGCACAAATAAAATATCTTATTGCAGAAGATTTTGATGGCGGGGCGTTTAATATTCCGTCTAACCTACCAGGGTAAATTTTAACGTTCATAATAAGGCGTTTTTAATATCCTTTATCTTTATTTTTTTATTTACACACTTACCTATTCTTTTAGGAACGGGTAAATATATATAATCGCCATTAACCTTTTTGTCGTTAATTATATACCCGAACAAATCTTCTTCTTTTAGTAAATAATCGGTATTGATTTCAAAAATTCCGTAAATTCTTACTAGCCTATCTTTAACTTCTAAAGAAAAACCTAATTTTTCTAAAATTTCAAGTTCTTTTATCATGCCTATAGCAACTGCTTTTCCGTGAGAAACCTTAAAATTTTCCACACTTTCGATAGCATGCCCTATTGTATGACCGAAATTTAATACCTTTCTCAAATTCGTATCGAAAACGTCTTTTTCTACGTATTTTTTCTTGACCGAAACTGCTCTAAATAAAGCGTCTTCTATATCTATTTCGCCACTTTCGAATTTGTTAAATAATTTCTTGTCGCCTATAACTGCGCTTTTTATTATTTCAACTAATCCGTCGTTTATTTGTTCTTTATTTAACGTTTTTAAAAAATCCGTATCCATTAAAACGGCACTCGGCTGATAAAACGAACCCAAAACGTTCTTAACACCTAAATGATTTATAGCGGTTTTTCCGCCTATTGATGCATCTGCCATAGATAAAAGAGTTGTCGGAACGTTTATAAAAGGAATCCCACGTTTATAGATAGAGCATGCAAACCCTACCGTATCGGAAACCGCACCGCCACCTAAACTTATTACTAGGTCGCCTTTATTTAAATTTAAACTTATCATATCCGTTACTAATTTGTCGAATATGAATTTACTTTTCCCGTCTTCACCGTCCGGGAACAAAAACGTATATAATTCGCTACCGCTTTTTTCTATAACTTTACTTATCTTTTTACCGTATAGTCCGTAGACGGTATTATCGGAAACGAGCAAGACTTTATTTACTCTTTCACAAAGGTCAAATAAGTAGTCAAAAACCCCGCTTCCTATAATTATTCCGTAACCTTTTCCTATTTTTATCTTTAACGTTTTCATAAAATAAACTACCTTTTTATCTTACCGTTTATTATTTCTATTTTTTTATAATCAACGCCACGGAAAACATAACGGTTGATTTCCGTCGTAGTAAAAATCGTTTGTATTCCGTCTACGCTCTTTATTAATTTTTTCTGTCTGTCTTTATCTAATTCGGATAAAACGTCGTCTAATATTAAAATGGGATATTCTCCGAATCGTTTTTTGAACGTTTCCGCTTCCGCAAGCTTAATAGAAAGCGCAATCGTCCTTTGTTGACCTTGGGAACAGTATACTCTTGCGTCTTCGCCGTTTAATATAAATTTTATATCGTCCCTATGCGGACCTATAGAAGTGTACCCTAACTTAATGTCTTTTTCAAGCGAAGTCTTTAAGTCTTCGTAATATGCATACGCTATATCGCTTTCGGACCCATAATAACCGCTTTCCGTTTGCATTTCTAATTTTTCCGCTCCGTCCGATAATACGGCGTGCTTTTCTTCGGCTATCGGCGAAAGTTCTTGTAAAAATTTATTCCTTGCAAGTATTATTTTTGCACCTTGCTCGGTCAACTGTTTATCCCATACGGGAAGAGTTTCCCTAATAACGTCCTTTTCGGGATCTTTTAATAAATTGTTTCGCTGAAGAAGTATTTTATTAAATCTGGATAAAGCATAAAAATAACTCTTATTCATTTGCGAAAGAGAAATATTTAAAAACCTACGTCTGTCTTCGGGACTCTCTTGAACGAGTTTTAATTCTTGCGGATTAAAAAATACGCTGTTGATATTCCCTAATAATTCACCTATTTTTAATACTTGAAGATTATTTATATAAATATTTTTTTTATCTTTATCGATAAATTCTATTTTTACTTTAACGTCGCCGTAAATAGATTTTGCATTTCCTTCTATTTTAGCGTCCGTTTCTCCGTTTTTTATTATTACTTTATCTTTATGCGAACGTGGAGAATACGCAGTGCATAAGTAAAATATCGCTTCGGCACAATTAGTTTTGCCTTGCGCATTTTTACCCGTTAAAATATTAATTCCGTTTATAAATTCAAATTCTTCACTTTCGTAATTGCGGAAATTTTTAAGTTTTATTTTTTCAATATACATAATAAATTAAATTTAAGAAATTTGTTTCATTGACTTTATTATATTTTTGTTTTATAATATACCTTACAATCTAAAACAATTCTTAAGCGTACATTATTTATTATATATTGTTTTTTACTTAAAATCAAGATTAATAAGGATTATTAATATGGAAAGTTACGAAATACTATGGAAAACAACTCTTCCGGAAATTGAAAAAACGGTAAGTTCTATTACGTACGATACTTATATCAGTATGTTAACGCCGGTTGACGTTGTAGGTAACAAAATAGTTTTAATTACGCCGAGTAAAATTTTTTCTGATAACATTATGCAAAGAATGCGTGAAAAAATATGCGACGCACTTTCTAAATGCAATTCCGAAGTAGACGATTTTTTGCTTTTTATCGCAAAAGACAAAGAAGAATATCTTAAACAATTAGGAGAAGAAGAAAAAGGCAAGTTCGAAACACAAGGCTCGCCTATTAATCCTAAACTCACGTTTGATTCGTTTATAGTAGGACCTTCTAACGAATTGATTTACGCTGCCGCTAAAGCCGTTGCCGAAAACCCCGGCGAAACTTATAACCCCCTATTTATTTACGGCGGAACAGGGCTAGGAAAAACGCATATTTTGATGGCAATAGCAAACTATATTAAATTTAAAAATCCGTCGCTTAACGTTTTATACGCTACATGCGAACAGTTTACAAATCAAATGATTGAAAGTATTTCTAAAGGCAAAATAACTCCTTCGGATTTTAGAAATAAATACAGAAACGTAGACGTTTTATTGATAGACGACGTTCAATTTTTGGCAAAAAAACAAGGTGTTCAAACGGAATTTTTCCATACGTTTAACGAACTTGTAATGCAAAATAAACAAATAGTTTTAACATCGGATAGAAGTCCTTCCGAAATAGAACTTTTAGAAGACAGACTCCGCTCAAGATTCGAAGGCGGTTTAATTGCAGACGTTCAACCGCCGGATATAGAAACGAGAATAGCTATATTAAAGAAAAAATCCGCCGAACAGAAATGTTTAATAGATATAAAAGTTTTAACCTATATTGCCGAAATGTCAAACGATAACGTAAGAACACTTATAGGCAAATTAACTAAAGTAGTTTTTGCAAGTAAATTACACGAAAAACCTATAACGATAGATCTTGTTAACGAAGCCTTAAAAGAAAGCACGACGGAAGCAATGGAAGAATTAAAAGCGGAAGACATTATATCTTGCGTTTGCGATTTTTATAAAGTGCCTAAACAAGAAATCATCGGCAAGAAAAAGAACAAAGAATTCGTTGAGCCACGTCAAATTTGCATTTACTTAATAAACGAAATGATGAGTTTGCCACTTGTTACAATAGGCAGTTTATTAGGCGGAAGAGACCACGCAACGGTAATCTATTCGAGAGATAAAATTTCCGAAGAAATGAAAGTAAATAATAAGCTCGAAACGGAAATCAACGACATTAAAAATATGATATTAAAAAAATAAGCGATATTTATGGACAACTTTTTAGAAGGACAATTTGATGCTGTAGTAATCGGTTCAGGTCATGCCGGTTGCGAAGCGTGTTTAGCCCTAGCAAGAACAGGGCAAAAAACGGCGTTACTGACTCTTAATTTAGACAGTATCGCCTTTATGGCGTGTAATCCGTCTATAGGCGGAACGGCAAAAGGTCAAATAGTAAGAGAAATAGACGCATTAGGCGGTGAAATGGGCGTTAATGCGGACAAAACTCTACTTCAAATAAGAATGTTAAACCGTGGAAAAGGCGCAGCTGTGCAATCCCTTCGTGGCCAAGCGGACAAAAACTACTATCATACACTTATGAAAAAGACTTTGGAAAATACGCCGAATTTAAAAATTTTACAAGGTGAAGCGGTAGAAATTTTAACCGAAAACGGCAAAGTTACGGGAGTTAGAACGGCTTTTAACAGCGTATTAAAGGCAAAAGTCGTAGTAATTGCAACGGGCGTATATTTAAATGCAAGCGTAATTGCTGGCGAATGGAAAAGACATACCGGTCCTAACGGATTTGCCCCAGCCGACGAACTTACTAAAAGTTTAATAGATTTGGGCTTTTCGGTAAGAAGATTTAAAACAGGCACTCCCGCAAGAGTAGATAAAAGAAGTATTGATTTTAGCGAGCTTGAAATTCAAGACGGCGAAACGGACGTTTTTCCGTTTAGTTATATGTCCGATAGGCTTCCCGAAAAGCAAACGCCTTGCTATTTAACCTACACTAACGAAGAAACGCATAAAATAATCCGTGCAAACTTACACCGTTCTCCGCTTTATGCAGGCGTTATTCACGGCACGGGTCCAAGATACTGCCCTTCTATTGAAGATAAGGTAGTCAGATTTGCCGATAAGGACCGTCATCAATTATTTTTAGAACCCGAAGGGGCGGATACAAACGAAATTTACGTTCAAGGACTTTCCACTTCCTTACCGCACGACGTTCAAAAAGCGTTATATCACACGGTTAAAGGTTTAACCCATTGTGAAATTATGAGATACGCTTACGCTATAGAATACGATTGCATAGATTCACTTGACTTAAAACCGTCTTTAGAATTTAAAAAAGTAGAAGGCTTATTTACCGCAGGTCAAATAAACGGCACGAGCGGATACGAAGAAGCGGCCGCTCAAGGTTTAATAGCAGGTCTTAACGCTTCGCTTAAACTCCGTAATAAAGAGCCTATCGTCCTTAAAAGGGACGAAGCATATACGGGCGTATTAATAGACGACTTAGTTACAAAAGGCACTAACGAGCCGTATAGAATGATGACTTCCCGTGCAGAACACAGAATAGTTTTAAGACAAGACAACACCGATTTAAGACTTTCTAAAATAGGAAGAGAAGCAGGACTTGTTAGCGACGAAAGGTGGCAAAAAGTTTTAGAAAGAGAAGAAGAATTAAAAAAGGCAAAAGAAGTTTTAAAAACTAAAATAAAACCTAAAGACGCAGAAAATATTTTAATAAAGCACGGCTTTACTAAACCGCAATCGGCTGTAACTTTTGCAGATTTAATAAGACGTGGAATTTCTATTAACGAAATAAAAGAAGAGTTTAATCCCTTTAACGGATTAAGCGATACGATATTGTATACCGCAGAATTAGACGAAAAATATAGCGGATATATAGAAAAAGAAAACGAACAAATAGAAAAAACAAAAAAACTCGAAGAAAAACTTTTACCAAAAGATATAGATTATTTAAAAATAGAAGGTTTAAGATTAGAAGCAAGGCAAAAACTCGATAAAATCAAGCCTGAAAATTTAGGACAAGCGGAAAGAATTTCCGGAGTTTCTCCTGCCGATATCGCCGTTTTAATGGTATATTTAAAAACAAAATAATAATAGAGAAAGACAGTCAAACGACTGTCTTTCTATTTTAAAATGGAAACGGACCCGATAAATCGAGTCCGCTTCCACTAATTTAATTGAGTTGATGGATGGTTAATTTTAGTTATGCACTTGGTCTGTCGGTTTTTTGAATTGCCGTAACAACTAAGTCAAATATAACCGTTTCGCCTTGTGCAAGATTATTTACGCTATTATCTAAATTATCAAACGTAACGTTTACCGTAAATATTTCGCTTTCTCCACACGTAATAGTTTTAACACCGGCAACTTCTAAAGAAGTTGCATCTTCTGCTAAATCACTCGTGCCAACGGAATCGGTTACGCTAATCGAAAGTTGAGATAATAATACGTTTTGTTCTTCTAATTCTACACCTTCGGAATTTACTGCTATCAACTTAACAGTGTAATTAAATGCTACGTCATCGTTATTTGTAATCTTAAACGTTGCAGAAAGAACACTGCCCGGAACGATTAAAGTATCTTCGGTTAAATCAAAAACATTATCCAAAGTATTAGCATTAATATTCTTTCTGTCTTCAGGTGCATTGGTCGTTGCTAAATAGCCGTCGTCATCTAACGCACTGTAACTATACGTAGTTCTTATAAGGGTAGCCTTTAAGTTTCCCGCTTTAAGATGCGTTTTAATACTAACTTCATCAGAGAATAATGCGAACGTTCCTGCTACGGATAAAATTAAACATAACAAAATCGTAACCAAAGAAATTACAACCGTTCTTAATTTATGAGAATTTTTCATTTCCATAATTTTTTACCTCCTTTATTTTTATGCTATTTTTACTAAATTGTAAATGTTGTAGCTACTAACTTTTTCAACGAATTCAGCGGTGTACAATTCAGAGTTAAATACTTCGTTAACGTCTAAACTCCACCATAATCTTAAAGTCGTTACGTCTCCGCCATTTACGTAAACTCTATCAATACCGTTATGGTCAGAACCTTGAACTTCTATTATGTTAATTTTTGCGCCGTCGAAAACTTTAAGCGTTTTATCGCCGGGATCACCACCAGTAGATACTTTGTCAAACGTTCCACCGTAAATATTTACGGTAATTTTGTTTTCAGTATCTTGCATATCGTATAAACTTAAAGATTTTACGTATCCGGTTTTTTCTGATGAAGAATCGATAATATTATACGTTCCTACGTTTAATTGAAGATCAGACGGGAAAGTCAAAGTTTTACCGTTTAAATCAATAGTAACTTCAAAGTCGTTAGTTTTGGTTGTTGCAACGTATTGAGTATAATTACTTATTTTAGTGTAATCGAAATCGGCAATCATCTTTATAGTTTCGCCGGACTTTACTTCATACATAGCAGCATCTGTCTTAAACGGTATAGAACCGTATTGGAAAGGATGTTTATATCCAACGTTACCTATTCTGCAAGTAAATTCTCCGTTTTCTTCTAAAAGTTTTGCGTCTGTTTTATAACCGCATTCACAAATACCGTCTACGAAAACGTGTGCTTCTTCGGCAAATTCCGCATCGCAACCGTCACAAGATTTTTTGTGAGTTGTTTCCGTGTACGTATAAACGTATTTGTGTGTTATAGAAACAATGCAATTAGAATTATCGCTTGCCTTGAAGGTTAAAATGCCTGTTTCTTTATTATAATTAACGTCATAAAGTTGTGCGCCTTCGTTAATACAAGCAATATTAACGTTTTCTGTTATATCCTTGTCGATTTGAACGGAATAAACACCGTCGTTTAAGTTAGCGTAAGCAAAATCGTAAGCAACTACTATATCGTCTTTAATTACAGGAACTAATACGTAATTACCCGTGGAATTAAACGTTATAGCGTTAGAGTTTGCTATTGTTGCAACAGTATTTATATTGCCATCTAAACAAGTAAATATCGCATCTTTACCTATACTTAAGGTTATACCTTGAGTAAATTCAGCAGGAGTAGAACCGTTTACGGAACAAACGGCTAAAAGTGGAACGTTGTTCGTTCCGATAATTTCACCGCCTGCAATTTCTACTACTACAGGGTAATTCTTATTATACGTGCTTGTAATTGATATTGCAGCGCCGGAAGATTCGTTACCACTTTGAATAGCTTGAACGGGGTCTTTCTTTAAGCCGATAGAAGTAATTTTACCGCCTAATACGTGTAATTCTCCGCCTTTAATACCAACACCTTCGCCACCTATAATTTCACCGCCGTATACGTAAACTTTTATGTATCCGCTTAAAGTTATACCTTGAGGATTTTCTTCAATAGGTGCAACCGTTGCATCTAATAATGCGCCGTCGTAAACGTTAACCTTCGGACCATATTTAGCCATTAAAACGCTCGGTTTTTCGCCATATGCTTCAACTTCTGCATTTTTGCCGATATTAGATTCATAAGTATCCATACCAACGTTTCCGCTTACGTAAACGGGGCTTGGAGAATAAACCTTTCCGTAAATATCTATTACTTCGCCAAATCCTACAGGATACATGGTTTTATTAGGATCACCGGCAAATACACATAAACCGTATTCACCATAAACTACTGCGTCTTTTCCGAGTGTAATTTTTGTATATACGCTATCTTTATTGTTTATATCTTTGCTTCCGAAAATATTAAGCGCTTGAGAAGAAGACTTAACAGTTCCGTTATCAATGATTAAATGACCTTTGGTAAGATTAATTCTTCCGAAAATCGTGTTGCCGTTAAGGTCGAACTTAATAGCGTTATCAAAAGATAAAACTAAACGGTTTTTACCTGCGAGTTCACTGTATCCGCTTTCACCGAAAGCAATGCTATCGTCTTTAACGTAAACGTCTTTTTTGAATTTAACTTCAACAGGAGCGTGTTCGTTTGTAATTGAAATAGCATAATTAAGTGCTTTACTAAAGTCATCGAATTTCTTTCCGTTAACAGAAACAACTTCGTTGATTAAGTTTTCGATTTTGCTTTCGTCAACTTCGTTTTCAGCAATTTCTAATTCAACGCTTCCGGTACCTTCGGTTTTAATTTCAATATTTTCAAATATTTCAACTTTGTTTAATACGGGTTGAATTTTATCTTCTTCTTTTTCAATTAAAGAGTTCTCTTTTTCGATAATAGAATTTGCAGTTACTATTTCAACAGTCTTGTCTTTTACTATAACGGGTTGAGTATCCTTAGGATTGTAGTTAACAATAATTTGTTGACCTTCTTCGGCATCGTTTACAGCATTTTGTAATTTTTGATAATACTTAAACGTTCCGTCTGCATTTTCTAATACTACAGGAGCGTAAGAAAATGCTAAAGTGTAAGGACTGAAAGAGTCAACTTCAAAACTTACATATCCCGTATTCGGGTCGTAATCTTCTTGTCCTGCAACTTGTACTTCGTTATGGAAAACCGCAACGAATTCAAGGTTTAAACCTGCATAAAGTTCAACTTTAATCTTTTTGTCTGTTCCTGTTAAATCAACTACTTCGCCATTGTCTTTAACAAGTTTAATGTCATACGTCATTTGTTCTGCACCAACAAGACGGAAGTTTGCTTGATTTTCGTCGTTTTCTTTAATCGCCTTTATTTTATAATACTCTGCATCCGTAGAATCTTTAGGAACGGTCATTTTTATTGCTTTAAATGCGTCTTCTACTACGGTATCTTCGCCTTCTACGGTATCTGTTTTAATATTTTCGTTTAAATTTTCGTAGAATGAAGTTTGCGTGTTAAGAACGTCTTCAGTATGAGCATTACCTTGAATAGCTTCTACACCGTATAATATTGCGGTAGAAAGTCCTTGATATTGATTTCCTGCCGTAATCGGGAATTCTATAGTAATGTTTACCGTTTTAATAACAGAACCGTCTGCTTCGGGTGCTTCTATTACTGCCCAGTCAGAATATACGTTGTAGCTTGCCATTATTCCGTCGGAAAGATTAAACGCTTCGTCTAAAATCGTAACTTTTAATCCTTGGAATAAAGCAGGTCCCGATATACATTGAGCATACGTCCTATACTTTGCAGTTACGTTATCGTTATTAATTACTTTTATCGGGAACGTTACTTTGTCGCCCGGAGTAATTCTATTTAACGTAACCTTGTTACCCGTAAACGTGGCTGTACCACCGTTTTTAAAGGTAAGATTAGTTTGTTCTTCGTAAGAGTATTTGTATCCGTTTTCATCGGTCAAATCTCCTTCTTCATCTTCTTTAGCCGAATATACGTGTGCATTTTCAGTATCTACAGACGCTACTACTTGTACTATACCAGCTGTCGCCGCAAAGTTTACTTCGCTTTCGCTCGTAAACAATGCAAAAGTTGCGCCTGCGATTAATGACATACAACATGCAATCGCTAAAACAGATAAGAAAATAACTCTTGATCTTGTTTTCATTTTTTATCTCCTTAAAAATTATTTTATTGTTATTTATGCTGCAGTTTTAACAGTCCAAGTACCGTTTCCGTTATCTACTGCCGTTTTGCCACTAGCTATATAATTTGCATTCGGTGCATAGTTAAACGTACCGCCACTTATTGTTAAAGTTGTAACTTTCCAGCCTTTTGATACTTGATTTTTTGAAATATATCTACCACTGTTAATCGTAATACCCGCACCGCCTTCAAGTTGTAAAGCATAACCTTTTTCAGCAATAAAGTTTACGTCAGAGATATATGTATAGTCTGATTTTGCGTTAAGCTTTCTAAAGCACGAACCATTAGTTGCCGTGATACCGCCTGTCTTTTCGGTGCTGGTATCTTTTATATATAAATACCCTGTCGATTGAGACGTTACAATACACGAGCCTGTACCGGTATAGGTAATCATATGACCGTTAAAATCAATGGTCGATCTAGACGCATAACCTAATGCACATTTATAGTTTCCGCCACCGTAAGAATAATTCATTTCGTCGCCTACGGTAAAATCTTTTAATATTACTATCGTGTAATTACTTTGTAATCCGGAAAGAGCATCTTTTAAGGAAGGATAGTCATCAACCTTTGGTGCGGATTTCCAATTACCACCTTGCCCAGTAGCATAAACTGCAACTGCCGGCTCATAAACGGAATAGAACTTAATGCCACCCGTTACATCTTGCATTTCTTCGCTCTTTAAGGTATATTTATCGTCCGTTTTTGCACCCGTATAAGTAGCACCGTCAACCTCGAAAATTACAAATAAGAATTCGTCTTTTTCAAAGTATTTTTCAGCGGTTGCGCTTTCTTTAATGTAAATCGTTTCGCCCATATTCGAATACTTGATAGCGTCATCTGCACCGCCGACATAATCATAATAGTTATTATTAATTTTTGCCATATAACTTTCAGAAGCGCTGTTTCCTACTACAAAACTCTTCGTTTCGTCTTGTTTACTACCAACAAGATATTTGCCACCGTTTAAGAATCTTCCTGCAAAATCATCACTAAACGTACCGTCGTTTATTGATAAAACTTGAGAATATAAAACGCCGTCTTTATTAACCATTCTACCTGTGTACTTATAGTTTTCTAAATTGTTATTTTTAACTTCGGTAGTAAGCAATCCCTTATACGTACCGCCGTTAACGGTTACGGTATCCGTATAATCTATTGCTGTAAATACTTCGTCGTATTTTGCGTAAACAGATTGTTCATAAGTGGTATATCCCGTTTTATAAATATATCTGCCGTACAAATCGTTATCACAATAGTTACTTAATAAACCACGTGTTAAATCGTCGTTAATATTTACGTAATCTAATACATATTTAGCGTCAACGGTTAAATTGTTTAATTCAACGTTTTGAGCAGGAGCAAGTGGTTGATAACCATAAAGCGGATATTGATCAGCATATTTCCACTTGATAATAGTGTATGTATGTTCGCCGATACGGAATGCGGTATTTCCTGCGTTAACGTTACCGTTTTTAATAGTTACGCCGTCGCAATCGTAAAGAGTAAAGGCATAAGCACCGTTACTTACGAAAGAATTTCCGTTCATATCAAAGGTTACGTTAGAAACGCCGGTGATAACGCCGTTTCCTTTAAATTCGGGGTTAATAAGAGTTACAGTTCCACCGTTATTAGCAGCAGTTGCCGCATCTTTAAGAGTGGTATAATTATCGTCTCCTACCATGAAAGAACCGGCACCACACGTTTCACCGTTGCAAACGTGAATACAAGTGTTGTTACTTCCAAATTCGTGTCCGATAGGTTCAACAAAATTGATAATTACGCTACCGCATGCACCACAACGAACAAATTCGTTTGCGCCTTCGGTACAACTAACTTCTTTATCTACCCAAGAAAGGTGAGTAAGCGTTGCGTCGTGAGTACAAGTAGATTCTTTATCAAACTTCTTCGTGTAACTAAATCCGCATTCGCTACAAGTATAAGTTACGTAACCGTCTTTAATTTCACTAACGAAGGTATGTTCTTCACAGTGTTTAACTTCTTCTTCGCCTTCTTTAATGTCGATATCGAATACAACGTCGACAATTTCGGGATTAACTATGAATTCTACGTCGGTAACCGAAACAAGATTATCGCCGTCTTTATTAACTATAGGACTTACTACGTTGCCTTCTTCGTCTTTAACTCCGTTTTCGGCAGTCTTTATCGTTAAAGGTTTATCAATAACTACTTCTTCGTTTTCGTTTAATAAGTAGTTAATGGTAATTACTTCGTCTTCTTCTGCGTCGTCAATTGCTTCTTGAATAGAAGTATATAATTTTACGTTTAATTCTGAATCAATAATTACGACAGGTGCGAAAGATTTAACTACAGAGTAATCAGAGAAAGAGTTCGTAAAGAAACTTACGTAACCGGTTTCTTGATCATATTCGTCCATGCCTGCAACTTGAATCGTTTCAATACTGCCGTCATCTTTTTCTACGTGGTGGAATACCGCAACGAAATCTAGCCCTAAACCTGCGTATAAGTTAACGATAATGTCGCTATTATCATGTTTATCAATTTCATTTCCGTCTTTATCTACGACTTTAATGTCATAAGTTATTTGTTCTATGGGTTTAGTAGTATCCGTAGAATTTACGCCTTGAAGTGTAAACGTTTTTGCCGTATTACTGTCGCTTACAACTGCTTTTAACTTATATTCTTCGCCAACGTTAACGTCGGGAACGGTAGTACTAACAGCAGCAAACTCGTCTTTTAAGGTTACAACGCCTTTTTCAGGGTCTTCTTCGGAAGCATTTGCAGTTCCCTTTATACCTTCATTCATGTTATCATAGAAAATAAATTTTGAAGTAGAAAAGTCTTCAGTATGAGCATTACCCTGAATAGCTTCTACACCGTATAATATTGCGGTAGAAAGTCCTTGATATTGATTTCCTGCCGTAATCGGGAATTCTACAGTAATGTTTACCGTTTTAATAACAGAACCGTCTGCTTCGGGTGCTTCTATTACTGCCCAGTCAGAATATACGTTGTAACTCGTCATAGTTCCGTCGGAAAGACTAAACGCTTCGTCTGAAATCGTAACTTTTAATCCTTGGAATAAAGCAGGTCCCGATATACATTGAGCATACGTCCTA
>JAZUKR010000164.1:0-22749 GCA_045643385.1 Christensenellaceae bacterium | reverse complement strand
ATCAAAGCATTAGAAGAATATATTTATTACTACAACAATGAGAGAATATCTCTTAAATTGAAAATGAGTCCGGTAAAATACCGAACTCAATCTCAAATAATTTAATTTAATTTTTTGTCTAAACTTTTGGGTTCACATCATAAATTTAAGAGTGATTTTTTATAAGTTATTTAACTTAACTATTTAGTACCGAAAATTCTGTCACCTGCGTCGCCTAATCCCGGTAAAATATAACCGTTTTCGTTTAAGCATCTGTCGAGTGTAGAAACGTAAATTTCTACGTCTGGGTGATTTTCTGCAACTTTTTCTACTCCGCAAGGTGCTGCTATTATAGACATAAGTTTAATCTTTTTACAACCTCTCTTTTTGAGCATTGTTATTGCGTCGCAAGCACTACCGCCCGTTGCAAGCATAGGATCAACTACCATAACTACCTTTTCGTCTATATTAACGGGGAGTTTGCAATAATATTCTTGCGGTTCTAACGTCGTTTCGTCACGATATAAACCAATATGCCCTACTTTAGCGGCGGGGAATAATGATAAAATACCGTCTACCATTCCAAGCCCTGCACGAAGAATTGGAACTATTGCAATAGAATTTTCTTTAACTACAGTTTGTTCCACCTTTTCTAACGGCGTTTCAACTTCTATAACTTGAGTCGGAACGTCCTTAAAACTTTCGTACGCCATAAGCGTTGCAATCTCACCTATAATTTCTCTAAAATTTTTAGTGTCCGTATTTTTGTTTCTTATTATTGCTAACTTATGTCTTATTAAAGGGTGATCTAAAATGTGAACGTTTTTATAGTCTTTCATTTTTTCTCCTATTAATAATCTCCTGCCCTAAATTAGGCAAGAGACTACTTTTTTATTATTATTTATTTTCTGCTTCTTTTTCTGCTTCCTTTCTCTTGTCGTATTTATTTCTGTAAGGTAAGCATACAAGGTTGGTTATAATTCCAAGGATAAGCGCACAAGCAATAGAAGTAATGGTTATGCTACCGAACGTTAAAATCATTCCACCGATACCGGCGATTAAAATTACAGACGCAACGAACAAGTTATGCTTTTTGTTAAAGTCAACGTCTTGAATCATCTTTAAGCCGGATACTGCGATAAATCCGTAAAGGGCTATACAAACACCGCCCATTACACAAGAAGGAATCGTTGCAAGGAAGGTTGAGAAAGGTCCGATAAAGGAAATTACTATAGCCAATATAGCGGTTACTAAAATCGTGATAACGGAAGCGTTACCGGATATTGCAACACAGCCAACAGATTCGCCATAAGTAGTGTTAGGACAGCCACCGAAGAAAGCACCTGCGATAGAGCCAACGCCGTCACCGAGTAAGGTTCTGTGTAAGCCGGGGTTAACTAATAAATCTTCACCTATTATAGAAGAAAGGTTGGTGTGGTCTGCAATGTGTTCGGCAAATACGACGAACGCAACGGGGATATATGCAACCGCAATCGTTGCCATGTAAGAGCCGATGTTGCCTACCGTGCCGAAATTGTAATCTCCCTTAAACGCCGTGATAAAGGTAAAATCCGGATACCATTGAATACTGTTAAACTTTGAAAAGTTAATAACCTTTAATGCGTCAACACTTGCGACATTACCTATTACCGTAAATATAGTGGCAACGATATAACCTGCGGCAATACCGATTACGAAAGGTATCATCTTTAAGAATTTTTTACCGTAAACGGAAGAAATAACCGTTGTGAACAAAGTTACAAGTCCACAAACCAAAGCAACGTAAGGCGAACAAGCCATATAAGTTGTATTCATATTTACAAGGAATTGATCTTTTGCTAATTCTTGGGCACTACCTGCTACGTAATCCGTCCCTTCAACCAAACCTTTAAGACTTTCAACAATTTGCCAAGTGGTATTTGAAAAGTCAACGTTACCCTTAAATAAATCGCCGATAGCGTTTCCTGCTAAACTTAAACCGATAATTGCAACGGTAGGTCCTATAACTACTGCCGGCATAAGTTTTTTAATCCAACCGACACCGCAGAACTTAACTACGATTGCAATTATTACGTAAACCAAACCCGCAAATGTCGCACCGATAAGTAATCCTAAATATCCAACGGACATTGAAACGCCACCTGCAAAGGCTGCAGCCATACTACCTAAAAATGCAAAAGACGAACCCAAGAATACGGGGCTTTTGAATTTTGTAAATAGTAAGTAAACGATTGTACCTACGCCTGCGCCGAAAAGTGCTGCAGATGCGCTCATACCGTTACCTACTATTGCAGGAACTGCGATTGTCGCCGCCATTATAGCGAGAAGTTGTTGAAGTGCGAAAACAATAAGTTGCCCGAACTTCGGTTTGTCTTTAACTTGATAAATCAAGTTTTCTTGTGTTGTTGCCATAAAAACTAACCTCCAAAAATTTTTTCATACTATTTTTTATCTTAAAAAGACTTAAAAAAAAGAAGTCTGTTTTAGACTTCTTTAAAAACTAAATTATTAATTTTGAAAAGGGGGAAAATGTCCCTAACTTTTTTACTGCGCAATTTTGTAGCAAGCAAGTAGGTAACATATTTCTTCTCCTTAGCATTTTCTGTATTATATCATACGTTTTAAAATTAAGCAAGAAAAATTAATAAAAAAAATTTAAATTTTTTAGATTTTTTTTTGCAACCCTTAAACTATTTAATAAATAACTTTTTTATAGGCAAAAGCATGTGAGTTTGCTTTTTGTATTCAGAAAAACCGTCTTTTTTAGATTGTCTTGCGTCTTGCATAGGAATACTTATTATTAAAAACATTATAGTATTAGCTACTGCTCCCGCTATTAAATACCACATAGAAGGAATTAAAACTACTCCGTATAAGGCAACGCCCCACCACATGCAAATTTCACCCAAATAATTAGGATGACGGGAATATTTCCATAGTCCGTTTCGCATAAACGTACCGTTTTTATTTTTTCTATATACGTGCATTTGTATATCTGATACGGTTTGTAAAAGAACAGCAAGTAACGAAAAGATTAAAAATACTATTTTCCACGTGTCTAAGTGTGGTGCATGTTTTATTACGTAAACGGCAGGAAGAGTACAAGCGTATACAATTAACGTCGGCACTAAATGAATACCTAAAAAATTAACTATGGGATAAAAACTGCCCGTTTTTTCTTTTAGCATTGTATAACGCCAATCTTGATAATTTAAACCCTTAAATGTGTAAGCCCAATTAGAAGTAAGCCTAACGCCCCAAATACAAATTACCAAAAAGAGCAAGAAACTGCATAAATTAAATCCGTATTTTAAGCCGATTGCAAAAACTATTACAATAGGTTGAACACTCCAATACGGATCGTAAACGGAAGCGTTTTTAAAAATCAAACTGAAAATAAAAACGAATACCGTTGCAGATACGTCTGCAATAAGTAATCTTATCCAATCGGGTAGTCCCAAAAAATGGAAAACTATAATTCCCACAAAAGACGCTAATAAGTAAATAATAAAAACCGAAACAAAACTTAAAACTCTCGACTCTTTAATTTTCATTAGTGTTTCCCCTTTAATATTTATATATTCATTATAAATCATTATATATAAATATACAATACCTAAATAAAAAATTTTTTAAGGAAGTTTTATTCCGCAAGTAATTAAATCCGTAACTTCGTTTTCCGTTACGGGAATTCCGCATTTTTTTATTTCGCCAATTAACGCTTTATAATAAACGTCCGACGAAAACCCTTGAATAAACGCAATAGTAAACTTATCTTTAACTGCGCCTATTTCTATAAATAACGTTTTATAAGTCGATCCGTCCGTTATATTATAATCGGCTAAAATATATTTATCTAAATCACCGTAATCCACTTTACCTACGTAACTTATAGAAAAAGTATTGTCCGTAGCGTCTAAAAGTGCTTTTTTGCCTATAAACTCTTTCTTCTCTTTTAACGTCATATTTTTTATTTCATCAAAGAGTTTTTTTCGTAATTTCATCTCATACAAAACGTTTTCGGGTTGACTTTGAAGAGATATTGTTCCTCTTGTACAAGTGCACAGTTTTAATATGTTTTGGTCTTTTAATTTTTCGGGGTATTCAACCTTTAAAGCACTACTTATCAGTTTTAAACTCTTACTGTTATTAAGTCCCCCTCTCATATTAAACGAAACGGCACTTACTATACTTTTACCCTTCGTGTCGTTAATCTTAAATATTGCTTTTGCCATTAAAGAAGATAAAAGTGCGTTCGGACTTCCGTCGTTATCGTAACTAAACGCCATAGTCTCTTTTAAAGGAATACTAAATCTGAAAATTTTTCCTTTATCTTCGCCTAAATCTTGCTCTCCGTCTTCTAACTTAAAACAATTATTAACGGTTTTTTTATAAAAAGGCGTTGCTTTATTAATTAAATTTTCTAAATTTTCGTCTAATATCTCGTCTTTTACTATATCGCTATTTTCGTCTATTCCCTTAACCTGTAAGTTAAGTCCTGTCTTTTCTCTTAAATAAAAATATAAAACCGTCTTAACAAACGGGAATAATCCACCGCCGTCAGTTATCACGTGAGATACGAAAAAAACTATATCGTCTTTATTATAGTAAACGGATAGCATGTGATAATTAACTTTCTCGCTACCCAAATCGAAAATTTTATCACCCGAATAAACGACTAACGGAAGAGAATTCTCTTCCGTTACATATTCTTCACCTTTTTTTACTACCTTAACGGCAAAATAGGGGAATTTTTTTATCGACTTATTAACTGCGTTTTTTAGCACCTTCCCATCAATAAAATCGTTTAACTTTATTTCTAATCTTATTGTAAACGGCATTAGTTTACTCGGCACGTAAAAACACGGCTTAAAATAATTTTGTTCCATATATTAATTAATGTGCATAACCATCATTGTTATATCGTCAAACTGTTCTGCGCCTTTAACGAATCTGTCTATATCCGTTTTAACGTCTAATAACTGGTCTGCTAAAACTTTCCCTTTACACTTATCTAAGCACTCTAACAGTCTGTCTTCACCGAAAAGTTCGTTATGCGTATCCGTCGCCTCGGTTACACCGTCGGTATAAAAGAACATTTCATCGCCCTTATTTAATGTTATTTCTTCTTCTTTATACTTAAAGCCTTCCATACCAGCAAGAACGAATCCGCTGTGTTGTTTTATAAATTCGGGTTTATTATCTTTTCTAATTATTACGGGCGGATTATGACCTGCGTTAACGAAAGTAAGTTTTCCGCTGTCTATATCGTAAACACCTGCCCAACAAGTAACGAATAATCCTGCATCGTTAGTTTCGCAAAGTTGTGAATTTGCATTTGTTAAGGCTTGTGCAGGCGTTATGCCAAGTTGTAATTGATTTTTTAATACGGTTTTTGATATCGTCATAAATAACGCTGCGCCTACTCCCTTACCCGAAACGTCTGCTATAACAACGCCAACGTGCGATTTATCGATAACAAAATAATCGTAAAAATCTCCGCCTACTTCTTTTGCAGGATGATAAGTAGCCCTTAAATCTATATTTTCGTGAGATGGGAACGCAGGGAAAATACACGGTAACATACTAGATTGTATTCTCGTTGCTAAATCTAATTCCGTTTCTATTCTAGAAGTTTTCTTAACGTTATCAGATTCCATTTCTATCATCTTTTTGCCCCTACTTGCAACGAATCGGCAACTAGAGGAAAGGGCTAAAAAGATAGCGCATCTGGGGATAAACTCGTTTACAAACAAACTTTTTACGTATTCCGCTTTATGTAAATAGCCACCGTCTATTATTGCGTCTCTTAAAGTTTGACCTTTTGCTATACTTATATTTATAACTTCCGTTATATCGTTAAATTTAACCATATTTAAGTTGATTATTCCGAAAAACGCACAAAATACGTTACTTACGGCAAACGTAATAGCGGTAAAAATCGCAACCCATAACGTATATTTTTCGTCAAAATATCTTGTACTTACAACCATAGGAAATACCATAACGAGCGTTACGTTATGACCGAGCGTTGCAGACATAATTGCACATACTAGAGTTAAGTCTATCATCAAAGGAAACTTTAACCACGATTTTGTTCCTACGTGTTTAGTATTTAATATGGTTATAGGAACTTCTATAAAACTTGCAATTATAACCGCCCATCTCATTAAAGATTTATCTGCGCTAAATACGCCTACTTCGTTTAAGATAAGCGCTATAAACATTACGATAAAAACGATAAGCATGGTCGTTCCAACCATTACGTTAGCGGTAATTTCGTTAGCCAAATAACTGTTGCCGGATGCTATCGCTTTTTCCACTTCTTCTTGCATTCTTACTTTTGATGATTTTTTTAACGGCATATTTTCTCCTTCGTCGTTTTTTATATTTATTATAACACATTTGATAAAATCTATCAAATAATTTATACTAAAGTTTTGATTAAATAATAAAAAAAAAGCAAGGCAAAAGCCGTCTTCTCATAGGGAAAATAAACTTATTAAAAAAGTATAGCCCACTATACTTCGCATTTTTGCGAAATATAGTGGGCTTTTCTTGTCCACAAAAGATATAATAGTTATATTTTTAACTCTGTGGTTAAAAGTGATATGCAAAACGTGTTTTGCGTTATATTTTGCGAGAAAGATTTTCTCGCAAAGTTATATTAAATAAATCCTTAACTCGTCGTTAGACGAATATCACTGCCGATAGGCAATATCACTGCGAAGCAATATAACAAATCCGCTTGCGGATTTATTTAGTTATCGCAATTCCCTACGGGAAGAGCGATAAACCTTGCTTATTTTATATTAACTTTTTCTGACTTTATTAGGCGAAAACCCGTTTTGTTTAACAAACGCCTTATAAAAAACGGAAAAATCTTCATACCCTACGGAAAGCGCAATATCTTTTTCCGTTCGGTTAGATTCTTTTAATAGCCTTAAACTCTCGTTAAGTCTTATTTTTTTCAAGCACTCGTGCGGTGTAAAGCCGTATTCTTTTTTGAATACCGATATTAAATAATTTTCAGAAACGAAAAAGTTTTTGGCATAATCTTTTATTTTTATTTTGTGCATATAATTAAGTGAAAGTTCTCTCATTAAATTTTGCGCCAAGGGGTTTTCTGTTTTTACGTTATAACTTTTAAGTTCGAGAAGTATTTGATAAAAAAGGTCGCAAATTTCCACGTATGCGTTCTTTTTAAGTTTTAATTCTTCGATTTTACGAATTATGGGCATAATTGCGTTGACGTTCCACTTTCCACGTAAGAGAAGTCCGCTTTCGTCTGTGTAATCGCCCAAAAAATGAATATAATAATACTTCGTTGCACCCGACGGCACTTTTCCGTCTTGATGTACGAAATTTTTTTGCAAATAATATTCGCCCGATTTAACTTCTATTTCTTTTCCGTCTTCTCTAAAACGCAAAACGTCGTCGAAAACAAGAAGTAAAACGTTATAGTCGCAATATCTTTCGACGTGCCTTTCGCCCTTATAAAAATATCTAAACGAAGACAATAAATAAGTTATAGGTTTTCCAAAATCTAATTCCATATTTTTTATTTTATCATTTTTGTTTAATTTTTGCAATCTTTTTATTGATTTTTGAAATTGTGTTTTTTTAATAATGCTTTTATAATTAAATAAAAGGAGAAAAAATGAAAGGTTATTTTAATTCGTTTACGGCAAACGATATCGTGCCGACCGGTTGGGTTAAAGACCAACTAATTATTCAAGCAAATGGTTTATCGGGAAATCTCGATAAAATGTGGCCTGACGTTAAAGACAGTAAATGGATAGGCGGTGATAGAGAAGGCTGGGAAAGAGTCCCTTATTGGCTCGACGGTTTTATTCCGCTTGCCTACTTACTTCGTGACGAAGATATGATAAACCGTGCGAAAAAATACGTTAACGCCATTATAGAAAGGCAAAAACCGGACGGGTTTTTATGCCCGTGCGAAGACGACAAAAGAAGTTCTTACGATATGTGGGCTTTATTTATAATATCTAAAGCCTTAATAGAATACTATCTTTGCGAAAATGACGAAAGAATAATAGACGTTATATATAAAGCATATAAAAATTTTTATAAACAAAACTCGTGGCAACTTACCTTTAACTGGGCGAGTTCGAGATGGTTTGAAGGCGTTTTATCTTTAGTTTGGTTATACGAAAAACGCCCCGAACACTGGATTATAGAACTTGCCGAAACGTTGGAAGCGCAAGGACTTGACTACTTAAAAGCAAAAGAATACTTAAAACAAAAAGCAACTGAAACAAATCCGCAATGGACTTACGTTCATCACGTCGTAAACCTTGCTATGGCACTTAAAACAGACGCGGTTATGCACACTTTCGACGGAAGAAATCCTAACGCTTATGCTGAAAAATTACTTAAAATTTTATTAAAATATCACGGCAACGTTAACGATTACTTTAACGGGGACGAGTGCTTGTCGGGTACTTCGCCTATTCGTGGAACGGAACTTTGCGGTGTTGTTGAAGCAATGTTTTCTTACGAGATTTTAGCAAGGGTTTCGGGAAAAATTAAATGGATGGACTATTTAGAAAAACTTTGCTTTAATTCTCTCCCCGCAACCTTATCCGAAGATATGTGGACGCATCAGTACAACCAGATGACAAATCAGCCGTATAGTGTTTATTATTCTAAGTATAAAGATATTCCGTCGCACTTTTCGACTAACTGTTCGGCTTCGCATCTTTTCGGGTTAGAACCCAATTACGGTTGTTGTACGGCAAACTTTAACCAAGGCTTTCCGAAATTTGCAATTTCCATTTTTGCAAAAAAAGAAGACGGCATAGGAATTATGAGTTTAGCACCTTCTAAACTCGTAACAAAAAAAGACGGAGTTGGCTTAAGCATAGAAAACGTAGGTCTTTATCCTTTTAGGGATAACGTAAAAATAAAAGTTAAGGCGGACAAAAAAATCAAGTTAAAACTATATATCCGTATTCCGGAATTTTGCGAAAGCGCTTTTGTTAACAACGTTAGCGCAAAGGTCGGCGAATTCTTTGTTTTGGAAAAAGAGTTTTTTAACGACGAAATAACCGTTACCCTTAAAACAGAACCGAAATTCGTTAAGAGAAACACTCTTTACGCAGTTAAAAAAGGTGCGCTTACGTACGCACTTCAATTAGATTATAAAAAAGAATCGTTTGAATATTTAGACGGAAACAACGTCAATCACGTTTTCCCTTATTGCGATTACGAGTTAACGCCTACTTCCGAATGGCAATACGCCTTTTACGATACTAAATTAGAATACGGAGAATCGGACGACTATTCTTCTGCTTTCTCTGAATCTAAACCGCTTTCATATATAAAAGTAAATTTGGTAAAAATAAATTGGGGACATCTTAAAGGGAACGACTTAATGCCGAGAGAAACGCCGAAATCGAGAAAGCCGATAGGAAAGCCGGTTACCGTTAAACTCGTGCCTTACGGAATAGCAAAACTAAGAATGACCGAACTTCCGCTTATAAATAAATAACGTAAACTAAAAAACAGTACGCTAACTAATTTAGCGTACTGTTTTAATTTTTAATTACGTAATAACCGTCGCCACCTAAAATTTCATTTCCCATAAAGAAAGCTGTCGTATTTATTAATAAAGTTTTATCAACGTATTCTGCAAGCAGTACCCAACTTTTTGCAGATAAATCGTTATTTAACCCTAACATGACTTGCTTTTTATCGAACTTAATTCTATAAGGTTTCTTCTCGTTTTTCTTTAGTGCCGTTTCCACGAATTTTAACCGATGCTTTAACATTTGATAATTCATACTTTTCTTGGCAATTTTCTTTTATTAATTTTATCAACTTTCATATTTTATTACATTTTTAAATAACAAACGATATGTATTAATTGTGAAAAACAGTTTACAAAAAAGAATATTTTGGTGTATAATGATCGTATGAAGTTAAGGAGAAAATTTTGATTTTTTATGTCGAAAACAAATAAAAAAACGTACTCCATGCGTAAAAAAGAATACGAAGAAAAATTAGAAAAAATCAAACAAGCAATAGAAGACGGCAGAAAAACAAAAGTCGGTAAAGTAATAAGTGAAGAAGTGAGAAATGTTTTTCTTGCTCTTATGTTTTCTTTAAGCTACATATTATTCGTAACTCCGAATAATTATGCTCCTACGGGAATTAGCGGAATATGTACGATGATACAATATAAAACGGGCTTTAGCTTAGGATACCTATCGCTTATAATAAACATCCCTTTTTGTATATTTACCTATTTTTTGGTAAGTAAAGATTTTGCAATTAAATCTTTTGTGTTTACTATTGTTTATTCATTTTCTTACTTAATTTTTGAAGATGTGTTTAGTAGCGTGGAATCTTTAAAAGAATTTGTTTACGCTTCTGAAACGGATACTATACTTCCGTGTATTATAGGCGGAATATTAAGCGGTTTTGCATATGGGTTTACGTTTAAGATAAATTCTTCTACAGGCGGAGTAGACCATATATCGAGATATATTAATAAAAAACGTCCGCTACTTAATTTCTTTTGGATAACGTTCGCAATCAATTTTGCCGTTGCAGTTGCATCGTTTTTCGTTTACGGAAACGGTGGAGAAACAGGATATAAACCAGTAGTTTTATCTGAAATTTATGCGTTCATTTCTAGTTTTGTAGGCGACACAATTATTAAAGGCGGAACAAGTGCTTATAAATTCTTTATTATTACCCCTTATCCAAACGAAATATCTAACGAAATAATTAGAGTTTTGCATCATACCGCAACAAGATGGATAGGAACGGGTGCATATTCCGGAGAAGAAAAAGACGTTTTGGTTTGCGTAGTTAATAAAAACCAACTTGTTGAATTTAAAAATCTGTTAAAAAAATACGACGATACTTTTGTATTTATAGAAACGGTGAACGAAACGCAAGGATTTTTCCAAAAAATAAAATAGTGTTTTATAGATATTTAATTTAAAACAAAAAAACCTAAAATCAATTAGGTTTTTTTATTTTTAAATTTTTGTTTGCCATATAAGTCTTAATATTAAAATTTTCTCGACGATTTATATATGTCTTCTATTATTTTTACAGCCTTTTTGCCTTCCATAGGCGTTACTAAAAGTTCTTCTTTTCCTTCAATTGTATTAATAAAGTTTGTTAATTGCTTTTTATGTAACGTTGTATCTAACGCCGTCGGGTCGCTTGCAGTACCCTTACTGTCTTCTTTAATTAGAGTTTCTTCTTTACCGTCTACCATAATTTTCTTTATTCTATTATTAAGCAAAACAACGTAACCTTCATCGCCGTGAATGTAAATCTCTCTTTCAAAACCGGGATAAGCACATGTAGACGCTTCTATAACGCCAAGCGCTCCGCAATCAAATTCTACAGTTGCAACTGCCGTGTCTTCAACTTCTATATTATGGCAAACTGTTTTTATTTTGCCTTTTACTTTTTTTACGTCCCCTATTAAATATTGAAATAGATCAATACCGTGAATACCTTGATTCATAAGAGCGCCACCGCCGTCGTATTTTAATCTCCCCTTCCAAGGGCTCGAAGAAAAATACTCTTTACTTCTGTAGTATTTCATATACAAATCACAAAGATTTATCTTACCGAACGCACCTTTTAAAATTAAATCTTTAACTTTAACTAAATCGTCCGAAAAACGCATTTGAGATATAACGGTTAAAATTTTACCTGTTTTTTTACAAGTTTTTATGATTTTATTTGCGTCTTTAACAGTAATTGCCATAGGTTTTTCTAAAACGACGTTTTTACCGCTTTTAAGCGCCTTAATAGAGTTTTCTGCGTGCAAATAACTCGGCGTACAAATACAAATTGCGTCTATGCTTTCGTCTTTTAACATCTCGTCATAATTATTAAACGCTTTTACTTTATATTTATCAGCAAAATTTTTAGCATAATCATAACTGTTGTCGGCAACACCAATTAAATTAGCGCCTTCTAATTCTAAAATGGCTTTGGCGTGTATATTTGCTATCATACCACACCCTAATATTCCAAAATTTATCATATCTATCCTATTACCGTTCAATTCTTTATTATTTCTGTTTTACACGTTAGACGTACCGTACCATCTACCTTCTTTCTTAGTATTTAACGTATCTTTAGGAAGAAGTTGTTCGTAATTTTCTGCAACCTTTATATATGCCTTAGCATAAAGTTCTATCCACTCTTTATCGAATTTCTTAAACCACGGAATAGAGAAACAGTTTCTGTTTTCGGAGTTTTTAAGCGCTTCGTCTGTTGCGTTGACTTCCTTTTTATCAGTAAAGGCAATTCTCGAAGGTTTGCCTAAATTCATTCCGTCGAAAGTCTTAAAATAGTTATGCGTATGTAAACAGTAATTTGCGCCTTCCCAAGAAATAAAAAGATTTTTCATTTCAGCAGAAACGGCTTGACAAAAACTGTGCATAGAAAGTCCGCCTAATTTTTCAGGATAATATAACCCGTGCGGGCTATAAAATCCACCCATTGTAGAACCCGTCGATTCGTCTACTCTTATGCCTTTTACTGCGGGAATATCTTTTAATAAATCCCAAAAATAATTTATTGCTTTTCTAATTTCAGCACATCTTTCGTCAAAGTATTTTAACTGACCTAACGCAAGTACCGAACTTACTTGATTAACTCTGCCTTTCATACCTCCGAGTGCAATATGATAATAATTTTTTAAGTCGTCGGTTTCGGTTATGAAATTTTCGTTGTTTCTTTCGTAATGACAAAAAGCAAGTGCCCTTTCGTAATACTTTCTGTTGTCGGTAACAAGTATACCTAATTCCCCTGCGGCGAACGTCTTGCAACTCATTAAACTCATTGCGGCAATATCTCCGAACGTTCCCAATTTTTTACCTTTATATTTTCCGCCTTGTGCATGCGAAACGTCTTCTATAACGATTAAATTATGTTTTTTTGCAATAGCCATAATTTTATCCATATCGCAAGGATATCCCAAATAATGAACAACCATTATTGCCTTTGTTTTCGGCGTAATTCTCTTTTCTATATCGTCTGGGTCCATAGAAAGCATTTCGTTTATTCCACAAAATACTACGTTCGCTCCTAACCACTGTGCAGAAGTTATACTTGCCCAATATGTTTTTGTAGTACAAATAATTTCGTCGCCTGCGCCCAAACCTACGGCAAACATCGCTGCAGTTAAAGACATTGTACCGTTAGTATAACAAACTGCATACTCCCTTCCTTGCCATTTAGCAAATTCGTTTTCGAATTGCATGGTTATATTAGTACCAGAAAAATTGTTCGATCTGACGACTTCTAAAACGCCTTCTTCGTCTTCTTTGGTTATAATTGGCCACTTGAACAAATGTTCCGGAATTTCTTTTACTTCTTCAAATACGGCTTTCCCGCCTAAAATCGCTAATTTTTCCATAATAATCCTTCCTTTTTTAACGTAATAACTGTTTCTAATTATTTTTTCTGTATTACTACAAAAAATCATTTCAAATAAAATACATAATTTTTTATGTCTTATATTTGTTATTACATTTTAAGTATATTAAATGGTTATTTAATAGTCAATATACGATTTTGCTAGAATATAAGCACGATCTTGCTTTTTTACAAAATAACGGTACTTCAGTTTTTATTCGGTTTTATTTTTCTTCTTTCTCCTACCGAACACCTGAAAACTTTTTTATAACAACGGTAAAAGTAATTCGGATCGTTAAATCCGCAAATAGTGGCAATTTCAGAAGCCGGGGTGTTAGAAGTTTCTAAAAGTTTATCGGCTATTTTAATACGGTAAGTATTAATATAATCTATAGGCGAATTACCTGTTGCAGACTTAAATAAATGGCAAAAATATGAATCGGACATAGTGCATAAAGATGCCAGTTTAGTTAACGAAAACGGCTTAAAATAATTGTTATGTATTTCTAAAAAAGCCGGTTCTAAAAGTGCATATTTTTTGCCTATATCACTATTTATTAAAATTTGTTCGTTGGATTCCAAATAACAGCGGTAAATTTTAATAAAAAACAAAGTTAATAGATATCTTATAGTTTCTTTATAAAAGGCATTTTTCTCTTGATATTCTTTATTGATTTGTAAAAGATAATTTGCCAGTTCTTTGTCTTCTATCACGTGCTTAAATTTAACTTTATTGTTAAAAATTTCTTCCTTTATATTATTATCTTTTTCTCCGCCGAATAGAAAATTTGTTTTAAATATGTAAAGATGGTATTTAGACGCTTTTCCGTCTATAGAAATATTTGAATGAAAATCGTACGGATTAATTATCAAAATGTCCCCTTTTTTTAAAGTATAAACAGTATCGTTTACGTAAAACAGAGCCGTATCAGACAAAATATATTTTATCTCTATATCTTCGTGGAACATTTGTGGCGGATTTTTCCCCGTATCAAAAGTCCAGCCCGAATTAGGATTAATATTAAGTAAAAAGTCCTGTTCGTCATATATAACCGTATTATAAATTTCTTTTTGCGTTTCCATAAAATATTCCCTTTTTTGTTTTTCTTAAAATTATTATATCACTCAAAAACGTGCTTGACAAGGTTTTTTATTTAAAAGAAAAAACACTCATAAAGAGTGTCTTTTTTTTTAAGGTTTTAATATTAAAACAAATTTCTTTATTAAAAGTTGCAAATCCAACATATTCGTCCCATTTTTTACGGCGGTAAATTTTTATTTAAACCTAATTTTAAAATAGACTGGGGCAAAACGGATTTCGTAGCATTGCTCGGCGTAAACTTTACAACGGTCAACCGTTGGGAAAACGGCAAAACCGACCCGAGTTTTAAGGCTCTCCGTGCCTTTGACGTATTATCTTGTAGAATAGCAATATAAAGTTTTTGCAGGGATTGTTTCGGTTAAAATACTGCCAAAGGCTTTTATGTTTTTATCGCTTTTAACTGTTTCTCCGTTTTTGGGAATATTGTTTTCATTAAAAACGTATCTTTTGAATTTTAAGTTTTTTGCGAATTTGTTTATAAAGGTAAACCGTTGTTCTTTATCCGAAGTGTTGCACACGTAATAGGTAAAACTGCCGTCTTTATTTTTAAAAGCCGTGCCTATAACGTCTTCGCTTTTATTAAGTAAAAGATAAGTTTTTCCCCCTATATCGGTATACTTTGTAAAGAGCGAATATGCGTAGTATTGCGGACGGCATAAAAACCCTTCATCTTTATACTTAAATAACCCTGCGGTCCATTTTTTGTCTTTTTGGGGTTGGTAATAAGTATCGTATAAACTCTTATAAGACATACCGTTAACGCCGATATTTATAGACTGAATTATAAATCTTATAATAAAAAACGCTCTGTCGAAGGTATCTACTTCTTCTTGACCCCAAGTCGAAATCGTCCCCGGTCCCCATATAGATAAACCGTTATCCCAACCGAAATCGTTAATCAAAAAGGGCTTGTTAAGTTTTTTAGAAGCCTTTGCACCCATTCTTGATATAAAAGTTAAAAACTCGTTTGAATCTTCTTTGGAATTTAAATAAATATGATTGTTGTAAACGTCTGAAAAATCGCCTAATAATTTTATAAAATCTTTCTGCCCTGCTTGACATAAGTTGTCTGAAAGATTAAGTTTTATTTTATCTCTTATTCCTAATTCTTTTAATGCTTTATCCGCACCGTAACAAGCGTTTTTATAGTCTTCTTTAGTATACTTATAACGGTCGGTATCAACGTCGGGCTCGTTAAAGACGGTTATTTCTTTAATGCACGTAAATCCTTTGTCTAAGTATAAGTATTGCATAGTCGCTTTAATAGAATTTATAAACAAATCTATATCGCATCTGTATTTATTGTTTATGTTCTGCGTATAATACTCGTTATTATCTGCCATATTTACGTATAAAGTTCCGTCATCCGAGAAAGTAACGGTATCCGTAAAAACCAAACAGACTTCTATATTGTTTTCTTTTGCAAAAGTTAAAAGTTTTATATCGTCTTTAATTTTTTCGTTATCGAAATTATAACCGCCGTCTTTTGTCGTTAATATTAAACCGTTACGGAAATAAAATCTTAACTTTTTAAGTTCCAAATCTTTTGCACGCTCGCAAACGAAATCAAAATCTTTCGGCTCTGCCCAAAATTTTTTGTCTACGTGTTCGCCTTTGCAATTTCTTGTGTTCAAATATTCGTCCCATTGAACGGAAAACCCCATAAAGGGGAACTCGCTCGTTTTATCTAAAACAAATTTCGTACCTTTTTTTATAAAGCAACTTCTGTTATACTTTTCCATAATCTTCTCCTTATTTTGTCGAATAAACTCTAAAGGTTTTAGGTGGAATTTTATCGCTTAATTTTTTATTGAACGATTTAATAATCAAATCGCTTTGTATCATATTATCGTCTTTGGGTAAAAACCCTTCTTGATAAGTATATCTTTTAAATTTCAGATTTTTAGCATACTTATTTATAAAAGTAAAGGACTTTTCGCTATCGCCGTCGTTTGCAACTAAATACGTCCAACTGCCGTCGGGATTATTAAGTGCAACGCCTATAACTCCGCTTTCGTCTATTTCTATGGGGTATACGGTTGCACCCCTGTCGCAATAATGAAATATCAATCCCAAAGAATAATACTGCGGTCTGACTTTCCAGTTATTATCTTTATATTCGAATATGCCGAAATTCATTTTGTTATTAGAGTAGTAATAATTAAACAACGTCCAAACGGAAGCACCGACAACTCCCGTATCTAAATAGGCGATTAAAAGCCTTGCAACAAACAAACCACGGTAATAAGTGTCCATATCGTCGCAACAAAAAGTATCGGTATTGTTATCCCAACCATATTCGTTTATAACGTATGGTTTATTGTATTTATCGGAATATTTTACTCCGATTTTTGCAAGGTCTGCCAAATGCGTATTTTCTCTGTCAGGTTCGACGGTGTAATCGTGGTTATTAAAAATATCGCCGTTGTCTTTTAAAAGGTTAAAGAAAAATTTCTGTCCGTCCATACTCGAACAGTCGTTTGCACAATATTTAATATTTAAATTGCTTGCTTTTAACGTTTTATATAATTTCTCGTTTAACAATGCGTATTCTTCGTTAGAAATAATATCAGGGTGCGCTTTCGTATAATAACTCGGTTCGTTAAGCATAGTAACGTATTTAATACAATTAAAACCTTTAACGTTTATTAAATAGTCAAGATTTGCCATTACGTTATTTATTGTGTCTTCCGCATCGCAAGAAGTATAATCTGATTTTCCGTCTTTACCGTATGCTATCAAATTACGCATAACCAAACAAACGTCAATATCGTTTTTTGTGCAAAATTCCAGTTGGGATATCAAACTTTGAATTATTTTAGACGAAAAATCTAATTCTCCTTTAATTTTTGCCGTTTCACTATTTGGATAAAATACCCTTACGTACTTTAAGTTTAATTTTTTAACTCTCTCGTAAATTAAATCTAAGTCTTGTTCTTTTGATAAAAATTCTTCTTTTAAAAAAGATTTATCAACGTATGCAAACAAATAAAAATTTTCCCACTCGGCACCAAGACCTATGAGTTTATGCGGATTTTTGTCTTTAAGTTCTAATTTTACACTCTTATTGAAAAAAGAGCATCTTTTTGCTTTTTCCATAAACTTTTTACCTTTTCCTTTAATTTTTATTCTACAACGATTTCTATATCGTTTAACGTAATATCGGTTTTTCTGTAACTTCTGCATTTTTCGTATATTTTTTTCCTGAAAATAAAGTAAACGCCGTAAAGTTCGATATTACCTAAAACCCAACTTACAATCCAACTTACGTTTCTCCCTAAAACGCCGAATTTCGGAATCAGTATAAACGCACAAATAAATTTTCCGGCAACTTCAAAAAAGCCTTCTATAAGGTTAACGACGTTATACCCCACCGCTTCGAAATAATTTCTCATGGGCTGTAATAAAGAAATCAAAACCGACTGAATACCCATGTGCCACCAGTATTCTATGCCATAGTTTATTACGCTTGCAGATAGCCCTAAACCCGTTAAATAAGGCTTTGAAACAATCCAGTAAATTGTACAGTTAACAAGACCTATCACAAAACATACGATAATGTTTAGCCTTAAAAAAGACTTAATACGTTTTACGTTTCCGTTCTGAAAATTTATGGGAACAAAAAGCGTTATAGCCGAAAACAACGGTCCGTTTGAAATGGTAAAAGGCAGAGAAATAGATAAACAAGTTATGTAATCTATGGGGAGTAAATTCGTTTGCCTTAAAACGAAAATTTCACCAACGGTTACTGTAACCGATTGAATTGAATTAGTTGCGCCGTATCCTATTGCACCGAAAATAAACTTAAAATCGGGCTTAAAGTATTCTTTTTTTACTTTGCCGAATATTTTTGCTTTTGATAATAAAAATATATATACAAAGAATATCGGAAGGCTTTTAAACAGACCTAATAAAGAATACCCTAAAACTCCCATACTCATAGGTCCTATTACTATAAAAGTAATTAAGGTAGACAAAAGAGAAGTTATAGCGCCTAAAATAAAAATTCTTACCGAACTTGAATTGGCGTTATTTATTGTAGTAATTTGCGCCAATAAATCAACGAAAAAGTACGTTATATAATAGCCTATAAAAAAGATTTTAACGTTATCGTACAGTTCCGGTTTGACGTTTAAAAAAATCAAAATGGGGTCTACAAAAATAATCAATAGCCCGCAAAACACAAAATCGAAGACAGCGATTGTATAAATGTTTTGAATCATGTATTTTGTCGCTACTTCTTTTGTCGAAAAGTTTTTGGCAGACCTTACGTAAGCACCGTTTCTTATCGCACCGCAAAGCGACGCAAGACAACCGTTCAACATGGTTATAGAACTGACTATCGCAAAAATGCCTTCACCCATGTATTTTACGAGTATAGTGTTGTTTAGTAATCCTACGCCCATTTCGATGAATAAATTTATAAACAAAGGCAGTGATAACAGTATTATAACCAAATAAATTTTTTCATGCAACATGTCTATTTTTTTATTAAGCATATAGCCTAAACTTCTGAACATAGATGCCTCCGAAAGCAAGTTAAATAATTTTCGATACTATTTTAATGTTTTGGCATTGACAAAGCAAGACAGATACTGTATAATTAATAGACAATATTTTACCTTTGGTGAATTTATGGATCCTTTGAATATTTATCATCCGAATAAATACAATTTCAGTATAGTAGGAAAGATAGACTGCCCGCTACACAACAATTTCGGTATTGAACTCGCTATTGTAATTAAAGGCGAGTTAAAAATGAAAATAGAAAACGAAGCCTTTACTTTAACAGAAGGTCAAGGGATTTTTATCTATCCTTTCGAGTCACACGATTACGTTTGCGGAGAAGATTGCAAATATATTTCCATACTTTTGAGCGAAAAAACCATCAACGTTTTCTTTGACAATATCGGTTCAAAATACTGCGAGTTAAAAAACAGATTGTTTATAGCGCCATATAAGACAATAGATTACTTTGTTTTTTTAATAAACAATTACAAAACTTCTAACTACGAAGAAGACGATACTCTCCTTTTAAATGTTATATCTCCGTTTTTGTTCTTAATTAAAAAACAGTGCAAATTCAGCAACGAGAACGTATATAATAATGCCTTTACAAGCGCAATAAATTATATAAACAATAATTTGCAAAACGAATTAATGCTTAAAAAAATAGCCGAAAGTATAGGTGTTAATCCTTCATATTTAAGCAGAACTTTTTCTAAAAATGCCAAAATGAATATCACTAAATACATCAGTATAAGAAGATGTATTTTAGCGTCGCACTATATTTTAACTACTAAAAAAAGTATAACCGAAATAGGTTTAGAAGTGGGGTTTAATTCCATAAGAAATTTTAACAGAACTTTTTTAGAATATTTTGATTTATCGCCCAAAGAATATAAATGTTTGTGCGAATCGAAAATAAAATAAAAAAATCAGTATGAAGTGGACTATACTTTTATTTGCTGTTAAATAAAGGGTTTTATTTTAATAAATTACATAATTTACATATTTAAAGACAATCCCCGACTTTTGTCTGAATATTTGTCGGTGATAATGTTTTACTAAGATAGATTTTATATAATTTTACCTACAGTATTTCCTTTAGGAGCATCGAACGTTGAATCATTGAATAGGGAAAACGTAAACGTTACTTTTACATATTTGCTACTTAGCGTGTTAGACGAAGCATAAAAACAAGCGATTAATTTTTTCATATTATTTAAAAATGACATTTCTCTTTTAATAGCATGTATGTGCTATCGGAGTTTTCGATTGGGAACTTTAAGGTTTCGCCATTTGAATTAACGCATAATACACCTTTTTTAAGATCGACAGACGCAATTGTGCTGTATTCTATAGTAACTTCTGTAGGCAGAATCTTTTTTAAGGCATAACCTTGAATGTGATCGTCGTAAATTGTTAAATATGTTTTTTTGATAGTTGATATAAAAGCATAACCTAAAAATGCCGTTACAACGGTTAGCAGTTTCGTTAATACAAGAAAAATCACACCGGCACTGCGATCAAGGTCAAACAGGGCTTGTTTAACAAAAAGGAACGAACTAATGGGCGTGATTATAGCTTTTTCTCAAGACGAAACCTTACCATGGGCAATGTTCCGCAAATACCACGATAAAGCACAACTCCGCTTAATAACTGAGTTTAACAAAGATTAAAATATAAGACAAATAAAAAACGACCGAGAAATCGATCGTTTTATTTATTCACTTTCTTCTTCAAAAAGTTTATTTTCTAATAAGTTATAATTTTGTTTAATATCACTACGCCGATTAAAAGCATAGATTGAATCAGCGATGTGTTCCTCGTCCTTGAACATAATACCCACACGAGCCTCGTTGAGAAATAAAGCGTTTATGTACTCAACATCGTCTTGATAAATTTTTCTTACCCTATAGGTGTACGTGTCGCTAGGAAGAAAAGTCGTCGCCATCACCCGCTTGCTTTTAGGCGGTATAATCAAATCGCCAGAAATTTTGGAGAACGACTTGATTGTTTCGAATAAAGGGCTATCGACCTTGTCCTTAAACATAATGGGGTTTAATATGAGCATTCTTGTTGGCGATAATGGATAAAAGCAATGCATATGCAAATTTATACCAGGTTGTACAGGAAAAATTTCCAAAGTCGGATAAATATCCGTTAAAAGAAATTCTCCGCCACGAGCATCGACAAGAGTCATATACATACCCTTTAAGTCGTTAAAAAGGTCGGTTTTGATAATAGGGTCAACAACTTCGTTTGATTCCACATCTGCGTAGGAACGACATTTTGCCAGCTCTTCTACTTCGCGTTTCCATAAATCTTCAAACCCCTCATGAGAATACCCATCTAGAATTTTACGAGTACTCTCGCTAAACTTGTTATTACGATACTGTTCCATTCTAGAATTAGAACGAAAAGACAGTAACGATAAGAAAATTCTTAACTTTTCAAGTTCCTCACGAGTAATTACAACTTCGTTACTGGTCAAAATTTTTTTATTTATAAGTTCAGCAATTTCCTTTTCAAAGACAGCAAGGGTACTTTCTATACTGGTGGGGTTATCCTGATGGTTTATTTCATCACGATACATATGCATATTCATAAACACGCTTCTAGTATTGCGTTTTTCTAATTTGCTGTTTTCAATATCCCAGTATGTTACTTGCGAATTCTCGTCTTGGAAATTTCGCAAAATAAATTGTGGAATATAATGATGTCTTTTAGGTTCTGGTTTCATATATAACTCCTGAGATAAATCAAGACCACATTATAAATGTAACCTTAAATTTTGGTACTCCCGAGCAGAATCGAACTGCTAACTAGGCCTTAGGAGAATTGAAAATCATTTAAATTATCTTTTCTCGCGTCAAAAACTCAAATTCTTGCAAAGATTATACCGCAAAATTGCCCAGTTGGGCAACTATCTTGGCTAACTTTTCTACCTTTAACTCATATCACTTCATTTCATTGGTGACGAAATGGTGACTTTTTACTATAAATTACCCGCATGGTGACTTTTGAACAAATTTATCTTGTTTTGCCTAATTGCCAAAAATACATATCTGCAACTTTCATTATAGTATAATTATCTTGACTTAGCTCGTTACATTTATCTATAAATGCATCTTTATATTCATTGTTTTTGTTAATAAATTCAATAAGACTTTCAATGTTTGGTCTACAATTTTTGCTAATACTAATATTATTAGACCTTAATCCTTTAATAAAAAACTGATCATAAGCGGGAATACAACCAAATATTCCCATTAATATTTTTGTTATCAAAGTCATTGATATATTTTCATTGGATTTTACTTTAGTTTTTAGGTCTAAATAATAATTATAGAGTTTTATATATAACCCATCTTTCCCAAATAAGAGATCAATGTAGCCTTTTGTTTGAGTAAAAGGATCTATGATAAATAATTGTTTATAATTACATGCTAAATTTACAGCATTTTTATGTATTTTATAATCATATGATTGCAACAGAAAAGAAGATCCGCGATACATTCCCCAACTGGCTAAATAAAAACCTAAATGCAAAGCCAAGTAATCCTCGTCTTCTTCTGTTAACGAATTGTATTTTGTAAAAATATTATGAAAAATATTATGACAGTATTCCCATGATTTAAACCTATGATTTGAATTGTCGTTTATTTCACCAATAAAATTATCAATTTGATTCATTATTTCTTTTTTACACATCATAAAAAACTCCTTATTTGATAAATATTAGG
>JAZUKR010000163.1:0-3048 GCA_045643385.1 Christensenellaceae bacterium | reverse complement strand
CATTTCTTCATATTTCGTTATTTCATCGAGTGTCATTTTTATATCCCCCATTTTTTTCTTGCCTATATTATATCACTTTTTTATAAAAAAGTCAATAGTTTAATTTATGAATTTTTTGTGAACTTATGCCGACGTCTAATTATATATAATGATTAGACGTTGCACGTCTAATCGACACGTCTAATTTTTTTTATTAATAAAAACTCTTGCCGTTAAGCAAGAGAATTTTGATATTTATATTCTTGAACCATTTCATAGCCTTTATAATATTTTCTATAATCAACATTATTATTTTTAAGTATATCTATTAAATTTCTTGATTCATACCATTGTTTGGTAGGATGCACATCATAACAAAGTGCTGAAATCATATGGTCTTCGTAAACTTTTTGTAAACACTCTTTAAGTATATTTTTTAATTCTTTTGTCATTTTATTATCTCCTTTGTTTTTGTAATTATATTATATCACTTTTATAATTAAAAGTCAATACTAAAAATTTATGAAATTTTTGTGAACTTATATTCACGTCTAATTATATACTTATGGTTGCTTTAAGCAACCACTGTAACTTTTTTAATTTCAATGTCGCAATCGCCAAAGTTCCATTCAAGTTTGGCGATTTTATTTGTAGCGTGCCGCAAGCAGGTCTCATATTTTTTTGAATAATCATAGAATTCAATTACTTCAAGGGTTGCATAGTTAAGAATAGAAATTTGATACATGGTGGTAATCTCCTTTGTTTTGTATCTATATTATACCACATTTTTATATTTATGTCAATACATAATTTATGAACAAATTATGAACTTATGCCGCACGTCTAATTAGACGTCCGCATTTAATTATTAAAAAACGGATGGATTATTTCATCCATCCGCTCCAAGTTTCAGCACATTCACGAGCCGTCTTGCGAGTTAAAAAGCCCGCCACCATTGTTGTGGAAAGGTTAGTTCCTTTGACAATAGCGTAAACATACCAGTAACTGCCCTCTTTTTTCTTAGATACATAAAAGTCATATTGGTCATTTGAGCAACGCAAATTGAGTTTTGACAAATCTCTTTCACAAAGCATAAAAAGCACCTCGTTTATTTATTTTCTATATTATACCACTTTTCACCGCAAATGTCAACATTTTAAAAATCGAACTTTTTGTGAACTATTTTCGGCACGTCTAACTATATAATTAGACGTCCGACGTCTAACTGCACGTCTAATTACTGTAAAAAATTAAACGGTCATTTGACCGTTTAAGATATCCATATTAAACTTTTATTTGCCCATTTTAAGATTGATAATTGATTTTTTTCTATTCCGATTTTTACGGCTTCCTTTTTTGTTGATATTCTTTTGCTATAATCTATATAATAAACATCATTTGATTTCCATACGCCGCAATTTCCTTTATATTCATTAATTTTTTTAATTGCTTTTTTTAAGACTTTTTGTAGCAATTCCATCTTCGATAGATACTTGATAGCCGCTTTTATAATTTACAGGCTTGTAATTTTTAAGAGTCATTCCGTCATTATCTTTTAAATTTTTAAGTTCATATTCAGTAATCATTGCGATATTCTCCTTTGCTTTTGTGTTTATATTATACCACAATATTATAAGTTTGTCAATACTTATTTTATGAACTTTTTGTGAATTATCTCGCACGTCTAATTTTTTAATTAGACGTCGACGTCCAATTAGACGTGCAATGAACGGTAGACACACATCAGTGTGTCTTGCACCATTCGACAAAACGGCAAATAAAGTCAACAATGAAATATAAAACGCAAAGAATTGCAAAAGCAGCCACAAGAATAATAATACGCTCACCAAACGACATTGGGTCAGAACCACCAACGGCAAAAGCAATAACGAAGTAAATAGAACCAAAAACAATACGAAGAAACTCACTTGTAGTCATAACTAAAATCTCCATTCATTTGATATATATATTATACTATATTTTATATTAAAAGTCAAGTATTTAAATATGAATTTTTTGTGAATTATTGCCGCACGTCTAATTCACAGCTCAGCTCGTAGCTCATAGCAGCTCACATACCCGTGCGAGACCGGTTAGACGTGGTTAGACGTGCCACGTCTAATTCCCTATTTTGTGTGACAAAAGTATGGCAAAAGTGTGACGAAGAATGATGTCACAGAAATGTCGCAGAAATGTCATAAACAACAAAAATTGTGACAAAAAATCGAAATCGAAAAAATAGTGTTGACAAATGCGAAAATATCGCATATAATAAAAGCACAAAAACAAAAAACGCCGCAAGGCAAGAAACGGAGTAAAAAACAATGAAACACTATGATGACGGAAAAAACGGAAAGATTAACGAAATCGAGAAAAAACAGATATTTTTTAATTGCGGTTTAATTGATAAAAAATATCTCAATCGAGTAAGTTTACCAAACGAACCCGATATAATTTTAAAAGACGGAACAACAATAGAAATAAAAAGCAATGCGGGCGAGTTAAGAACATACGCAACAGAAAATGCCGCAAGAAATGCCGTTGAAAATGAAACAATAACAACCGTAAAAAAAGCGAAATACGTTGTATATACGTTCGATAGTGGGGAAACGTTCGTATTAAAAAACAAACAATTTATAACGGCTTTAAAAAATGCAAATGCAATCCGATATAAATTAAAATCCGATAAAATAACAAGTTGTGTAACAATTAAATCATATATGAAAACGGCAAACTTTAACGGATTGACAAAAATTAAAAACGATATGCTGAACGAAATGAACAAAAACGGAATGACTTTAAAAGACTTTTGCGAGAAAATGAAAAAACAGATAAATAAATAAAAAATAAATATAGGGCGAAAAGCCCTATATATTTTTAATTAAAACAATCACAGAACGTGAGGGGTATGTTTTGGGAAATTCACGTTTTGTGAAATTTTTTTGGGAGGGGCCTGAAAACAAAAGATTATAAAGTAAAAATCTGAAAACAAAAGATTATAAGTTCCAAAAATTTGACTATAAGTCCCTAAAATTTGACTATCTCCTAAAAATATAGTATAATATCTAT
>JAZUKR010000162.1:0-2791 GCA_045643385.1 Christensenellaceae bacterium | reverse complement strand
TAGATTCTTGTTCAAGTAATTTGTTTTCTAAATTTTTATTTTGGTTTTGCAAATTTTTTTGTTGCATTGTAAATTCATTTTTCAAATTAGCTAATAAATTATGTACATCAGCCCACTTTTTTCTTTCAACAAGTTTTTTCTTGCCGTTTGCCTTTTCTTCCAAAGTTTCTTCCATAGGAATTTGAATTTCAAAGATATTCTCTTGCAAATTATTGTTTTCAATAAGTTTTTCCAAAGAGTCTTTCACCATTGCTTCATAACCGGAGTATGTGTGAATAACGTACCATTTTGCTTCTTCTACAGCCATTTTGTACTCCTATGCCTTGGTGGTTATAAGTTGTAATAATTCTAGAAGCCCTGCGTCGAACGCCGTAATTACGATTAAAAATGCAAGTACGACTAAAATTACAACGCCTGTTTCTTTAACGACTTTAGGAAAGGACGGCCAAGCCACTTTTTTAAGCTCGGAAAAAATATCTTTACATTTAGTTCCGATTCTTTTAAATATATTCGGCTTGCCGTTATTCTTTTTTTCTTTTTTTACGGTTTTGGTATTTTCCATTAAAAATTACCCCTATAAAAATTTATTACAAAAAAACAACTATTTTGCTTCTTTATGAAGAGTATGTTTTTTGCAAAATTTACAATATTTTTCCATTTCGATTCTATCGGCATCGTTTTTCTTATTTTTAAACGTGTCGTAATTTCTTTGTTTGCATTCGGTACAAGCCAAAGTAATCTTAGTTCTGTTTCCTTTTGCTGCCATAATTACACCTTCCGTGTATCAAAAAATTAACACCCCGATACGAGATGCTAATTCATTTTATCAAATAAAAATATTTGTGTCAAGTTTTTTTAACGTTTATTTGTATTTTAAAATAATTTTTTTTCCGTGCCTTTTTACTCATGTAAAACGGCTTATTTATAAAGCCTTTATATTAATGTTGTATATACTATAAGTATTTTTTTATCGGTGAATTTATATCTCCTTTTTCTATTATTTTTAAAAGTTTTGTTTGTGAAAGCCTTGTTATAACTTCGCCGTCATTTACTATTAAAACTTCGTTTAATTTATCCGCATCTAAAATGCGTACTAAACCTCTTATGGAAATCTCAGGACTTACCGCTATATTTTTTACTTCCACTCCCCTCTTTAACGCCTCGCTGTTTAATCCCGTATAAAGTTTAACGTAAACGTTTTCGTCGTCTTTTTTAATAACGCCGATTAAAATGAACAGTGAAAAAAAGAGTAAAGACAAATTAAGGGTATTAAATGCCGAATAAATAAATAGTCCTATTAAAGTTACAGATAAAATCACACCTAAAATTTTACAATACAACTTAGCCTTTTGTTTATTAATTTTTAAGGCGAGTATCGAATACATTATTCTTCCGCCGTCTAGCGGAAAAACGGGAATTAAATTAATTATAGCCATAGTTAAATTTGCTTCTACAGCAGTATCGGTAAAAGCGTAAGATTCGGGATAAATCCACCAAAATGAAATAAAAATCAGGGCAATGATAATATTTATAAACGGCCCTGCTAACGCAATGGCCGTTTGATCTTTGATGTTTAAATCGTTTTTACCGCAAGAAATTACCGCACCGAAAGGCATAAGAGTTATTTTATTTAATTTATAACCCTTGATTTCCGCAACGAAGGAATGACCTAATTCGTGTATTAAGCAAGTAAGGGTATAAATAATAAAAACAAAAATTCTGCCCGTTAACGCATAATAAAATCCAAAAAGGAAAAATAGCGGATGAAAATTAACTTTTATACTTCCCATATAAACGTTTCGCCGTTAAGAGAATAATTAGTAATAAGCGAATCGTCGCTTCCTTTAAAACAAGCGGTGGCAAAAGTATTAGAAACGTACCCTACCGGAATAGAAGTAAATACGTTATCACCGAGTTCAAAATAAGCGTAATCAAGCCCGTTAAATACCGTTTTAAAAACGTTGCCGTGAGTAATTTCCATTTCGAATTTGCCGTTTTCGTCTTTTTCTAAACGTGTAATTTGACCGTTACACGGCGAATATACGCTAGACTTTCCCGAAATGGTCATAATTCCGTCCGAAAAAGAAATATTTTCCGTACTTAAAACGGGCAAAACAGGAGTGAAATCCGTATAACTTTTATTTACGTCTACGTTAGTTTCTATAACTTCGTTGCCGAAAACTCCCTTAAAAAACACGGCAAGACCGCTGTTTGGTACGAAAGCACTCGTTAAAAATATCGTTGCAATTAATATTCCTATTATAGAAAATTCCAAAGCGAGAACGTTAAATTTATTCTTTTTTTCAACTGATTTTTTAATTACTACGTCGCCCGTATCACAAATTATTTCATTAGAAATGTTTTTAGATTTAACTTCGCTTTCTTCGGTTAAATCTTTTTCTGAATTAACCTTTTCTATAACCTGTTCTTTGATATTGATTGCGCTCTTTTTTATTTTTTTCTTTTTAGACGGAATAACGGTTATACTGTTGTCGGTAGGCAGATCTAACATCTTTTCATATTCTTTTTTATCACTCATAATAATATCTCCTTGTCCTGTTCGTTTGTAAATATATATGAAACGAAAAATAAGAATATGCAAAAAAATAAACGTCTTGTAAAAATATACAAAACGTTTATATATCGGTTTTTATTTTAACCTAAAAATTTCTTCATAAGTTCTACGCCCGAATTTATTTTTATTCCCGTATTTAACGCTTCTATTTCGGAATACGCCTTTGCCTTTTTACCTTTAAAAATATTAGTGCTATCGTAAATCAAATAAGGCACG
>JAZUKR010000161.1:0-2629 GCA_045643385.1 Christensenellaceae bacterium | reverse complement strand
TTTTTGGGAAGAATACACAACATCATATGAACACTTTGATAGTTTATTTTGTGACTTGTACAAGTCTTTTATATACTTCAATCAAGAAGAAGACGAAGAACTTGACGATGTAGTTGTTAATTTTATTAATTCCGTTAATAACTTTTTAATTGCTAACAATAAACGATATAGTGAATTATGGCGAATTAATGTTATAAACGATAGTAAATATGACATACTAAACAACGTCGATGAAACAATTGAACAGACCACAAACGAAAATAACCAAGGAAGTGTGACAACCGGTAAACGTACCGATGTAAACAATACCGAAATCGGCAATCAAAAATTTGATAGTGTTAACAATGTAACATCATTTAATTCTAACAATGAAAACATTGACACAACAAATAGTAACGAAAGTGGAACACGTAACGATGTAGAAAGTTTTACAAAGGGACAAGAAACCGACACAAGTATTGCCAATAATACAACAACTTTCAACTCACGACGTTATGGTAATATTGGTGTTATGACTTCAACACAAATTATGGATATACATCGTAAGTTTTGGCAAGATAGTTACAACTTTTACTTGTTTGTATTTCGTGAAATTTGTGAACATTTGTTATTGATAGGTGATTAATATGAAGACGGAATTTTTAACATTGATACAAACACTTGAAAGTGGTGAAACAAGTGTGACATTTACAAACGACGCAATAAACACAAATAGTGTTATCGAAATTTACACCGATAATTTTGAAGTGTACCCGGATAGTGTTGATGTAAACAATCACACATTGACAATAAATTTTGATGAACAAATAAATGACGTTAATGTGAAAATTGTTATCAATAATATATCAAATAATGGGTCAATTGAAATACCTACAAATGTGTTTGAACTAGACGGTATGTTAACACCCGACCCCAATTATAGATACTGTCCGGTATTACTTGACTATGATGAAAACAACAACCCGATATTACAGAAAGACTATTCCGGTTTAATACCACGTGCAATTTCAATGTTGCGTGACGTTTCATTAACTTCACCAAGTGACGGCAATATTTTGGTTTATTATGACGGTTATTGGTACAACAAAAATAATTCTATTGAAGAACTAACAAACACGGAAATTACAACACCAACAAATGATGATGTTCTAACATATGACAATGGTATTTGGGTTAATAAACCGTCACAAGGTGGTGCAAGTGCCGTAAATTATTCATTATCGGAAGTTGACACGGGTTCTACTTGGATTGACGGAAATAAAATATACAGACGTGTTATAGATATAAATAATATGTCACCGTCCGGAAGTACACAAACATTACCAATAACAAAATCAGCACTTGGTAGTGATTTAATAATTCGTGCGACTTATATAGGTGTATCGTCAACTAATAGTGGGTGTGTACAACTTGGTGTGTGGTATGCCGAAGATAATATACGTTTTGATTGTTACGAAAGTTTTTCATCACGTACAAAAAATTATGTTGTACTTGAATATACGAAAGTAGGTGAAAACTAACAATGTCATTTTTCAATACTAAAAAATTAACAGTAATACCACCACCAATACCACCAACACCACCATATGTACCACCGGTTGTACCTACACCCGAACCGGGAAGTACACCGGACATACCAAGACCGACATTTACCGGTGATTTTGATGTAATATTGTATTTTACAACCGACGAAAATAACAAAGTAAACAAAAAATTACTAAACCCGTCCGAAACTTTCAATTGTTCGGTAAAGAATAGTATAAGTGTAATAAATCCTATTATTATATTATCAAATGACTACGATTTAAGTGATTATAATTATGCTTATATACCACAATTAGAACGATATTATTATATCACCGATGTTACAATGATAACGGGGCAAAGATACCAATTGACAATGCGTTGTGATGTATTAATGTCTAACAAAGAACAAATATATAAATTAAATGGTGTGATTGCGAAAACACAAGACGCACGATATATTAATGAAGATTTTGACGACGGTAGTTTTATAAATCAACGTGGTGTGCGTGTTATTACTAAAAACTTCGCACCACCAAGTGGAACACACGGTACAATTTTTCTTGATACACCTTGTCATATATTGATAACACAAGGTTATCACGGAACGGGGGCATAATATTATGATAAAAAATATAGTTGATTTAGACCCGGGGTTTTTTTATTCCGATGACTTTTATGCAATTTTTAGAGAGTATGAAAACTTAACACACGTAAAGAAAAGTGATTTACATTTGTATGGTATTTATGAAGACAACACCGACGGTTTATATTATAAAAATCATACAATAATGAATAATGGTAAACTTGGACAGATACGTGTGCAAGTTGGTTTTGTTGGTATACAAGGTGAACCCGATTATGTTAGTGTTGACCCTTTAGGTATTAAATTTATAATGGCAGACCCATTATCACAATTAAGTGATTTAATGCTTGATACACTTGGTAGTCAACTAAATGAAGATTGGAAAAACGAAAACACCGAAGAAGCAATAAACAACTTTTTGATAGACTTGTTAGCCGATTTAGGTTATACAAGTGGTTATGATTTTAGTGTAAAAGGTTTTCAATTTTTAATTGATAAAGACGGTAATTGGTCTTTATA
>JAZUKR010000160.1:0-4458 GCA_045643385.1 Christensenellaceae bacterium | reverse complement strand
TATTTGAATTTGAAAACAATTCGATATTTGTTTCCGATTTCAGTGGCTCCGTATCTAAGGGAGAATACACTGTAGGCGACGTTACAGATACAATGTTCTAGTTTAGTTCGGCCGCTTATCAACCTTCTATAACAATGTCAACCGCAAATTTAAAAGCATATGCAGAAGCAAATAACTTTAATACTTTACTTGTTAAATATTATGCGAAACAAACAAATAACGGTTTCGTTATTAACGGAAAGTGGTGCGGATTAAATGCATGGGGTCAAGTTTCATTTAAGGTCGCAGATTTAGGCGACGAAATTACACTTACGTCTCAATCTGAAGGTACAACCGAAAACTACATGATATTTGAATTTGAAAACAATTCGATATTTGTTTCCGATTTCAGTGGCTCCGTATCTAAGGGAGAATACACTGTAGGCGACGTTACAGATACAATGTTCTTGTTTAGTTCGGCCGCTTATCAACCTTCTATAACAATGTCAACCGCAAATTTAAAGGCATATGCACAAGCAAATAACTTTAATACTTTAGTTATTAAAGCTTATGCGAAACAAACAAATAACGGTTTCATTATTAACGGACAGTGGTGCGGATTAAATGCATGGTGTCAAGTTTCATTTAGTATCGCAGATTTAGGCGACGAAATTACACTTTGGTCTCAATCTGAAGGTACAACCGAAAACTACATGATATTTGAATTTGAAAACAATCTTTAAGTCCGCTATTGCAACAGAAAGTTGTTCTTCGGTTACTTTCTACGTAATTGCAGAAGGAACGAGTGACTTTACTGGTAACGGTACTACTTTATCAGATTCAGTATGGACGCCGTTTACTTATGCTGTAGCAGAAATTCCCGATTCGATAACGTTCTCTACTTCTGCAGGTGATTGGGTATTCGTTTACTTATACGTTACTATTGCATAAGAATACTAAAAAAACTAAAAATTAAATTTTTAATCCCCGAAGGAAATCCTTCGGGGATTTTTTTGTAAAACAAAAACCCCGTGATAGTCACGGGGTAAAAAAGAGGCTATTGCCGATGAGACAAATGGACTCCGTTTGTGTATAATAAAGTTGCGACCTGCCAGTTGCAAAAATAAAAACACAAACGGAGGACATTATCATGAAAGAAAATAACATCAATGAAAGTTTAGCACATACGAAATGAAATTGCAAGTATCACATAGTATTTGCGCCAAAATATCGTCGAAAAGTATTTTTCGACGATAAGAGAAAAGAAATACGGGAAATATTAAGAACATTATGTAAATGGAAAGGTGTAGAAGTAATAGAAGGAGAAATAATGCCAGACCATATACATATGTTAGTATCAATACCCCCAAAATTATCTATTTCGGGATTTACGGGGTATTTGAAAGGAAAGAGTAGTCTAATGATATTTCAAAAATACGGGAATATGAAATTTGCATACCGAAATAGAGAATTTTGGTGCAAGGGATATTATGTAGATACAGTAGGAAAGAACACGAAAGCAATAAAAGAGTATATATCTACACAATTAGAAAAAGATAGGCAAGCGGATCAATTAAGTATATTTGATCCAAGAGACCCGTTTACGGGTAGCAAGTAAAAAGTGCATGACTGGCAGGTCAACAAAAAAGACGCACTTGTGCGTGCGCCAGTTTCGTTAGGGCTATGCCCGAAAATGTAAAACCACCGGCTATGCCGGTGGATATTTATTTTACCTTTTTCTATATTCTTTTGGGGTTTTACCCGTTAGTTTTTTGAAAAGTTTTATAAAATAATTCGAAGATTCAAAAGAAAGTTCTTCGGCAATCTCTTTAACAGATAACGAAGAATTTAATAAAAGTTTTTTCGCTTCATTGATTTTTAGATTGTTAAAATACTCTATTATCGTGAGATTTGTACTTTTTTTAAACTCACGGAATAAATATGACCTACTGTAGGAAAGTCTTTCTTCTAAAGTTTTAATGTTAACGTTATTGTAAATATTTTCATGTAAAAACTCTTTAATTAAACTTGTAATTCGCTTATTATATTCTTCTTTTGATAAAAAATATACTTCTAAATTATTGCTGTTTAGTTCGTACCTTAGTAAAGAAATAAGCATAATTTCAAGTATATTTTTTATTATTTGTTGACTACCTAAATTTGCGTTTTTATTTATTTCCATTTTTTTAGTGTCGGGATTAGTTTTTTCGAGATCAAATGCGTTTTTGCCTTCATTGATTATAATATTTATATAATTCTTTATCGTGTTATTGATAGAAATAATTTTGTCTTCAAAAAAGCGCATGGCTTCGCTTTTACTTTCAAACGAAGTTATAAATACGTTTGTCCCGTCAATTTTATTACTAAATAGCGAGTGCATTTCATTTGGTTTATGAAATAATATTTCTCCTTCTTTAAGTACACCTTTATTACCGTCTTTTGTATAATAAACTTCATTTTTATCACAATATACTATTTCCCAAAAATCATGTGTTTCGATTTTGGAAGCAAAGTCTTTATCAAAATTAAAATAGTGAATCGTTACAATTTTATTTACGGTTATTAAATTTTCTAGCTTGTGTTTAAAATAAGTTTTTCTCATGCACATATTTTAGCATATAAAAGTTTTTTTGTAAACAAAATTATTAATTGTATATTATTTTACTATTTTTGTGCATTATTCTATCTTGAAATTTATAAATTATTTGATACAATTAAATAAAAATGGAGAATAATATGAAAGTTTTAGTTATAAGTGCGCATCCGGACGACGTTGAAATAGCGTGTGCGGGGACGCTTTGTAAATGTATAAAACGTGGTGATAAAGTTACCGTTTGTCATTTGTCTACGGGCAATTTAGGGCACGTTGTAATTCCTCCCGACGAACTTACCGTTATGCGTGCAAACGAAGCAAAAAAGGCAGGTTCGCTTGCGGGAGTTAAAGTAATAGGCGGGCTTTTTAACGACCTTGATATTTATGACAATAACAAAGAATCAAGGGATAAAGTCGTTGACGTTATAAGAGCGGAAAAACCCGATTTTATAATTACTCATAATCCGGACGATTATATGCCCGACCACACGGCAGTAAGTAGGCTTGTTTTTGATGCGTCTTTTACGGCAACGCTTCCTAACTATAAATGTTCGTCGCATAAATATTCTTCGGACGGGGAAGTAGCCTCTTTAGTTCCTATTTACTATATGGATACGTTAGCAGGCGTTAATTTCGTTCCGACGGAATTTGTAGACATTTCGGAGTTTATCGATTTAAAAATGGAAATGTTAGAATGTCACGAAAGTCAACTCGTATGGATGAGAGAACATGACGGAATCGATTTTGCCGATATGGTTAAAACTTGTGCAAAATACCGTGGATATCAATGCGGTGCTTTATATGCGGAAGGTTTTAAAATGTGCAACGTTTATTTAAAGGGAACGACGAAGAGATTGTTGCCTTAACCGTTATAAAAAGTTTACAAAACTTATAAAAATATATATAATTAAGGAGTAAATAAAATGGATTTCAATTCTACTGTAAAAGGCAGTTTATTAGAAGGTTTTTATCCTAAAGGTTGGGATATGGAAAAGATTGACCGTTGCTGTGATAACGGCCCTAAAGACGTAAATAAACGTCAAGATTTTTGGAATAAAGATTTTCGCCCTATTGAGTGTAAGGACGTTTCTGAATTCGACGTTAAAATGGGGCATGAAATTGCAAACGAAATAAAAAAGGCAAATGCCGAAAAAAGAAAGATAATATTTATTCTTCCCGTAGGACCTATGGGTATGTATAAATGGGCGGTGTACTTTTTGAAAGAGTGGAACGAATCTTGCAAGAACGTTTGGTGTTTTAATATGGACGAATGGGCAGATGGCGAAGGAAATACTATTACGGGCGAAGCGTCTTTTCAAAACGCAATGGAAACAGCGTTTTATAATCCGCTCGGGAGTAAAACAGTTCCCGTTGATCACAGAAATTTTGCAACTAAAGATAATCTTCCGACTTATCCCGATAAGATTGCTAAACTTCGTAAGGAAGGTGCAAAATTAGTTTTGGTTTACGGAATAGGAAGAATGTGCCATATAGCATTCTGGGAACCTATGATTGGCGCAGAATTTAAGTCGGATAAGGAGTGGTTAAAACAGCCTTATAGAATCGGCGTTAAACTTCATCCACTTACTATAGAACAAAACGCTATTACTTCATTTAAGTCGAGAACAACTTTAGTTCCTTGCAGAGCAAACACAATGGGCCCCGGAATTATGTTTACTGCAGATTATGCTATAGGCGGTGCAGACGGCGCACTTTCTCGTGGTATGCAATGGCAAGGTATGAGTTTTTGGATGACTTTAAGATACGGACCAACGAGATTTATTACCTCGTCTTATATTCCGACTCTTCCCGGCAAATTGTTCTATTTAAAAGAACTTGCAGGTCCTTTAAATCCAGAAGCAAATTAATATTTAGGAGTTTTATAT
>JAZUKR010000159.1:0-1617 GCA_045643385.1 Christensenellaceae bacterium | reverse complement strand
AAATTTTAAATAAAAAAGACCACTTTAAGTGGTCTTCTCATAGAGAATTTTTGAAAAATAATAAAATGATAGCGAAAATTTTCGCTATCATTTTAATTTTATCTTTAATCCCACATGACTTTACTTGCAAAGTATAGTGTGCTATACTTTCACACTTTTCAAAGAGAATTATAAGTTCTAATTTAATAATCCAATATAAGTATCAATAACAATTTTTTTTAATATTATCAAATTATCTATCTCGTCTACCAAATACATGGGTTTTGCGTTTTTGTATGGAATAACTTCTTGCATACCGTATTTTTTATTATTTTCAACGGCTTTAACAAGTAATCTATCATCATATATTCCGCCAAATAATATTCCGTTATAATAAAGAAGAAACTCACCCATCATTGATTTACAAGTAAGATTATCTAACAAACTCAATTGATCTAATACAAAATCTCTGTACGTTTTTGAACTTGACATATATCTAATTATTTTTTTTCTTTTAACGTATTACAAGAAGAAATCAAAATTTTACGAATAGTCCCACAATCATTAGCAAGTTTTCTATACTGCTTTTCTTCTAAATAATCCGTTTCAAACAATAATTCTAACCAATATTCACTTTCAAAACATTCTTTTAATGATATTTCTAATTTTGAAATAAAATCGGCAGTTCCTTGTGCATATTGTGCTTCGTGGATATTTGCGCCGACACTCGTTCCCGAACGCAAAAGTTGATTTGTTAGCACACTTTCTTTATTTTGTGCTTTTATATCCCTTGCAACTATTACAATGCTTTTAGCAAATTCTTTGGATTTTTCTCTTAAAACGCTATCACTCATAATTAAATTATAGCATAATAACTTAAAAAAGTAAAGTTATATTGTTTGCAAAGCAAACAGTGATATTTTTAATCAAAGATTAAAAGTGATATTTTGACTTTCAGTCAAAGTTTATATTAAATAAATCCTTGGCTTGCCGAAGGCAAATATCACTTCCGATAGGAAATATCACTCGCCGATAGGCGAATATCACAAATCCGCTTGCGGATTTATTTAGTTGTCGCTTTTCCCTATGGGAAGAGCGACTTAAGTTGTCTTTTTTTATACGCCTGCACGAGTTTTATATAGATATAAAATATCTTCGTAATATTCTTCTAAATATATAGCGAGTTTAGCTTCAGTCTTAAACGAATTATATGCGTTAGACGGAGTAAGAGTATCAAAATATGCGCAAATGCAATCAATTACGTCATTATAATACCCCAAATTTATAAGTTGAGATTTACTTAATTCAAAGCCTGAAAGTTGCAAGTACTCTATTTCTAACCTGGCTTTTAATTCTTTAACCGAATTAGAAAATCTTTGCATTTTTTCGTCTATGCTGTTATTATACTTAAATATTTCAAGTGACAATTTTTCTTCGGCACTTTTAAGTTCTAAAAATTTAGCGTTTACTTCGGCAGTTTTTAACGTATCGTAATAAGTAGACGCACCGTTATAAAAATTATAACTTTCTGTTCTTTTTGCAGTTAAAAGGGCTATTTCACTAGTATATTTACTTTCTAATTTATTAAGTTTTTCATCTTTTTCTTTCGTTAAACGTTCTATTTTATCAATAATTATA
>JAZUKR010000158.1:0-1966 GCA_045643385.1 Christensenellaceae bacterium | reverse complement strand
AAAACGCTTTTTAAACGTTTTGCTTTTTACTTAAATAAATTAACCTATAAGGTCTTCGTAAACGCTTTCAAAAACATTAACGTATTTTTCGTTATATCTATATTCGTTACTAATCTCGTTTTCTTTATCGGTTACTGCGGTATCTGTTTTAAGCATACTGTCCGCTAAAATATAGAGATAAGAATCGGTATCTTCATAGTCGTCGAAATTGTTTATCATATCGTTAAAGATTTCTTTCCAGTAAATTTCGTCGTGTTCTTCGCCGTCTAAATAATTTAAGTAATCAACTAAAGTTTCGTAATTAGTATCTGTATTTATAACTTCGGAGAAGAATAAAACGTGATAACCGTAATCGGTTGCAACAATAGAATAACTTGCTCCGCCTAAATCTAATAAATCTCTCGATGCGTTTGCAAATTCTTCTACGTATTTTTCAGCGCCATCTAAATCTTGAACAGGGCTTATTGCATAGCCTTTATAAGTATTTAACGAACCCGAATCGGTTGAGAATGCAAATAAAAGTTCGTTCATTTTTTCTGCATAATTTTCAGGTTTTTCGTCAATTTTAACGGTTTTATAATAATTGCCATTAGTAGCGGTTTTAGATTCGCCGTAAACGTAATTATCAATAAAGTCGATAAATTCGTCTAAACCGAAAGTTTTAATATTATCTACTCTGTATTCGGGAACAAAATCTTCTTTTTCTTTTTCGCTTTCGTTTAATAACGTTACGTCACCGAAAAACGGAATAGAATCATCTAAGAAAGCATAATCGCCCGTAAACTTTTTAGTTTCGAAATCAAAATCGTAACCGGATAAAATCCAAGACGCTCTTAAATCTTTAACCGTTGTTGCCTTTAATATTTCTGCTCTTAATTCTTCTCTTTCAGCCTTGTCTTTATTAGAAATCTTTTCTATTTCGGCTTTTTGTTCGTCGCTTGCGCCGAGCAATAAGTTATAAACGTAACCGTATCCGCCGTAAGGACTAAATACTAACGGAGATTTAGCCGTAGCGCTGGAAAGATTAGAAACAAAATCCGTTTGAGAAGCGGTGTATCCTTTAACTTGTGTTTTATACATTTCTGCATATTTTTCCGCAAGTTTATCAAAAGTCAATTTTGCTCTTGCTTCTTCTTTTATGGTATTTTCAAACTTTTCTACTAATTTAGACTCTTGTTGACCTTCTAAGTTCTTAACGTAGTATAAAGTAGATTCTACAGTTCCGTCGTAATCCTCGCCTAAAAGAGCATTGTCTTTTAAAAGTTTTATAAATTTATTATAAGCGATATTTCTGTCTTTTTGTTCTTTCGTGCCGTTCTTATCGCCTATATCTAAAACGTTAACTTTATCTATTTCTTCATTCTTTGCATCGGTAGGAACTGTTCTAACCGTTTCACCGTAAGTATCAGAAACCTTATTTTCTTGTTCACTGACAAATCCGTCGATAAAATTGTTAACGTTTCCGATAACGGTATTTTTAGCATCATCAATTTCTTCGGTATTTAAATATCTTTCGAAAGTCCATTTTTCGGCAGAAGCGTTTTCTATACCTTGACCGTTTTCTAAACCTTCAAAATATTTCATTGCATATTGAACGAAAACTACAGAGTCAACTAAGTTTTTAACAATCATTTCATACGTTTGCTTTTGTGTATAACCGTAATACGAATAATAATATCCGTAATTTAAGTATGCGTTTACTAAATCGGATTTATAAATTTCGTCTTTACCGATTCCGTCTCCCAAATCGACGGTAGCAACTACTTGTGCCATATCTCTTTCGTTATTAATTCTAACAAGATTGCACCCCGAAACGGATACAACCATAATAACCGAGAATATAATTGCACATAATTTAAAGAAACATTTTTTCATATATTAATCTCCCAAATAAGCGAAAATGTACTTATACTCATTTAGTATAAACTAAATCAAGGAAAATTGCAAGCGCTTTTTTATCTTTTTA
>JAZUKR010000157.1:0-6430 GCA_045643385.1 Christensenellaceae bacterium | reverse complement strand
GGATAGCCCGGTTGAATTATTAAAGATAGCAGGCGTTGATTTAACAAAAAAAGAGCCTTTTATTAAGGCGTTCGAATTTTTCAAAGAAACACTCGATGAATTTATAAAATTATAATTTTACCGTAAAGGAGAAAAATATGGCAAATAAAGGTTACGATATGCCACACAGTTTAGAGGCGGAAAAATCACTTTTAGGGTGTTTAATGTTAGACCCACGTATTCAAGTGGAAATTGCGCCATTTTTAACTAAAGAAGATTTTTACGAGCAAAAAAATCAAACGGTGTTTTCCGCAATGCTCGAATTAATCAACGCAAATAAGGCGGTTGATTTAGTTACCCTTTTAGACGTTTTGGAAAAAGACGGTTTATTAAACGACGCAGGCGGGCTTGAATACATAACCGAACTTACCGATATAATGCCGTCTTCTGCAAATTATAAAGAGTATTTAGATATAGTAAAAAGAGACGGAACACTTCGTCGTTTAATAGACGGATCCACAAAAATAATTAAAAAATGTTGTGAAAAGGAAGATAAAACCGAAACGCTTGATTACGCAGAGCAAATGGTATTTTCTATAAGTGAAGAAGCGGATACGGGCAAAATTGCTAAAATCAGCGAAGTTATTCCAACCGTTATAACGAAGTTCGACGATCTTGCTAAAAACAAAAACGGCGCTAAAGGTATAAGCACGGGATACAGAGACATAGACAGAATATTAAACGGACTCCACCCGAGCGATTTAATTATTTTGGCTGCTCGTCCTTCTGTCGGTAAAACTTCTTTTGCTATGAATATAGCAGAAAACGTTGCGCTAAACGGATACTCCGTTGCAGTTTTGTCTTTGGAAATGAGTAAAGAACAATTAGTTCAAAGAATGCTTTGTTCTGTTGCACAAGTAAATATGAGTAATGCTCTTCGTGGCAATATGAATAAAAAAGAGTGGGTAAATATCGCTAAAGCAAGAGAACTTTTATCTAACGCTAAAATTTTTATAGACGAATCTTCTTTAGTTACACCGTCTGAAATTCTTTCTAAATGCAGAAGAATTAAAAGGAAATACGGGTTAGATTTAGTTGTAATAGACTATATTCAACTTATGAGTTCTCCGTCTAATAAAAAATCGGATAACCGCCAACAAGAAATTTCCGAAATATCGAGAAACTTAAAGATAATGGCAAAAGACGTAAACGTTCCCGTTCTTGCTTTATCGCAATTATCACGTGCAGTAGAAACAAGACGTGGCAGACCGCAATTATCAGACCTTCGTGAATCGGGTGCCATTGAGCAAGACGCAGATATAGTTGCGTTTATTCACCGTCCTGATAAAGGTGCAACCGAGCAAGAAATAAAAAATAACGATATTAAGAGAAATGTTGCGGAAATTTTGATAGAAAAACACAGAAACGGTCCTACCGGCGAAGTTAAACTTTATTTTGAAGAAGAATATACTAAGTTTAAGACTATAAATATAGAAACGGGCGAAGCAGAAGACAAAGAAAAAGACAATAAAGTAGCAGATAGCGTTTCGGGATACGAAGATTTACCTACAAATATAAACGACGTTCCCTTTGACGTTAAAGAAGAAAACGAGAAAAACGGTAGTAACGAAAATAATTCGGACGACCCCTTATATTAATATGCAGACGGAAATTTTAAAAGCAAATGAAAAAAGTATAGATAAGGCCGTTAAACTGTTAAAAGACGGTGAAATTATAGGTATGCCGACCGAAACGGTTTACGGTTTGGCTGCCGTTGGCACAGATTCAAAAGCGGTTAAAAAAATTTACGAAGTTAAGGGCAGACCGTCAGATAACCCGCTAATATGCCACGTTCATAAAGATTACGACATAACAAAGTTGGTTTACGTTACTAAGCCTTATGCTTACGATTTAATAAAAGCATTTATGCCGGGACCGTTAACCTTAGTTTTTATGAGTAAGGGTATAATATGTGAAGAAGCGACTTGCGGTGGAGATACTTTGGCAATAAGAATGCCGTCTAATAAAGCGTGTCAAAAACTTTTAAAAAGCATAGACCTTCCTTTGGTGGCACCGTCCGCTAATATTTCTAAACATACAAGCCCCGTAACCGCACAACACGTTAAAGACGATTTAGACGGAAAAATACCTTTAATTTTAGACGGCGGAAAAAGTTCGGGCGGGATTGAAAGTACGGTTTTAGACGTTACAAGCGACGTGCCACGTATTTTAAGGGCAGGCTTAATCACTAAAGAGATGATAACTAAAGTTGTAGGCGCTTGTGAAATTGCGGAGCATAAAGAAGGAGATAAGGTTAAATCTCCGGGAGTAAAATACAGGCATTATAGACCCAAGTGCGATTCGGTTTTGTTTAAGAGAAACGAAATAGAAAAGATAAAAAAATATTATAACGAAGAATTAAGTAAAGGCAGAACACCGTATATAATGTGCGACGAGAAAATCGCAGAAAATTTTATCGGCTATAACATACTCAATTTAGGGAAAACCCCTAAAGAGATTGCTTCTAACTTATATTTTAAATTATTAGAAGGCGAAAAAAAAGCGGACGTTATAATAGGAATTGAAATGGAAAACGAAAAAGGAGTTTTTTTAGGCGTTATGAACAGGCTTAAAAAATCTTGCGGTTAAAATGAAAAGAATTTTATTCGTATGTACGGGGAATACTTGCCGTAGTCCTATGGCGGAAATAATCTTAAAAAACAAGATAAAACTTGCAGGGATTTTAGACGTTAAGGTTTCGAGTGCGGGAATAAGCGCAAACGACGGCGATAAAATAAGCGAGAACTCTTTTTTGGCGCTTAAAAAGTTAGGGTATAAACCGTATGGGTTTAAATCTAAAAAACTTACGGCTAAAATGATTAATAAAAGCGATATCGTTATTTGCATGACAAGAGAACACAAAAAATATTTAAGCGGATTTAATAACGTTTATTCGGTTTCCGAAGTTACAGATTATAACGACGTTTTTGACCCATTTGGACAAGATATAAACGCTTATATTAAAGCGTCTTTACAATTAGAAGATATTTGTAACGAAATATTATATAGAATATTAAAAGCAAAAGGAGAAGAATAATGAAAATTGCAATAGGCGTCGACCACGGCGGAATTAACCTTAAACCTGCTCTTATCAAATATTTAGAAGATAATAAAATCGAATACGTTGACTTTGGAACTTTTAGTAAAGATTCCGTAGATTATAACGATTATGCTGAAAAAGTTTGTTTAAGTATTCAAGATAAAGTTTGTGATACGGGAATTTTAATTTGCGGAACGGGTATAGGCATGAGTATAGTGGCAAACAAGTTTAAAGGGATACGTTGTGCGCATTGCGAAGACGTTTATTCTGCAAAAATGACAAGACTTCATAACGACGCAAACGTTTTGGCAGTTGGTGAACGTGTAATAGGGGTTGGCGTTATGCTAGATATCGTAGAAGCGTTTATAAACACTTCTTTTTCGGGCGAAGAGCGTCACGTTAGACGGGTTAAAAAAATAACCGATTTAGAAAATAAAAACTTTAAATAAAATATAAAAATAATAATTTAATTGAGGTGTAAATTATGAAAATTAAAAGAGCATTAATACCTGCCGCAGGGCTCGGAACGAGATTTTTGCCTATAACAAAGGCAGTACCAAAACCTATGTTATCCGTATTAGATAAGCCGACTATTCAATACATAGCCGAAGAATTGTCTAAATCTGATATTGAAGAAATTATTATAGTAGTAAGTCCCGATTCCGAAGTTATAAAAAAGCATTTTGATAAATGCCCTGATTTAGAAGCGAGATTACTCTCTGATGGAAAACAAAAATTATACGAAATAGCAAAAGAAACGCATAGATTTAACGTTAAATTTGTCGAGCAAAAAATTCCTAACGGTTTGGCAGGCGCAATACTTTGCGCAGAAAAATACTTAAAAGACGAGCCGTTTGCATTACTTTTAGGCGACGAATTAATATATAGCGAAGGAGATCAAAAACCTTCTATTTTAAGACTTTGTGAAATTTACGAAAAAACCGAAAAGAGCGTTGTCGCAACGATGACAGTATTCGGTGACGACGTAAGTAAATACGGCAATATAGGAATAGAAAACGAAGAAGACGGAGTTATGGAAGTAAACGCAATATTAGAAAAACCTTCCGTAAACGACGCACTTTCTAATAACGCCATTATAGGCAGATACGTTTTATCGGGCGAAGTTATGGGAAAACTTAAAACCCTAAAGCCCAGAAACAACGAAATTTATTTAACTGACGTATTAGACGAACTTGCTAAAAATCATAAGTTATTAGCAAGTAATTTTGAAGGAACACGTTACGACGTAGGCGATAAATTCGGCTACGTTAAAGCAAACGTAGAAATGGCGTTAAAGAGCAAAGAAATAGGCGATTTAACAAAAGATTTTATTAAGGAATTAGCAAAGACGTTATAATTTTATGTACGACAAAGTTTGCCCCAAATGCGGAACGCATTTAATAAGTTATTATGAAACGGGATATTTAGGCTGTCCTTATTGTTATAAGGCGTTTAAAAAAGAAATAACCGCCACCATAGAAAAAATACAAGGCAGTAATTTCCACGTGGGGAAATCTCCTTCTGTTTTCGGTGAAGATAAAAAACTGTTAATTAACTATCGTAATCTTATTAAACAAAGAGAAAACGCAGGATTAGAAAACGACTTCTCTTCTCTTGCAGAACTCTCGGAAGAAATTTCTTCTTTATACGAAGAACTAAAAAGGCGTGGGCTGTTATGAGTATAGATAGGGAAATTTTGCGTGGAACGATAGTTACTTCAAGGGTAAGACTTGCAAGAAATTTAAAAGATTTGCCGTTTAAAATAAACGACGTTGCCCTTGCAAAAGAAGTAATAAAAAACGTAAACAGGGCATTAGTAAAAAGCGAAACTTTTAATCTTTATTATATGTCTAATTTGTCCGAACTTACTCTTAACTCTATGAAGGAAGAATATTTAATAAGCGAAAATCTTATTAAAAACAAAGAGTGTGGTGCGACGTTAATCAACACTAAAAAAGACATTTCGGTTATGATTAACGAAGAAGACGTTATAAGAGAACAATGTTTTATGCGTGGTTTAAGTTTAAACGAAGCGTATAAAAGGTTAAATAAAGTAGACGACGAACTTTGTAAAAATTTAGAAATTGCCTTTGATGAAGACCTGGGATTTTTAACCGCTTGTGCAACGAATTTAGGAACGGGGCTACGTGCTTCGGTTATGTTGTTTTTGCCGGCTCTTACTTTAAGCGGTAAAATCAATTCTCTTAATGCTGAAATTTCAAAACTCGGTTTAACCGTTCGTGGGGCATACGGCGAAGGAAGTAGCGGTGAAGGGTATTATTATCAAATAAGTAACGAAGTTACTTTAGGCATAAAAGAAGAAGATATTATTTTTGCCGTTTCCGACGCAGTGGAAAGGATTTGCATAGCCGAAAGAGAAGAAAAAGAAAAACTGTTCGGCAAAAACGAATTAAAAACTATGGATAAAGTAAAAAAAGCGTTCGGAATTTTAACAAATGCGGTGCTTTTATCTTACGACGAATTTTTAGAACATATATCCGAAGTAAAACTCGGCGCTATGCTTGGGTTTATAGATATTTCTAACGTAGAAAAAATAGACGACCTTATTTTTAGAGTAAGACCAAATAGTCTTTGTATGGAATACGGCAAAAAACTGTCTACTGTTGATAGAGATTTATATAGGGCGGAAGTTGTGGCAAAACAACTTCTTAAATTAAGGAATTAGGAGAAATTATGTATTACGACGCATTTTCAAAAAACGTTAATAAAGTAATAGAAACGGCAGAAGCGCTTGCACGCCGTTTCGGTTCGAGATATATAGGCACGGAGCATATTCTTTTTGGGCTTATAAACGTAGAAGAAGGTGCCGCAGCGGCAATTTTGCGAGAAGCCGAAGTAGATAACGAACGTTTTTTATATTATTTCCAAAAATCTATCGATAAAAGCGTTATTATTCCCGGGAATATGTTTACTCCTAAAACTAAAAGTTTATTTGAAAGGGCAGTGGATATTTCCTTAAAAGCACACTCCGGATTTGTAGGAACAGAACATTTATTGCTTGCACTCTTAATGGATTCGCAAACGCTTGCAGTTACTATTTTAAGAGCAATGCACGTAGACGTTGAAGAAATGGAACAAGGCTTATATAACGCTCTATTTAATTCTAATTATAACGACGAATACGAAGAAGAATCTGACTTTGACGAAAAAGACAGTATATTCGGCAAGACTTTTTCTCCTATTAATAAAGAATCTAAGTATAACGGTAGTAAAAAGAGTAAAGAAGATAATTTTGGTGAACTTTCCAAATTCGGCGTAAACTTAAATAAGCAAGCCGAAGAAGGAAAACTTGACCCGGTTATAGGTAGAAAAAACGAAATAGACAGGGTT